>NZ_JBFELV010000103.1:0-13346 GCF_041551955.1 Desulfosarcina sp.
CCGAGGACATGGAGGCGGTGGCGACCCAGCTGCAGGTTCGGACTCAGAACCGTCAACAGACGCGCAGTAAGACGGAGGACACCGAGCTGGCCGTACAGACCATGCAGACCACACGAACCATGGCGAGGTTGGGCGTTCACTCTTCCGAGGTTTCCGAGACCCTCTGCCAGGCGCTGCAGAACCGATATACCCACCAGGAGATGAAGCAACTGCGTCAACAGATGGCCAAACAGTCCCACCAGGCCTCGGCCCGGCAGACTGCCAGTCGACATGCCGGTTCCATCGGCAAGGGCGGCAATAGCGGTAATTCAGGTTCCGGCGGTTCGGGCAGCGGCGGCTCTGGCGGCGGTTCGGGTGGATCGGGCGGCGGTTCCGGTGGATCGGGCGGTGGATCGGGCGGCGGATCGGGCGGTGGATCGGGCGGCGGATCGGGCGGCGGATCGGGCGGCGGATCGGGCGGCGGATCGGGCGGCGGTTCGGGCGGCGGTTCGGGCGGCGGTTCAGGCGGCGGTTCAGGTGGCGGTTCAGGTGGCGGTTCCGGTGGATCGGGCGGCGGCGGATCCAAATAGAAATCAGAATTTCTGACTCAATCTAATCCCTTTTACTTAGTTTCAATCTGACAAGGAACCTATCGTCGAGAAAGGATGGTTCCCCTGCGTCCGAATAAAACCATCCAAAAATGAGATGCCTGAGATAGGTTCTACTAAGGTAGTGCCCATGACTACCCACTTTACCCGCAGCGAGGACAACGGTAGACGTCGAAGTTGGATGGATCGCCGGCAGTTTACATACGCCGCTCATATTCCGGAAAGAAGGGTCCGTTCGGACAGGCGTTCCAAAAAAGAAAGAAGAAGCCTCGGCAAACCGTCTAAACCCAGAAGACATTTAAATTCCTGGGAATCCGGCCGAATCATCATTTTTTCCGACTTGAAGGCAAGAGCGTGAAGGCGGCGCGGTGTCTGGATCCAAACCCCATGCAGACACGGCGCTGCTCTTTTGCGGCCAAGTCGTCATGAATACGGCTGAAAAACGATATACTCACTGTTTCCTGTTTGTTCTTCCGTCCCTCACTGACGGGCCTTCCCACACATACGAATCCGGTCTCCGAATCTTTTTGATTTTTCCAACGCATAACAGGGACAACAGGCCTTCCGCGTTCAACGGAAGACCATGTCAACGAAAACCCACAGCCGATAAAGGAGATGCCCATGAGAACCGTTTACTATTTACTTTCAATCGGTTTGCTGTTGGCGACCGTATCGGCGTTTGCCCACCATGGCGCCGGGGGAATCGTCGATGAAGAGATCTATGCAATGATCGACGACATGGTGGCGGACACGCCCCACGCCGAACTGGACGTCGACGATTCGCAAGCGGGCATGGTCGAGACAACCATCACCACGCGAACCGCAAGATCCCTTGAGAGCATGATGTCAGACGGTTTGCTGACCCATATTTCTCTGCTCGATGGTGATGTCGCCGTCAGCATAGAATTCGACGATCGCGGCGGCGCCACCCTGACGGTGACGCAAACCCTCGAATAAGCCGGCATGCAATGTCATCAGATCGGCGTGGCCTTAAGATTAAAAAATAAATCTGTCCATTTCCTCCAATGGTCTGCCAGACACTAAAAACCGTGGCCGTTTGTTTAATGGGTCGTGTCGGAAATGACAACATGTCGTGCAGCCATTCACCGTGGCTGTTATTGCTGGTCACAACACCAGGTTCTTGACGAATGCGGAGAGCTGATTCAGATTGCGGCAGGGCCAGACTTCATTGCAGATGGGTTGATAGGTCCGCATCTCGCTGTCCCCCGAATACCAGAACGGTTCCGTTTCCGGGTTGAGCCAGACCAGGCGGCGGCAGCGCTCGCGGATCTCCTCGAGTATCCGGCCTTCGGGGTTGGCGTAGTTGGATCGGCCGTCGCCGATGACGATGACCGTGGTCTTCTTGTTGACGGCGTCCAGATGGTGCCGGCGAAACCGGCGCAGGGTCAACCCGTAATCCGTGGATGCGCCGTAATTGATCCCGGCTTCGGTGAGCACTTTTTCAATGGCCCGGTCAACGCCGTGGTTGTCGAAGAACCGGGTCACCTCGACGACCTCGGCCACAAACACAAAACTCCTCACGCGGTCGAAGCACGCCTGCAGTGAATAGAGGATGTTGAGCATGAAGCGCGCCGACGACCAGACCGATCCAGACATGTCGCACAACACCACCAGCCGTGCTTTGCGCGGAGGCTTTTTCTTCAGGACGATCTCCAGCGGCACACCTTGATAACGGGCGGCGCGGCGCAGGGTTTTTTTGACATCCATGACGCCCCGGCTCCTGGCGGCATCGCGCTGACCCACTGTATCCTTGAGCTTTCTCACCAGCCTGTTGATGGCCTCGCGCAGCCGGATGGCCTCGGACGGAGAGAGGGCGTTGAAGGCAAGGTCCCCCAGCGGTTTTTTTCGGTCGTCACCGGTCGCATGCTTGCGGATGACGGGCGTTTCGGTGACCGCTTCACGAGTGAGCAGGTCGCGGGCGACCGTGATGCGCCGTTTCAGGTGCCGCTGGACCTGCCGACGGGTTTCCCAGTGAATCTCATCCCGATGGTCGGCCAAAAAGCGATCCACCAGCTCGGCCGCACGATTGAGGCCACGAAGCACCGGGAACCGGCGCACCAGTGCGCCCAGGTTGCTTCCCAGTCCCTGGCGATGGCTGTCACCTTCGGTCTGGAGCTGCTGGAGCAGCTGCAGATAAGGCGCTGGATCACCGGCGATGAAATCGGCAATTGCCGCCAGCTCGGGATGGTGGTCAGCAGCCGCCTTGATGCTGTCTTGGATGGCATCCCTGTGCACCGCCAGGGAGTCGGCGTCGGCCGCGTCCTCATGGACCTGCAGTTCATGAAAAAAGAGACGGTAAAGGTGGTCGAACCGGCGCTGTTCGCGGCGGCTTTTGGCGAAGTTGGCCCTCAGGACGGCATACACCTGTTTTTCGTCGAGCATGTCCACCAGGCGGACCTGGGCCAGGCAGTCCATCACCTCTGCGGTGGAGACCCGCAGCTCGGCGGCCCGGGCGCAGGCAACGAATTGTAGAATCAAGTTTACCATTCAACCAAAATTGGCGAGCTGCTCGGCCTGATCCCTGACCTGGCGGGCGTCCTCTCTGTGCTTGCAGATGACGTTCAGCGTGTCGGCCACCACCCGGGGGGAGAGGGTTTCCACCTGCAGGGCAACCAGGGCGTGCGCCCAGTCCAAGGTTTCAGAAATGCTGGGAATTTTCTTGAGATCCAGCTTGCGGATGCGGGCCATGGCGTCCACCATCTGGTTGGCCAGGGCGTCGGCCAGGGCGGGTATTTTCCTGCGGACGATGGCCAACTCCATCGACGCATCCGGATAATCGATGTACAGGTGCAGGCAGCGTCGTTTGAGCGCGTCGCTCATGTCCCGGTAGCTGTTGGAGGTGAGCACCACGAAGGGAATATGAACGGCCTTCAGGGTGCCCAGTTCGGGAACCGTAACCTGGTGGTCGCTGAGCACCTCCAGCAGAAAGGCCTCGAACTCCGGATCGGATTTGTCGACTTCGTCGACCAGCAGCACCACCGGTCCATCGGATCGGATGGCTTTCAGCAGGGGGCGGGGCAGCATGAACCGCTCGGAGAAAAACGCGTCCTCCTGGCCGGCGATGCGGTCCACCGCGTCGGAAAGGCTGGCTGCCCCTGACACCACGTCACCGATTTTGTCTTTGACCATCTGGGTATAGAGCAGCTGCTTGGCGTATTCCCATTCATACAGGGCCTTGGCTTCGTCCAGTCCCTCGTAGCACTGGAGCCGAATCATCTCCCGGTCGAGGCTTCGGGACACGGCCTTGGCCAGTTCGGTCTTTCCCACCCCTGCAGGCCCTTCCACCAGAATCGGTTTTTGGGTGCGGGCGGCCAGAAAAACGACCGTGGCTATTTCACGGGTGCAGATGTAGCCTGCCGTTTCCAGCATGGTGCGGGTGTCGGCGACACTGGTAAATGACATGATTTGCCTGCTTTTTGTCCAATCGATGGCAGTTGCGGGTCAGCACCCCCGACATCCGGGCCAGGGAACTGATCAGGGCGGTTGCGGGTGTCAGGATGAGGCCGCCTGGCGCCGCTTGACCTTATAGATCACGTCAACGCGGTTTCTGACGCCATTTTCCAGCTTCAACGACGAGGGCTGAAGCACGAAACTCACCGTTGCGGTGCCGCCGGTGGTGATGCCTTCGAGGGGGATTTTTTCGGTATATATGGTCTGAATGTTCCTGAGCATCAGGCTGCCGCCCACCACCTTGACGTTGTCCGGGACCATGCGGACATCTTCCATGATCAGCCCCTTGGCCAGCTTGCCGGTCCAGGTCACTTGAACCGGAAGGGTTTTTTCAACCGGCAGATCCAGGGTGACCTCCAGCGCCTGGGGATCCACTTTTTTGAGCTGAATTCCCGGCGGCAGGGTGATGCTGTCCCGGGCGATGGGGACCTGATTGCTTCCGGCAACTGCGTTGGCCAGGCTGAGTTTGACTTTCACTTGTTCGGGACGCACGGATTTGATCAGCGTACCGGAGCCGCTGAGCTGCAGCCTGACGCTGCTGGCCGATGCGGCAAAAATCTCCATCTTGGGGTCCCGGTTCATGAATTCCACGGGAACCTCCAGGGACACCAGGGTCTCGAAACCGCGGGCAAAGCTGAACCAGATGCCAGTGATGCTGGCCAGACAGATCATGGCGGCGATACCCAGCTCAACCGTGTGGCGTTTCAGGCCATTGGTGGGGGTCACCTCGCCGGTATGTTCGCGCAAAACCCTGTCGAGCTCAATATTATCTTTGATATGGATGATCGATTCGTCTTTGAACACGGTCACATGGCCGCGCTCTTCGGAAACCACGATTACCACGGCATCAGTCAGCTCGGTCAGTCCGGCGGCGGCGCGATGCCGGGTGCCGAAGTAGGCCGGCAGATCGGTTTTTTTAGAGAGGGGCAAAATCGTGGCGACTTCCACGATTTGGTCCCCCTGCACGATCGTGGCGCCGTCGTGCACCGGTGTGCCATGCCAAAAAATGCTGAGCAGCATTTCTCGAGAGAGCTTGCCCTGCCAGGGGATGCCGCTTTGCACCACCGTTTCGATGCCTTTTTGCAGCGGCAGGACGATCAGCGCGCCCAGTTTGCGGCGGGCCAGCTCGTAGACACTTTCCACGATAATGTCCACTGGGGTTTGGACTTGAGGCTGGGGAAACCCCCAGAAAAATGATTTGAAATCGCGGGTTTGCAGCACGCTGGCAATTTCGTTGCGAAACACGATGATGACGATCAGAGCGGCGGCGGCGATGATGCCCTGCATGGCCCAGCTGGTGACGATCAGGCCCATGTTGACCGCCAGGCGCTCGATCATCCAGAGCATGGCAATGGCCATGATCATCCGGATCACATTGGTGCCCCGGAAAAGGACGTAGAGCCTGAATAGGATATAGCTGTTGAGCAGGATGTCAACGATGTCCTGCCAGCGCAGCCCGGTGTGAAATGGAATCAACGGGTCCATGGGGGTCAATCCGTTATGCTGAAGCGCAGGGTGCGCATGAGATTGTCGTTTTCATCGGTTACCTCGACCCGCCAGGGTCCCTTGTCCGATTCCCTGAGCTGCACGCTGGTGAACGAAGACCAGCGGGGCGGGTTGATGGTCAACCTCTTTTCTGTGACCAGGATGTCATTTTGATACCATTTATGGTGAATGGTGGTTTTTTCGGGAACCGGATCGAATTCCGTAAAACACGATACCCGCCCCAGGTATATGGAAAAAACGACGGCCGGATTGGCGGGTGCGTATTCCTGAATGGCCTCGCACATAACCGCTTTGGCCAGCGTCAGTGTGGTCGGCGCCTTTGCATCCTGGCCCCACACCGCCTCCGACGGGACAATGATCATGGTTATGAAAACGATCCAGCCTATTTTGCTGATCTTATTTTTCATGGGCCCCACAGTAGCGCAATCACTTTTTTTTTCAAGAAGAAAACAAGATCAGCCGCCGATTGCACAACACCCCCCCATCCCCTTAGGAGGGTTTTGGATATTTTCCGAGTTCATCGAGGCTTAAGCGGTGATGATGGGTGGCGATGCTGATGAAAATGGTTCCGGAACCGGAAAGGCGGGCCTGCTTTAAAGGGGTTCTCTTTTGCGGAGCAGATCGGCCAGAGACCGCTGGATCAGTATCTGCTGAATAGACTCCTTGTCGCGCATTTTTCGAAGGGTCTCTACATCCACCAACCACCCGAAACCCAGATCATCGAAAAAGACGATTTCCTTTTTTTTCTCCATGGACAGCGCTCCTTTTACTGGTGTCATCGAGTCGGTGTATGCGCACGAAGGGCTAATGTCGCTTCGCCGGCATCGTGATTCGTTGATTCAGGTATCGCCGTTTTTCCGATTTCCTTTAGCAGGCTGTTGTAAAACGCCATGAGCGCAGGCAAGACAAGGCAAAATTTGGCGAAAAAGCGGAGTCGATGAGTGATAAAAAAGCGTTTGGAGCCGAATGATAATGCCGTATGGTCAAACGCAGTGGTTTTTCAACGGCCGGTTAGAAAAGAATCATGCCTTGGGTCATAGCAGGGGCGACGGTTTCGGTAGGCGGACGCTGGGTCCCAGGATCGGATCGGATGCGGCAGTGGATAATGCCGGCAGGATGGCATCGACGATGGCCTCGATGTCGTCGTCGATCTGTTGATACCGGATATCGTCGACGTCCAGGTAGATCCGTTTTTCGTGGGGATAAATATCGTTCTCAGGATCAATATGAATGGCGCGATATACATTTTTACCCAATAAAATCAATGTAAAATCTGCTTTCGGACATACATCTTCAATGACCCGGCCGGCGTTTCCCGGGTGGATGGCCATCGGCCTTTGCGGTGTGAAAAAAACAGGCAGTCGTTCGATCGGTGCGCTCGGGTCGGCGTCCAGGCGTTTTCTCGTCAGTTCGCCCAAAATGGCCTTCTTGAGATGATCCACGATCGTCTGATAGTCGGGGGAGGGAGTCACCGCCCCGGCCGATCCGGCTGATGAGTCGAACATCGGATTCATGGACGGCAGAATGGCGATGGTCACCGGTGACCGTTGCAGCGGTTTTCCCGATGGGCATGCCCACCGGCGGTAGTTGGCGGACTGGTCAGCCGACAGGGTGAAGGCGTCCTGCTCGACCGCACCGATTCTGCGCAAGGTGCTGACAAGCATCGGGTGCTCCATATAGCGCAAGAAGGCCGGTTCCGATTGAAATACCGCCTTGAGGAAGTTGAATTCCATGTCGTTGAGGTTCATGTCGGCCAGTTCCGCCTCCCGGGGATCACGACTGCCCGGGGTAAACAACCCTTTGCCGCGGATCATGGCCGCCAGGCCGACCTTCTCACCCCGGTAGAGTTTGTGGACCAGAAACAGGCGAGTGGCCATGAGTTCCGCACAGGGATAGAGGCTGTCATTGTCTCTTTTTCCCTTGAAAAGATTCAGGCGGCGGTCGTAGTGATACAGCACCTCGGAAAGGCCCAGTATGTTGGTGTCCAGCACCATCAGTTCCGCACGCAGGGGCACCGGGCCATCCATGCGTTTGGCCACCAGGTCGAAGTCCAGGGGGAGATTGAGCCCCCGGGTGGCCCAGGCCGAGCGTTGTGCCGGGTTGCCTGCCCGACCCAGCACCACTTCCATGAGGTAAGCCATGGTGTCACCGGCGATCTGCTCGGCATCGGTCAGTTCCGGCGCCTGGAACGCCGACGGTACGGGACGCTGGGGAGCCAACGGACTGCAGGCGGCGACGATCAGGGCGCTGACGACCGACAACAGCACCGGTAGCTTGAAAAGACGTTGCATCATTCGGTCGCGCATTCCTCCAGCAGGACGACGGCCCGCGAATGTCTGCCGTCGCATTTGAGAACCAGCGGTTGCTGCAGCCGGACATGGCATAGATGCGAGTTGGACAACACGCTCGTCAAGGCCTGCAGCCTGTCCCAACGAATGAAATCGCCGTTGCCTTCGGAGACCGTCAGGTAGGGGATTCCGTTGGCGGTGATGTGTTGAAAAAAGTGGGATCCATGGGATGGGTCGGCTTTCAGCCTGTCGTTGCGTATTTCCACCATTGCACCGACGCCATTGATGTCATGCCATTTTACCGGGATCCCCAGCCACCGGTCAAAGGACCCCCACCGTCCGGGACCCATCAGCAGGTAAGGTCGTTCTTGCTTGAGCAGGGTCTGGTTGACGGCGGCGATGGACTGGGCGATGGCCACCGTGTTGGCCGGGTCGAAGGTGTCGGGCCTGACAAAAACGATGTCGGCCATGGTCTGTTTGCGGCCATGGCCCAGGGCCTGGGTGGTGAAGCACAAGGCCTGGGCTGCATCCTCAGCGGTCACCTCCACGTCATGCAGATCCTCTCCGGCGGACATGGGCCGCATCTGGAGGATATTGAAGGTCCCCTTGTGACCGCTGTTGCCGGTCAGGTTGATGGAAAATTCGAACTCCACGGGGCAGCCCATTCCGTCCCGGCCCAAGACCAGCAGGTCCTTGAGCAGCCCGGGAAGTGGGAAGCTGTCGTATTTGAGTACCGGCGCAAAGGTGAGCACCCGGCTGCCGGAGCTGTGCACGCTGTCCCGGAGGCGGTTCTCCGCAGGCACGTAAGTTCCGGCCAAGCGCATCACCGGCGCTTCGGACGCGGCATCGTCCACGTGGCGCTTTTCCACATTGACGCCCCGTTCAAAGTAGAGGCCGTCCGGAACCCCCTCCATGCCCAGGGCCCAGAATTGACGCTGGGCGTTGGCCAGGATATCTTCCACCTTGGAAAACTGGGGCAGTACCTGGGGATATGACGGTGAAAAACGAAGCGACGCGTCCCCTTCCGGGATGCCCCGGCCAAATCCCATGACGATGCGGGCGACGCCGTCTTCCGCTTTCAGGGGCGCCACCGGATAGAAATTGTTGGATTGGGCGATGCCGGAGATGTCGGGGTAGAAAAACGTGCCATGCCGGCTGCCCACCAGATGTTGGATGATCACGGCCATCTGGTCTCTGCGGATCCGGTATGCGGTTCCGCTTAAGAAACGCCTCGGGTCCCGGAACCAGGTGGAGGCGTAAACCAGCTTCACGGCGGTCATCAACTGGTTACAGCGGATCGAAAAATCCGGGTGGTTATTGGGCACCATGTAGGTTTTATACAGGCCGGTGAACGGGTGGTTGTGAACATCCTCGAGCAGCCCCGAACTCCTGATGGACAAGGGCTGATGAACGGCTTCCAGGAATCGGTTCAACTGCTCCGCCAGCCAGGGGGGCATTTCTCCCCCGAGAAATGCCTTGGCGATCTGGTCGTCCGAATCGTTCGCCATGACTGACGGTTCAAGCCTGTTATGGGAGATAAAGGCGTCGAATCCTTCCGTGGTGATCACTAAGGTCTGAGGCACCTGGATGGTGACCTCCGGGTAGTGTTCTTGAAGGTGGGGCGACCGGCGCAGGAGGTTGGACACGAAAGCCAGCCCTCTGGCCTTTCCGCCTAAAGAGCCGTTGCCGATTTTAACGAAATCCGAGATCTCGGGGTCGTAGTCCTTGGAATTGAAATGCACCACCACCCCTTTTTGGCGCCATTTTCGAAGCGCGTGGATGTGGGCGATGATATACTGGCGGATGTCGTCGGCTCCGGAAAAATCGTCGGCCTTGGCCTCTCTCAAGCGCGAGGCCATGGCAATTTCACCGCGGGCCATGATCCAGTTGGAGAAACGGTTCCGGGTGGCATGGTAGAGCAGGGATTCATCGGGTACGCTCGGCAGGATCTCCTCTAAGGCCTTGAGATTGGCCGCCCGCGCGATCTCGCTGCCGTTGGGCCGCCTGAAGACAAAATCACCGAATCCGAGGGCTTCTAAAAAGAACTGGTGGATTTCGGTCAGCAGATCGCCACTGTTCTTGTCCAGAAAGGCAGCCGGCACCCGCTCGGCCAGCTGCTGGTTCTGGGGCTCGTTGCTGATGAGCAGAAGCGGCAGGTCGGGAATCGCCTGACGGACTTCACAAAGGAAGGTGTAGCCGGCATCGGCCGTGATTTTGCCGCCCTTGGGGTAACGGGTATCGGAGATGATGCCGAACAGGTAGTCGGCGTACTGCCGATACAAGGACATGGCCTGTTCATAGCTCTCGGCCACGAGAATCTTCGGGCGGGCGCGCATTTTGAGTAGACGGTGCTCCTGGTTCAAGCTCTCTTCAAGCACCTCCTGGGTCTGGTTGACGACCTCCTTGTAGATCAGCGGCAGAAAATAGGAGGTGTACAAGGGAGAGTCCTCCACCAGAATCATCACCCGCACCATCGCCTTCTGGGTGTCGGCGGCCACGTTGAGGCGGTCTTCCATGCTTTTGACGATCGCCAGCAGCAAGTCCGAATCCCCGGACCAGATGAAGGTCTGGTCGATGCCGGAGATGTCTTTCCCTTCCGGGGCCGGGTAGACCCCTTTGACACTGTGGGCCAGGAGCACCACCGGCAGGTCGGCGTGGGCGCGTTTGACCTGCTGGCCCAGGTCGAAAACGTCCATGTCGTCCAGGTGGGGCATGGCGATAACCAGGTGGAACTCCTTTTGGGCCAGCATGTCCATGGCCTGGGTGGCCGTGGTCGCCTGGGTGATCCGCGGTGGGCGGCTGAGGTTGAGCCCGCGGTATTCATTGATGATCTTGGACGCCAGGCTGCCGTCTTCCTCGAGGATATAGGCGTCGTAAGGGCTGGCCACCAGCAGGATCTCAAACACCTTGTTTGACATCAACTCGTGGAATACCTTAAAGTGCGTGTCAAAATCCTCATTTGGGAAGAATACCGGCAGGTGTGAGGCCTCGCTGTTCATATCCATCCGAATTAACCGTTTCAGGAGCGGGTACGGGGCATTGGGCGTTCGTTTTCGTTCAGGGTTCATGGGGCCACCGAAGACCTCGGCAAAGACGAACTTTATCGTCAACCGCTGAACCTGCGAACGCTTATCGACTTTCCTAACAGGATACGGTTGACGGCTCCTTTTTTCAAGTGAAAATGAGCGCCGTCATGGGAGGTAGCCCCGGTTCGTATGAGAATGCCACCCTATTTATGACCCGGGTCACGAAGGAGTGCGATCATCATGAAATCACGAAGAAAGGCCTTGTGGGGCTGGGCCCTTTACGACTGGGCCAATTCCGCTTTTGCCACTACGGTGATGTCCGGATTCTTCCCCGTTTTTTTCAAGCAGTACTGGAGTGCCGGCGTCGACGTCAATCTCAGCACGGCCCGTCTGGGACTGGGTAATGCCGCCGCCGGTCTGCTGGTGGCCCTGGCCGCACCGATCTTAGGCGCCGTTGCCGATCGGAGTTCTGCCCGCAAGCGCTTTTTAGCCCTGTTTGCCTACCTGGGGGTGCTGATGACGGCCGCCCTCTATTTCGTGGGGCAGGGGCAATGGGCTTTTGCGGTGGTGGTCTATGCCTTGGGTGTGATCGGTTTTTCCGGCGCCAATATATTTTACGATGCGCTGCTGCCGGAGGTCGCCGGGGAAAAGGACGTGGATTTCGTGTCGGGCTTCGGCTTTTCCCTGGGCTACCTGGGCGGTGGGCTGCTTTTTTTGATCAACGTGCTGATGGTGACCATGCCCCAGCGGTTTGGTCTGGCCGATGCGGGCCAGGCGGTGCGGATCGGCTTTTTAACTGTGGCCCTGTGGTGGGGCTTTTTCACCTTGTTCATCCTGTTCTGGGTGCCTGAAGGGCCAACAGCTGGGACGCGGCCCACCGCCGCCGGCCTCTGGTCAGGCGGGTTTGCCCAGCTCAAGCACACCTTCGGCCGCATGCGGCACATGAAGACCGTTCTGCTGTTTTTGTGTGCCTACTGGCTGTACATCGACGGTGTGGACACGATCATCCGCATGGCGGTGGATTACGGCATGAGCCTGGGTTTTGCCGCCAACGACCTTCTTTTGGCCCTTCTGATAACCCAGTTCGTGGGCTTTCCGGCGGCCCTGGTATTCGGCCGGCTGGGGCAGCGGTTGGGTCCGCGAAAAGGCATATACATCGCCATCGGCGTATACGTGGCGGCCACCTTCTGGGGAATCACCATGACCCGCCAGGAAGAATTCTACGTGCTGGCGGTGGTCATCGGCCTGGTGCAGGGGGGGATCCAGGCCCTTTCCCGTTCCTATTACTCCCGCCTGATCCCGGCGGACAAACCGGCAGAGTTCTTCGGCTTTTATAACATGCTGGGCAAATTCGCCGCCATCATCGGTCCGGTGCTGGTGGGCGGAGTGGGGCTGCTCATGCGCCGGATACTCATGCCGGCCGATCCCACGGCTGCGGATCTGGCCCAGGTGGGTGCCATGGCCGCCCGATGGAGCATGGCCTCGGTGCTGATTCTGTTTGCCGCCGGCGCCATTTTGCTCTATTTCGTCGATGAGGAGAAGGGTAGGGCGCAGGCGGCACTGCTTTAGCAGAAAAATAACAAAAACCAAAAATCAAATCACAAATAAATCACAATATCCACATTCGAAACTCCAAACGTTATCATCTCAAGTATATGGACGCTCCAAATATCGATGTGAGATACCCGCATGACAGTCGACGGCTGGTTTCGCCCCTATTCTGGACAATGGGATTTGGGATTTATTCGGAATTTGATCATTGTTATTTGTGATTTCCAGTTGAGGCGTGGATTCCAGCGACGGACGGTCAACTGACTTTCCCTCTTCCAGCATCAGGCTCGCCTGCAGATGGCCTGCATCTGCGCCGCCCGATTGGAAAAAATCCAATCCACACCGCGGGCGACCTCCCGAAACAGGCAGCGACGTGAATCGGCAAAGCCGGTTCCGACACCCTGACCCAGCCGATGATGACGGGCGATCACCCCAGGGGTCGCCAACAGGTAGTGGCCGGCGATGCCGCCCCATCGATATGCTGCCGCCATGCGACTGAAGCGGTCGATTCGTGTCCGGGCGATGGGCACAAAAGCCCCGGGTGGCAGAAAGGCAAAATAGCCGAACAGGGCAGGATGCAGGCCCATGAGGTGGAAATCTTTCCCGGGGGCAAGCGCTTCGAGCTGTTTTCGCAAACGGCGTGACTGAATCGCGGGGGCCGGATAGGGTTCGTTTTTGATTTCCATCATCAGGTGCAGCCGGCCACCGTAGCGGTCGATCACTTCTGACAGGGTCGGGATCGAAGGAAATCGTTTTTTAATGGTATCCAGGGCCATGTGGTCGATTCGCGCATCCGCATTGAACAGGCGCCGGGTGTCCGGGTCGTGAGAGACCACCGGCACCCGGTCGTGGGTCCAGCGCAGATCCAGTTCGATTCCCCAGACCCCGGCATCGACTGCCGCGTCGAACGCCGCCAG
>NZ_JBFELV010000104.1:0-13340 GCF_041551955.1 Desulfosarcina sp.
CTACCAATAAAGGGCAAAAAAAAATGGCCTTCCGGTTGACACGAAAGGCCATTTAATAACTGAAAAACGAAGCGTTAGACCACAGTCACGTTAGCTGCGGCAGGTCCCTTGGGACCCTGCTCGATTTCAAAGCTAACCCGGTCTCCTTCGTTGAGAGATCTGAACCCACTGGAATTGATTGCCGAATGGTGAACAAATACATCCGGACCGTCTTCCTGCTCGATGAAACCAAACCCCTTGCTGTCATTGAACCACTTCACGATACCATTTGCCATGCTAACATCCTCCTACGAATAAAAAAAATTAATCATTGCTTCAGACTTCAGGTGCCACTTGGACAAATGGATCAACCCCTGAGAAAGAAACCGGACCGCCAACACCGGCAGTCCTTTATGACTTTCAAACCATATCATGCATAATGATAAATGCAAGTCAAATATTACGAATGTGTAAAAAGCATCCCAGCGGTATTATTTCTTGGTCCGCTTCGGCCGGTAGTAATGGGTGGCCGTGCCGTGAAAGATGTCGGCAGCCTCCTTGAACGTTTCGGACAGGGTGGGATGGGGATGAATCGTCAACCCCACATCGGTGGCATTGGCGCCCATTTCCAGCGCCAGGGTTGCCTCGGCGATCAACTCCCCGGCGCCGGGTCCCACGATGCCTGCACCCAGAAGGCGCTCGGTGTCCGGATCGATGATCAGCTTGGTGAGCCCGTCACTGCGGCCCAGGGTGACGGCGCGGCCCGATGCCGCCCAGGGAAACCGGGTCACTGCAACAGCCAGCCCTTTGGCTTTGGCAGCCCCTTCGGTGAGGCCTGTCCAGGCGATCTCCGGGTCGGTGAAGACCACCGCCGGGATGGCGGCGGGATCGGCGAGCACATTTTTTCCGGCGATGTTTTCCACGGCGATGCGTGCTTCGTAGGCGGCTTTGTGGGCCAGCATGGGCTGCCCGGCCACGTCGCCGATGGCAAAGACCGTGGCCGCTGTGGTCCGGCATCGGTTGTCCGTTCGGACAAACCCGTTTTCATCCAGCGACACCCCGGCTTTTTCCAAGGCAAGGCCGGCGACGTTGGGCCGGCGGCCCACAGCCACGAGCACCTGTTGAAACAGTTGGCTTCTCGGCTTTTCATCCTGTGTCTGGAAGGTCACCTTGACGCCGTTTTTCTGGATTTTGGCCGCTGCTAACGTGGTGTTCAGCAGGATCGCTTTGAACCGGTCCGTCAGGGTCTTGGTTAGGAAGCGAACCAAATCCCGGTCGGCGCCGGCCAGCAGGTGGGGCAGCATCTCCACCACGGTTACCTCCGATCCCAAGGCCGCGTAGACGCTGCCCAACTCCAGGCCGATGTAACCCCCGCCCACCACCAGCAGTGTTTGGGGCACCGATTCCAGATCCAGGGCTTTTTTCGAGTCCCAGACGCGGTCGTCGCTGGTTGGAAGCATCGCTATTTCTGATGAGCGGGAGCCCGTGGCCAGGATGGCGTGCTCGAAACCCAGTGTGCTTCTTTTCCCGTCTGCATCGGTCAGCGACAGGGTTCGGTCGTCCGAGAATACGGCAGAGGATCGGATGTGGGTAATTTTGCGCTGGGTGGCCAGCCGTCCCAGCCCGTCGGTGAGCCCGTTGACCACATCCATTTTCCATCGCCGCATCCGGTCGATGTCTATCTTGGGTTTGCCAAAGGAGACTCCCCAGGCGTCTGCATCGGCCGCTTCGTGAATCAGCCGGGCGATATGCAGCAGGGCCTTGGAGGGAATGCACCCGCGGTAGAGGCAGACGCCGCCAGGGTTTTCCGCCGGATCGATAAGGGTGACGGTCAGGCCCATGTCCGCGGCCAGAAAGGCGGCCGCGTAACCGCCGGGACCGGCACCGATGACAGCCATTTGCGTGTTTTTGTCAGCCATGGATCAGACTCACTTTCCAGTGCCCATCCACAAACGGCATCTTAAGGTTCAGGCCTGCGTTCTCGCATTGTTGAAATCCTCGACGTAGCGCTGCTACGCCTGCGGTTGCAACATCGCTGCGGCCTTGACCTGAACCTTAAGCTACCATTTGTGAACAGGCACTTGTTTATATTCAACGTTTCCGCTTATTCAATCTACCAGAAAACTGGCGTGTCAATCGAGAAAAAGGGTCATGGGTTGTTCCAGGCCATCGCAGATCCAGCGCAGGAAGCGCGCCGCGTCGGCCCCGTCGATGATGCGGTGGTCATAGGAGAGCGAAAGGGGCAGCACGGTTCTCGGTTCGAAGCGGTCGTTCATAAAAACCGGTTTGACGGCGGATCGGCTCACGCCCAGAATGGCCACTTGGGGCCATAGGACGATGGGGGTAAACCCCACCCCGCCGATGCCTCCCTGATTAGAGATGCTGAAGGAGCCACCCTCCAGTTCGTCGGGCTTGACCTTTTTGTTGCGGGCACGCTGGGCCAGGTCCCCGATGGCTTTGGCCAGGTCGACGATGCTTTTCTGGTCGGCATCGCGGATCACCGGTACCAGCAGGCCCCGCGGGGTATCGGCAGCGATGCCGATATGCACGTATTGCTTGAGGATGATGCGCCGGTTGGCGACGTCGATACTGGCGTTGAACCGCGGAAACCGTTTCAGGGCTTCGGCGCACACACGGGTAATGACGGCCGTTACGGTGAGCTTGGCTCCGGCCTTCTCCACTTTCAGGGCCTGTTTGTCGATGAAGGCCACCACCCCGGTGATATCCGCCTCATCAAACTGGGTGACATGGGGGATGGTTGCCCAGGAGGCTGCCGTGCTCTGGGCCGTCAGCCGCCGGACGGTTTCCATCTCCTCGATGTCGATCTTCCCCCAGCGGCTGAAATCGGGCATCGCCGGCGTTCCGGTCAAGGGGGGGGAACCGGCAGTCATTGAGTCCCCCGATTGTCGCTGTCGAACATGGGTTTTGACGTCAGCTTCGGTGATGCGGCCGCCGGGGCCGCTTCCGCTGATGTCGACGATGTCCACGCCCAGCTCCCGTGCCAGGCGCCGGATCGAAGGCGCTGCCGGTGCGGCGGTGCGTGAAGGGGGTGGCGCCGGTGCAGGAGTAGGTTCCTTTGCGCCGCTCTCGGGCACGGGTGAAAGGTCTTCCGTCTCCGTATCTGGTGCCGGTGGCGCTGGTGCCGGGGAGGTCTTTTCGTCGCTGCTTTCGTTTTCGGATGCCGGGTCCTGTGTCTCGTGAATTGACGTCGGCGCATCATCCTTCGCGTTGGCCGCCTCACCTTCGGTTTCCACCCTGGCGATCACATCGCCCACGTTCATCTGGGCACCTGCTTCGGCAAGCACTTCAGTTACCCGGCCGGCAAACGGAGATGGAATTTCCACCAAGGCTTTGTCCGTCTCCAGTTCGATCACGGTGTCGTCCACGGCCACCGTGTCTCCGGTTTTGATGTGGACGGCCACCACGACGCCCGATTCAACATTTTCGCCAATTTCCGGAACTTTGATTGCCTGTATCATAAAGCCTCCGTCTTCTATGCAAACAAGGGATTGATGCGATCGGGGTCGATCTTCAAGGCTGTTCGGGCTTTTTTTACCGTGGCCATGGGGATGGCCTTTTCTCTGGCCAGGGCGGAAAGGGCCGCAAAGGCAATGTGCCGGGCGTCCACCTCGAAAAAGTCGCGAAGGGCCTCGCGGGTTTCGCTGCGGCCATAACCGTCGGTGCCCAACATAACTACCGGACCGGGCAGATGACGGGCAATCGTTTCCGACAGCGCCTTGAGGTAGTCGCTGGCTGCAACGAATATCCCCGATGCACCGGCGGTCTGCTGCTGAAGAAAAGAGGCGCGGGGTTTTTTCTCCGGGTTGAGTCGGTTCCAGCGGTCGGTGTCCTGAGCATCCCAGTAGAGATTCTTGTAGCTGGTGACGCTCCATAAATCGGCGGCGATGCCGAAGTCTGATTCCAATATGTCCCGGGCCTTGAGGCATTCGTTGAAGATGGCCCCGCTGCCCAGCAGGTGGGCCTGGGCGTTGGGTTTTTTTAGAGAAGATGATGAAAACCGGTAAAGGCCTTTGAGAATACCTTCTTCTGCACCGGTCGGCATTTCAGGCATGGGGTAGAATTCGTTGGTGATGGTGAGGTAGTAGACCAGGTTTTCTCCCTCCTCCAGCATCCGGCGAAGCCCCTCGCGCACGATGACAGCGATCTCAAAGGCAAATGCCGGATCGTAGGCCAACAGGGACGGGTTGGGCAGGGCCAGGATGTGGCTGTTGCCGTCCTGGTGCTGCAGTCCCTCTCCTGCCAGGGTCGTTCGTCCGGCCGTGGCACCCAGCAAAAAGCCCCGGGCCTGAATGTCACCGGCAGCCCAGATCATATCGCCGATGCGTTGGAACCCGAACATGGAGTAGAAAAAAAAGAAGGGAACCATGTTGATGTCGAAGGTGGAGTAGGCCGTTCCTGCAGCGATGAACGAGGCCATGGACCCTGCTTCGGTAATGCCCTCCTCCAGTATCTGACCATCGGTGGCCTCCCTGTAATAGAGCAGGCTGCTCTTGTCCACCGGTTCGTAGTTCTGGCCCACATGGGAGTAGATGCCGATCTTGCGGAACAGGCTCTCCATGCCGAAGGTGCGAGCCTCGTCGGGTACGATGGGCACGATATAACGCCCGATTTTCTCGTCCGCCAGCAGCTTGGCCAGCAAGGTTACCATGACCATCGTGGTGGCCACCTCACGGTCACCCGACCCTTTCAGGAACTCGGCGTACACGGGTTTTCCAGGTGGTCGGAAGATGGGTACCGACACGCTGCGCGCCGGCAGGTAGCCGCCCAAGGCCTGCCGCCTTTCCTTCAGGTAGCGGATCTCTTCGCTCTCTTCGTCGGGCCGGTAAAAGGGGGCGTCCTGGATCTGGTCATCCGGGATGGGGATGCCGAAGCGGCTTCTAAAGTGCCTCAGCTCCTGTTCGTTAAGTTTTTTCTGTTGATGGGTGACGTTGCGCCCCTCTCCGGCTTCTCCCAGACCATAGCCCTTGATGGTCTTGGCCAAAATTACCGTGGGGGCGCCCTTGTGCGCCACTGCCGCCTGGTAGGCCGCGTATACCTTTTGGGGGTCGTGCCCGCCGCGGCGCAGCTTCTGCAGCTGCTCGTCAGTGTAGCCTTCGACCATGCGGGCCAGCTGCGGATAGCGTCCGAAGAAATCCTTGCGTATGTAGTCGCCGCCGGCGACCGAATACATCTGGTACTGACCGTCGGGTACCTCTTCCATGCGCTTGGCCAGCAGCCCCTGATCGTCCTGGGCCAGCAGCGGATCCCAGTCGTCTCCCCAGATCACCTTGATGGCATTCCAGCCGGCCCCGCGAAAGGCAGCCTCCAGTTCCTGGATGATCTTGCCGTTTCCGCGCACCGGCCCGTCCAGGCGTTGGAGGTTGCAGTTGATCACAAAAACCAGGTTGTCCAGTCGCTCCCGGGATGCCAGCGTGATGGCGCCTAAAGTTTCAGGCTCGTCGGTTTCGCCGTCCCCCAAAAAAGCCCACACCCGCCGGTCGTCAGGCGGTTGGATGCCCCGGTCCTCCATGTAACGGTTAAAGCGGGCCTGGTAGATGGCCATGATCGGCGACAGACCCATGGACACGGTGGGAAACTGCCAGAAATCGGGCATCAGGTACGGGTGGGGATAGGAGCTCAAGCCCCCGCCGTCGGCCATCTCACGTCGGAAATTCTCCAACTGGGTCTCGCTGATGCGGCCCTCTAAAAAGGCGCGGGCGTAAATTCCCGGCGCTGCATGACCCTGGAAAAAGACGATGTCCCCGGGATGGCCGGCGCTTTTGGCTCGGAAGAAATGGTTGAATCCCACTTCATAGAGGGTGGCGCTGGAGGCAAACGTCGAGATGTGGCCGCCAATGCCCGAATGCTGACGGTTGGCGCGCACCACCATGGCCATGGCGTTCCAGCGGATAATGCTCTTGATGCGGCGTTCGATCTCCCGGCTGCCCGGAAAGGCAGGTTGGCTGGTCGCCGGTATGGTGTTGATGTAGGGTGTGTTGGCGGAAAAATGGATGTGCACGCCCCGCTGCTGGGCTCTTACCTGAAGATGACGCAGCAGCTCGACAATGCGTGCGGGTCCTTGGTTTTCGTACACATAATCCAGGCTTTCGATCCACTCCCGGTTTTCCAAGGCGATCTCCCGGGCAATGGTGTCGGCATCTTCGTGGGGCATGCGCAGGTTCCTTTCATTAGGATGTGGATGCGTGCGTAAGGCGGCGCCGCGCCTACGACAGTTTGGCTGGCAAGAACCCGCAGACAGGCATCCATGGCCGCACGAAAAAAAACAGCAGCCGGTGCTCCGAGGGTATCCACTATTATCGGGTCGATACCAAACGCCTGTCAATAGCAATGAGACGCACGTTTCAGCTGGTCTCTTTTTTCATGCATCGCGATGGGCGGGGACGCCGGGGACGATACCGTGTCAACCGTTGTGACCGCCTGAAGGCGGACCAACCGAACGAGAAGCTTCCGGTCTAACCGCTCTTCCTGTCTGTGAAGAGAGAGGATTGACCGTAAGGATAGTAAATTCGATGGACGGGGAAAACAAGTGGATCGAAAAGGTGATGGGGGTGCTGCCCGAGTCATCTATCGATCGAACACCACCGTGACCATCCGCTTTTCGATCACCTGCCTAAAAGCGGAGATAGAAAAACTCATACTCGCCGTTGTTGATATCGATTTTCAGGTTGTAGCCTCTGGCCTCGGCAAACACAATCCAGGGTGGCCGTCCGCCGCCGCCGCAATCGTAAGCGGGCCAGAATTCGCCGGTTTTCCCGCTGTGGTAAGACAGCATCATGGCATTGCTGTCCATACTGCGGGCCTTAGCTTTGGCCATGGCTCGGGCTGCGGCCAGGTCCAAGTCAGCATCATCGACATTTATCGCCACCGTGTCCAGGGTATAATCATTTGTTGCTTGAAGTTGAGCCATCGGTGTATCCTTTCATTTCAGACGGGTGATAATGTCAAGTTAAGGAGCCTTGGGCATTTGTAAATCGGGGTCTTGCCGGTGGGGAGCGGCAAGACCTTGTTTTGGGGTAAGCAGGCGAACGATCAATTCTCGTAAACAATTGAAAATAAAAGAAGGAAAACATGAGCAAAATACTGGAGGCGACCAACCTCGCCGTGTTCTGTGACTTTGAAAATGTAGCCTTAGGGGTGCGGGATGCCCGCTTTGCCCAATTTGACATCAGCAAGGTGCTTGAACGGCTGCTGCTCAAGGGCAGCATCGTGGTCAAGAAAGCTTACTGCGACTGGGAACGTTACAAGGAGTTCAAAGCGGCCATGCACGAGGCGGCCTTCGAACTCATCGAGATTCCCCATGTGCGCCAGTCGGGTAAGAACTCTGCAGACATCCGCATGGTGGTCGATGCCCTGGACCTGTGCTACACTAAATCACACGTGGATACCTTCGTGATCGTCAGCGGGGATTCAGATTTCTCACCGTTAGTCAGTAAGCTGCGTGAAAACAACAAAAACGTCATCGGCGTAGGGGTGAAAAATTCCAGCTCAGACCTGTTGATTGCCAACTGCGACGAGTTCATCTACTACGACGACCTGGTTAGAAAGAAGAAGAAGGCCAAAAAACCAGCCCGCAAACCAGCTGCCAAGGGGCGTAAAACACTGGCTCCCGGGGCCACTCCCATAGAGGATGCAGAAACGCGGATCCAAGCTGCGCTGGATTTGGTGATGGAGACCCTGGAGGCCCTGGCCGAAGAGCGCGGTTCTGAAGATAAAATCTGGGGGTCCATGGTCAAGCAGACACTCAAGCGCCGCCGCCCGGGATTCAACGAATCCTACTACGGCTTCCGCTCATTCAAGCGCCTGCTGGACGAAGCGGCCAGCCGCGGACTCATGGAACTGGAGTCGGACGAAAAGTCCGGCGGGTACATCATTCGCAGCTTCCATTCGGAAGAGTGACCGGCGTTCAATCTAATCGATTGGGTTGACCCAGGTGGCTCAAGAGGAAGCGTCAGGTCAGTTATCTGTCCTGACCTATACTTGAACTGACCAAACTGAAGTGTAATCAATCGTTCATATTTATTTGACGATGAAAATTATGTAAAAGATAACGATTAGGAGTTTTTGCGGCGCGCAGCCGGCGCTAAAAGTTTGGGTGAACCGAACCGTTTTTGCTTCGACATCATCTGGGTTTTTAACGGGGTTTTTTTATCAGTCCGTAGGCAGGATGGTCTGATTTTTCGATCAAATCAATCATCTTTGATCAAGCACTGGGGTGGACATGTCTGAATCGAATCCAGAAGGACGACTTACCATTAAGCACCAAGACGGTAACGTGACACAGGATACAACCCTCGCCTTCTATGAAGGCAATGCCAAACAGTATTACGATGGCACCGTGAACACCAACATGACGGTGCTGTACACCCCCTTTCTGACGTACATGCCAACGTATGCATCCATTCTGGATGCCGGCTGTGGATCGGGTAGAGACACCTTGTATTTTGCCAGTCGGGGATACCAGGTTACCGCATTCGACTATTCACCAGCTTTGGTGAAGCTGGCCACCAAGCTGACAGGGCAGGCGGTGCTGAACCTGTCCTTTCAGGACCTTGTGTTTGAGAACCAGTTTAATGGTGTCTGGGCTTGCTCTTCTCTGATTCATGTGCCGATGGATGAAATGCAAGATGCTATTTTCAAGCTGTCAAGATCGATGAAGGTGGATGGTATCCTGTACGCATCATTCAAGCATGGTAAAGGTGAACATGACCGTAATGGGAGACGCTTTGTTGATCTTGATGAGGCCGGTTGTGATGAACTGATCAAGCTGAATCCTGAACTCGCTGTCATCAGGTGCTGGAAAACCAGTGACTTGAGGCCTGGCAGGGAAAATGAAAAGTGGTTGAACCTGTTAGTCAGAAAGGCCAGGCCGATAGATAGAACCTGACCAAAACCCTGCCATGATTTCAGTCCTGGATCATCCGATCCAAGACTGTTGCCCGCCGCTGGATACGAAGATCTACCGGTGTATCCAATCCCAGGCCGCCCGAAAGGGCATCGATTATACCGACGGCCCGACTTGTTCGACCGAATCTTAAACAGGTGCCCAGCGGTTGTATCCGGCGCATGTTGCCGGGTTCGGTACCGGTTCCGGTAGACTTGATTGACAGGCATACCCACCTTGACGCGCTTGCCTTTGCTGCCCATATTGGAAGCATCGTACCGACCTTTGCAAAGGATGCCGGCCAATGGATATGCTCACCCAGCCGTTCGATGATGACATGAAGGCGGAGTTAGAAACCCTCCGCCAGTCCATCCGCCGCATCGCGATTGATGCACCCACGCTTGGCCTGCCGCCGCCGATGACACTTGTGGCGCAGGCGGATCGTATCCTGCAGCGGCTGGTGCACTGGTTGCTGGATGACGAACAGAAGCAGGCGGTGAGCGACCATCCATGGCAGGCTTATTTTCTGCATGCCGCCGCCTGTCTGTGCGACATCGGGCTGATGGATGGCAGCGGCGTGTCCGCCGACAGCAGCGTGGCGCGCCGCTCCCACGACTGGATTCAGCAGAACTGGCCGATGCTTGGGATCAAGGATGCCCAGCGCGCAGAGATCTTGGCCTTGATATGCCTGCAGATGCAGGATTTTAGCTGCCATGATCCAGCGCCTGTCGCTCTTGGACCCGCCTACGTTGCCGGCACCCTGATCAATACGAATCTGATTGGCGCCTGCGTCCACCTCGCCAGAGCGCTGGAGCTGAAGTCACCTGCCACCTTTATGGCCATTGCCGGCCATCAACCCGGCCATCCGCAGGCCGCATCGGCGACGTGGATGGATGCCTTCGAGGTCGACGACGTCGGCCCGCACCCTTACCTACCGGCCACCATCCGCATTAAAATCAGTTGCCGCGACCCGGAACTCCACCGGGCCCTGAAACGCCACGAACGCGTCGTAGAGGAGCGGCTCAAGGAAATCAATCAGCGGATCCGTCCGCGGTTTCTGTTTGCCGATGTGATCTATGAAATCACACCGGCGGGGTATCAACCGGTGGACCTGAGATATTCCGTTGACACCTCCGCGGCCCTGCAACTGTTCATGGGCAACCGGCTTTACGCGGACAAGCGCGTTTTTCTGCGTGAACTCATCCAGAATGCGGTAGACGCCTGCAGCATGCGCAAACTGGCCGATGCGGCCTATGTGCCGGCCATATCGATTGCCTTCAACGACGACATCAGTCGTATCACCATCCGCGACAACGGCATCGGCATGGACCGGCAATGGCTCGAAAAATACTTTCTTTCCATCGGCATCTCCTTTTATCAGTCCGATGAAGTCAAAACCGTCAATCAGGATCCACGCATCGACATCGGCTTCATCAGCCAGTTCGGGATCGGCTTTCTGTCCAGTTTCCTGGTGGCCGAAAAAATCGTCATCAAGACCCGCAAAGACGCCTCGCCCGGGCTGTTGATTACCATCACGAGCCTGAAGGATTATTTCGACGTGCGCCCGCTGGGCGACGACACACCCGCCGGGACGGAGGTGACCCTTCACCTGAAGCCGTCCAAGATCAACTACTGCCGCAGCATAGAATTCACCGGCTACTTGAAGACCAACATCCGGTTTTTGCAGATTCCGGTCAGTTTTACCGACGAGCGGGGAGATTCCACCATCCTCGGCAACGAACCCCTGTCCTATGCCGTTGTCAAAAACACGGATTCCGACTTTGTGGTCCCGGTGTCCTTTGACGACGCCGAGGGGTTCATGTACCTGGGCGTAAAAATGCACGATTCGCGTATCTTTGCATTGGAAACGGCCACCGGCGGTGTTTCCGTCTTTCAGGACGGCATCTTCGTGACCCAGGACGACCTGCTGTTGCCCGAGGGCGCCCGCCAGCATGTGGTGGGCCGGATCAACCTCAAGGGCCGCGACAAGTGCGAACTGAGCATGGACCGCAACCGGATTTTCTGGACCGGCGAACGCAAAAAACAGATCCGGCAACGGATCCGCCTGGCGCTGGTAGAAATCGCCAACCGGCTGATGAACGCCCTGGATGTCCAGGGAGCACCCGTGGACACCAGAAACAGCCTGATCAACCACCTGGCCATCTTCTTCGACTTCAGCGAAGTCGACGATACGGTGCATGACGGTTTATGCCAACCCTTGCAGCAAGTGGTCGACAAGCGCTTCAGGGACTTTGTGCGTGTCCATTTCCCCCACGCGCGGTCGGCCGGCAGAATCCCGGAGGCAGACGGCTATAACGAGCAGTGGCAACGGCGGATTTTGGCCTCCTTTGCCCCTAAGTAGTGAGTCCATCCGTCTATTCCTGTCATGACTCGGCCCGCCCCATGCAACGACGTTCACACGATGCCGCGTCTTTGCGGCATCCATGGATTGTTCCGATCCTGCATGTCGGTGGTGCCGGTGAAAACTCAATCCGAAAGGAGCAGGGTTATGAAATCCATGATCCAGACGCTGGCGGCAACCATGCTGCTCTCGCTGTTTGGTTGCCAGTCCATGCCGCCGATCCACACGGTAAGACAGGTGGACCTGGATCGGTTCATGGGCGACTGGTACGTGATTGCCAACATACCCACTTTTATCGAGACGGATGCCTTCAACGCCGTGGAATCCTATCGCTTGGACGAAGACGGGACCATCCATACCACCTTCACGTTCAACAAGGGCGGCTATGACGGCCCGCTGAAGACCTACACGCCCCGGGCCTTTGTACAAGACGCTGCATCCAATGCGGTCTGGGACATGCAGTTCCTCTGGCCCTTCAGGGCCGAATACCGCATCATCCTCTTGGCAACCGACTACTCCAAAACGGTGGTGGGCAGGACCAAAAGAGATTATGTTTGGATCATGGCCCGCACGCGATCGCTTCCCGACGATGAATACCTGAAGATACTTCAGTTTTTGGAGCAAGAGGGGTATGACATCGGCAAGGTGAAAAAAGTGCCCCATATGCCGGGCGATTGACCGGTTATCTGCGCGATGCCATTGACGCCTGCCGGGCATGGCTCCTATAATGGCGATGTCAATGCAATCCGTTCGCCTCGGCGACCATACTGGTTCAAGATCACGTCCACCAAACAACCGAATTGAGGGTGTGACGGATCGTTCCCGGCGCTCAGATCGACTGTCGGGGATGCAACCCCAACCCGAACAAAGGGGGCCAGACCAATGACCCAATCCATGCGAATCATGACCGAAAGCCCGTTGAATGCCGAAACGCCGGCCGTGCGCCTGCGTTCTTGGATTACACCCAATGCGGTTTTTTTCGACCGCAACCAGGGCAAGATACCGGAGGTGCCAGTTGATTTGGACAAATGGGCCTTGACGATCGATGGGAAGGTCAAGAAAAAGCTCAACCTGGGCCTGGAGCAGCTCCAACGCCTGCCCAAAGCCATGGTTGCCAATACCCTGGAGTGCTCGGGGAACAGTCGGTCCCTGCTTGAAAAGAAAGCGCCCGGCAACCCATGGACCATCGGCGGCGTCGGCAATGCCGTCTGGGGCGGTGTCTGGCTCCGGGACCTGTTGAACGACGCGGGTCTGGCGGACCGGGCTGCCCATGTCGCCTTCGAAGGAATGGACACGCCCCTCGGTAAGGCCCAGATTAAATTCGTGCGCAGCATCCCTATCGAAAAGGCGATGTCATCCACCCTGCTGGCCTATGAAATGAATGGTGACCCCCTGCCCTTGAAGCACGGCTACCCGCTGCGGGCGCTGGCCTTGGGGTGGACCGGGGCCAACTGCGTGAAGTGGCTCAATCGCATCTCGGTGATGGAAAAGCCATTCGAAGGGTTTTTTATGGACCAGGTCTATCGGGTTTTTCAAAAAGGAGAGAAGCCCGCCACCGGTGATGCAGTCACCGCCATCGCCCTGAAATCCATTATCACCCAGCCCTTGGCCGGTGAGCGCCTGGAAAAGGGCACAATTGTTGTGCTGGGCGCCGCCTATGCCGGCGAAGGGCACGTGGAACAGGTCGAGGTGTCCGTCGATGGCGGTGCCAACTGGCAGACGGCCGAATTTATCGGACCGGATGAGCCTTTTGCCTGGCGGCAATGGCAGTATGTCTGGCAAGCCAGCCAGGCCGCTGAGCACACGATCAAAGCCCGGGCCACGGACGAACAGGGAAGGCGGCAGCCGGAAACCGCCCGATGGAATTTTCTTGGTTACGGCAACAATGGTGTCGATGAACATGCCGTGAAGGTCATCGTCGAGTGATGCCGCTATTGATGATCATACGTCCACTTCCGCTTCAGCATATCCGTCAGGGCCCTTTTCCCCGCATCAGTCAGCCCGAGACGGTCGATCTCCCGCGCCAGTTGATCCTTGCCTCCGTGCCCGCTCGCGTAACCGTTGAGGCGCGCCACGGCGGTGGAATCCACGAAATCC
>NZ_JBFELV010000105.1:0-13287 GCF_041551955.1 Desulfosarcina sp.
AAACGCATGATCTCGAACCTTAGACGTCCAACTTGGATATAGAACGGAAGGGTCCGCAGATATGCTTTCGTTCAGGAAGAGGTGAAATGTATCGTAGGGCGGCGGTGCGCGCCACGCCAACCGCCCGGTGCAGTTGGCAGGTCATGTCGGTCGCTGCAGGTCGGTCAGTTCATCCTTGATTTCATCCATGATGTCATACAGCCAGAGGATATCTTCAGTGGTCAGGCGGCCGGCCTTCACCGGGGCCCGGTCGCTGCCGTCCTGTTTCTTGAGGATTCGGGGGCCGATTTGCACCTTGGCTTCACCCTGATCGTAGCGATTGATGGTGACCAACAGCCCGGTTTCCGGGCATTTCCATTTTTTAAGCACCTTGTCTTTGTTTGGATCGAAGGGCATTGGTTCCTCCTAAAATAGAATTGTGGGATTGAGGGATTCTGGAATTGAGGAATGAATACCGTTGTGATCTCTTTTCAATCCCTTAATGCCCCAATTCCCAATACCTTAATTGACCCGGCATGTCCGGGTCAGGTCGATATCTGCGAGAAATCGGCGATCTGCCCGAAAACGGCCGATATGGATGCCAGCAGCGCCAGGCGGTTGCGGCGAATGGCGTCTTCATCGGCCATGACCATGACCATGTCGAAAAAGGTGTCCACCGGATCACGCAGGGTGGCGATGGCCTCCAGGGCGCTGTCCAGGTCCCCCCGGCCCATGAGCCGGGCCACCTGAGCCGTCACCCGCTGGCAGGCGGCGTGCAGGTCGCCTTCCGAGGCGTGTGTGAACAGGGTCGGGTCGACCGCATCGGCCCTGGTTTCCGTGGCCTTTTTAAGGATGTTCTCCACGCGTTTGAACGCCGCGGCCAAGGGGTCGAAGCCCGGTTCACCCTTGAGCTTTTCCAGTGCGCCAACCCGTCTTTCCACGTCGGGGATACGGTCCGACGAGACGCTGGTTACAGCGGTGATGATGTCTTTGGATCGTCCCTCGTCGGCCAGCAGACGGGCGAGGCGGTTCTTCAGAAACGTCAAGACGGCCTCCGCGATTTGGGCCGCCGGTTCGGTCCGCTTGTCGGTGAACAGGGAGACTCCCTTTTCCACCAGTTCGGCGAGTGAGACATTGATATTCCGGCTGCGCATGATTTGCAGGATGCCGATGCCCTGGCGCCGAAGGGCATAGGGGTCTGCCGCGCCGGTGGGAATCAGGCCGACGGCGAAGCAACCGCAGATGGAATCGATCTTTTCGGCGATGGAGAGCAGGGCGCCGGTTTCAGTTTCCGGCAATTGTCCGCCGCTGTGGGTCGGCCGGTAGTGCTCTTCGATGGCGGAGGCCACATCCGGCTCCTCGCCGGCCGCCTGGGCGTAAATCCGCCCCATGATTCCCTGGAGTTTGGCAAATTCCCCGACCACCTGACTGACCAAGTCTGCTTTGCACAGGTAAGCCGCGCGGGTCACCTTCTCTTTCTCAGCCGGGTTAACGGCATCGGCCAACCAGCCGGCGATGCTTTTCACCCGCACTACCTTGTCGTACATGCTGCCCAGTTTGGCCTGGAAGAGCACGCCTTTGAGTTTCTCCACCCAGACTTCTATGGGTACCTTGATGTCGGCAGTGTAGAAATAGCGGGCATCGGAAAGCCGGGCTCGCAGGACGCGTTCGTGACCAGTGGCCACCAGGTCCATGTTCCGGGTGCGGGTATTGTTGACGGCGATGAAGCCAGGCATCAGCCGGTTCGCCGCGTCGATCACGGCAAAGTATTTCTGGTGCTCGCGCATGGCTGTGATGAGAACTTCCTTGGGAACCTCGAGGAAGATGTCGTCAAACCGGCCTGCCGTGGCGATGGGGGTTTCCACCAGATTGGTGACGATGTCCAGCAGTTCTTCATCCGGGAGCACCCGTCCACCCATGTCAGCCGCCGCTGCCATCACGGCCGCTGCGGTCATCTGCCTGCGTTCGGCGATATTCACCACTACATTCACCGAGGCCATGGTCTGCACGTAGGCCTGCGGGGAGGGGATCGTCACTTTGCCCGGACTCATGAACATATGGCCCAGTGCCTGTCGGCCGCTTTTGATCCGCCCGCCCAGGGTAAACGAAACCAGCCGCGTGCCATAAAGCGCCACGATGCTCTGGATGGGTCGGGCGAACTGAATCGAGAGATCCGCCCAGCGCATGCTCTTGGGAAAGGGGGTGGCCAGGATCACCTCGGGCAGGATAGATTTTAACAGCTTGACGGTGGCCTGTCCGCGGTTGGTTTTGCGGGCGCTCAGGTACCGGCCCTTGTCCGTCTGGACCACTTTCAATCGTTTGACTGCCACGCCGGCTTTTTCTGCGAATTTAACCGCCGCCACACTGGGTTTGCCATGAGCATCAAAAGCAATTTTTTCCGGCGGGCCCATGAGGTCTTCGGTAATGGTTTCTTGCTTGGGTGCCACCTGATCCACGGTTACCGTGAGCCGCCTGGGCGTGCCGCAGGTGAGGGCCTGCCCGTGGCCGATGCGGGCCCCGTCCAGCCGTTTGATCAGGTTCTGGGCCAAGGCATCCAATGCTGGCCGAATGTATCCTGCCGGGATCTCTTCGGCGCCGATTTCTAGAAGTAGGGTGTCCATATTCACCTCGATCACGATTTCACGTTCGATGTTCGTTCCACGCCCATTGGCTGTCCGTCCATCATGCCGTTTTTTTCAGGAGCGGAAATCCCATGGCTTCACGTTGCTTCAAGTAGCCCATGCCGCAGGCCCGGGCCAAGTTCCGGATCCGGGCGATATAACCGGTCCGTTCGGTGACGCTGATGGCGCCACGGGCGTCCAGCAGGTTGAAGGTGTGGCTGCACTTGAGGGTGAACTCATAGGCCGGAAGCACCAGACCCTCCTCGATAATCCGTCCGGCTTCGGCTTCGTAACGATTGAACAGGTCCAGCAGCATGTTTACGTCGGCTTTCTCGAAGTTGTAGGTGGATTGCTCCACCTCCTGCTGGTGGTGGACCTGACCATAGGAAACCGTGTCGTTCCACATCAGGTCATAGACGTTGTCGACGCCCTGGAGGTACATGGCGATGCGCTCAAGGCCGTAGGTCAGTTCCACTGAAATGGGTGATAGTTCCATGCTGCAGGCCTGCTGAAAATAGGTGAACTGGGTGCACTCCATGCCGTCCAGCCACACCTCCCAGCCCAAGCCGGAAGCACCCAGGGTGGGGGATTCCCAGTCGTCTTCAACGAAGCGGATATCGTGCTCCAGCGGGTCCACGCCCAGCGCCTTCATGCTCTGGAGGTAGAGCTGCTGAACGTTGGTGGGGGACGGCTTGAGCAGCACCTGGTATTGGTAGTAATGCTGAAGGCGGTTGGGGTTGTCCCCGTAGCGTCCGTCGGTGGGCCGCCGGGATGGCTGGACGTAAGCCACATCCCACGGCTCGGGGCCCAATGCCTTCAAGGTGGTGTGGTGGTGAAAGGTTCCGGCGCCTACTTCCAAATCATAGGGCTGAACCACCACACAACCCTTGCGCCCCCAAAACCGATCCAACGTGAGAATGACATCCTGAAAATTCATGCGTATTTCCTCGACTGTCCGTATCGATGGTCAAACGGTTGATAAGATTAATAATCGATTGGAATCCCCAGATTATGACACGGTGTCCGATAAGCGATCTACGTAGCATTATCGTTGGGGTTTAACAAGACCCAGCTTGTCATACATGCAGGCTTTCTTTTTCCAATTCGACCGCCCGGGCGCTGATGCGGACCCTGCAAACGGGGCCAACACCATCGCCCACGGGGTTGTTTACATGACCCCGTTGGTGTCTACACCGCAGGCGAGCAATCCGGCCGTGGGCCGCTCTGAAAGAAGCTTTTCCCATACCGGCTTTAGGGCTGCCATGGTGGCGGCCGCGCCGATGGCCCACAGACAGCCGCCGCCGCCGGCTCCGGTAAACCGGGCACCGCATCCGGCTTCTACAGCGGCGGCTGCCAGCCGGTCGCCCATGTCGTCCAGCACCTGCGGTGTCATGGCCTTGCGAATGGCCGTCTCCCGGTTCATGGCATCGGCGGCTGCCCGCATGTCCCATCGGATGATCGCTCCAGCAAAATCCCTGGTCAAGCGGGCGATCTCATGCCAGTTTTCACGGCTGTTTCCGCTGATGAACTGTCTGACCCAGGTGCTGTTGACATCCTTGGATACATGGGTGACGCCAAGGTACGCCACCAGCAGGTGGCGTTCCAAGCGACGAAGCGCTTCACCCTCCAACAGGGGGTTTCCGGTAAAGGGCGGCAGGCCCGGTTCCGCCGGCCAGGTCCAGGCGTTGACCCCGCCGAAAGCGGCGGCCAGTTGGTCCTGGAGGCCGCAGGGCACACCGGCTACGCTCTGTTCGACGGCGTGGGCCAGAAGCACCATCCGGTCCCGGGGGATTCCTTTTTTGCCCATGGCCGTCAGCGCCTTGGAAAAAGCGGCGATCAGGGCGACGGCAGCCACCGACGACCCCCCCAACCCGCTGCGCGTGGGTGAAGTGGACTGGATATCAATATGGACCCCGCTGACATGAAAATAGTCGGCCAGGGCGAACATGAGCCCCAGGGGATGATCATAGGGGGCCGTTAGTGGATGATATTCCGCTTTGGCAAGGCCGGCTGAGGAAATCCGAACCTGGTCGCCGGAATGCGGATGCAGGCGGACGGTAGTTCGTCGATCCAAGGCGATATTTACCGTGGTTGGAACCACGTGCCTCAGCGGATAATGAAAACTGCTGATGTCCAAGGTTCCCCCGAAATCGATGCGGCAGGGCGCCGACGCGTCGATGCGGTGGCTTTCCAGCAGCGATCTGATATTGCCCAGTGTCATTGGGTCGGTCTGGGTTGCCATGATTATCCATTTACATTAAAAATTAGTGGGTTAGGTATTAAGTGTGAAGTCGATGGGTTTTGTTGATTTGCCTAGATTCCAATCCTTAACTGAACACTGATCACCTAAAACATAACACTATGTAATTATTTTATAAAAAATCACACCCTCATGGTTTTGCCGCTACCGGTATTACCCTGCCACCCATTGTTTGCCGGACAGCCCGAAGTACCTTCAGACTTTTCGGGGACTTGCCGGTGTGAAAGGGAACGAAGGCTTCCAGAAAATTCAACCCCTCGGAGATGGCCGTTGGCGCAAACCGGACTCGGGCGGCCCGCTCCAGGCTCCCGGCGTCAGTCCACATGAGCTGTTTCAACGTACCTTTAGAAATCTTCAGCCGGCCGTTGGTCGGGATCCCGCAGGTCGGGCAGGCAATTCCCCCTGTGGACGGATCCGAGACCACCGACGCATGCCGGATCTGGTCCAGGCAGGTTTTGCAGCTATGGCAGTGGTCGAAATTGGGACGAAAACCAGCCAGTGACAGAAAACGCATCTGAAACAGGATGCTGAGCACTTCCACCGGCGTCTCACCACGGTTGAGTTCGGCCAGCACATGCGAGATCAGCCGATAAAGAGGCTCCTGAGGTTCTCCATCGGCCATCCACAAATAGATCAATTCCGACCAGTAGCTGGCATAGACGGTTTTAATGGCGTCTTCGCGAATCTTGAAAAACGGGTCTTCCAGAGAGGCCTCCTGGAGCACCGGCATGCCTTTGCTTTTGCCTTGGGCCAGCACCACCTTGAGCCGGGAAAAGGGTTCCAGCACCCCAGAAAATCGCTTGACGCTCTTTTTTGCGGATTTGGCAATCGCGCTGGTCTTTCCGTGCGCCGGGGTGAACAGGGTGACGATGAGATCGAAGTCTCCAAACTCGATCCGACGAAGCAGGATAGCAGGTGTGTTCAGGCTGGTCATGATTTCAGACGCCGAGAAACCTGGTGGCGATGGTAAAGTAAAAGTAGACGCTGATGATATCGACGGAGGTGGTCACGAACGGACCGGTGGCGACGGCCGGGTCGATATTGATCCGGGCCAGCAGCATGGGCACGCACGATCCAACCAGGGCGGCAACGGACATCGAACAGACGACGGCCAAGCAGACCGCCAGCGCCAGCATGAGCGTGCTGTACTGCAATTGGGCCACTGACCCGATGAGCAGGCCGTAGACGAGACCCAAAATCAAGCCTACGCTCAGTTCTTTGCCCACCACCGACCCGATGTCCCGGATATTTAAGCGCCCGGTGGCCAGTCCGCGCACCACGATGGTGGAGGACTGGGTGCCGATATTGCCGCCCATGCCCATTATGACCGGAATGAAGGCGGCCAGGTAAGTAAGTTTGTTCAGACTCTCTTCAAATTGTCCGATGACGTAAAAAGCGAATATACCACCCAGGCAACTGGCGAAGAGCCAGGGAAGGCGGATGCGGGTGCTTTTGAGGATGCTTTGGGTTTCAACGAACTCTTCGCCCACACCGGCCATTTTCAGTATATCTTCAGTTGCCTCCTCGCGGAAAATATCGATGACATCGTCCACGGTAACGATTCCCACCAGCCGGTTGCTTTCGTCCACCACCGGAACGGCCAGGATGTCGTAGCGGGCGACCAGTTTGGCCACTTCCTCCTGGTCCATGTGGGTCTGCACGGAAAGGACATCGGTGGTCATGAAGGCTTTCAAGGGGGTATGGGGCTTGACCACCACCAGTTGCCGAAGGGAGCAGACGCCCACCAGGTTGCCGTATTCGTCCACCGCGTAGAGATAAAAGGGCATCTCGACATCGGCAAACTCTTTCTGGATACGCTCGATGGCCTCTTTGGCGGTAATCTCCTGGTTCAAGGCGATAAAGTCAGGGTTCATGATACCACCAGCGGTATCGTCTTCGAAGCGCATGAGGTCCTCGACCTCATCGGACCCCTCTTTCTTCATGCGCTTGAGCAGGGTGCTGGCGGTTTCATCGGGGAGTTGATTCAGCAGGTCGGCAACGTCATCGTTGGGCATGTCCTCCAAAATGGCCACGACTTCATCCGGATCCATGCCGTCGATGAGTTCAACAAAGAGGTCTTCATCCAACTCGCTGAAAACAACCCCCTTTTGCTCAACCTCGTCGATCATGTCGAACAGCAGCCGCTGATCTTGGAGCGACAGGCTCCTGAATAGGATGGAAATATCCGCGCCGTGGGTTTTGTTGACGATTTTGTGAAGCCGGCTGGTGGCGCCCCGCCGCAACAGCCGTTTGACGCTGATCGTCAGAATTTTTTGTCGGTCCTGTGGCATTGGATGAAAGGGTTACGTTTAAAGGGTTAGGTGTTAAGTCTTCGGCGTGGTCGGTGCGGTTATACCTAACATGTTAATTTATGGGATTTTCAGGCTCACCACCTGACCACTGCTTCCGAAGATTTTCACCGGTCGCTCGTTCAGAAAAATCTGCAGCCCGGTGGCGTTGCCGATCATCAGGTTGAAGCCGTGGGTTCCCTCCAATTCCAGGCGGTCACCGGGTTTTAGATCATAGGATCTTGCATTCTGCCCATCCACGATCACCTTCAGCCAGGTCTGCTCAACGGCGTTGACCTGAAGTTTGAGCGTTGCCTGGGGCTTTGCAGCGGAGGTGCGGTCAGCGGCCGCCTCAGCTCCGGAAGCAGGCGTCTCGGACGGAGTCATGCGTTCCGGCGGTGCTGTGTTTGGCAGCGGTGCCGCGGCCATAAAAAAATCGGTGTACCGCAGCAGGAACACAATGCCGAGGATAACACCCGCGGCCACCATCGACTGTCGGACGGCCCACAGTTTTTCCCGACGTCTCAGCTTGTGCTGCTCGGCGTTTTCCCGCCGTTGCAGGTCCGACAGGTATAACTCGGCGGCGACGTCCGCGTTGGCCCCCACGGCATCGGCGTAGGTCCGAATGAAGCTCTTGACGTAGGCCTGGGGAGGAAGCCGGTCATGGGCGTTCTCTTCAATGGCCTTGAGGCAGTGAATGGCGATTTTGGTTTTTTCGGCGACCGTTTGAATCGCCAGTTCCTGCTTCACCCGGCAGGCTTTCAGATAGCCACCGAATGTATCCTGATTCATTTCCGATTCCATATATAGGCCTTAAGATAATTAATTTGGACGGTGTTATCTGGCGCTGCAGTATCATCGTACGGCCTCCTCCCTTTGGTCTTGCCAAATTAATTATCTTAAAGCCTATAGGAGAACCGCTAAATCCAAGGACCCTTGGTCTTGTCCGTTCGATACCAATCCTAATTGATGATTTTGATGTGTGATTGGCTGCGCAAATCCTCCAACCATGAGAGGAATTTTTTATCCACCACGTCATCAAACAGCTTCTGATGGATCTCTTCCTTGACGCTATCCAAGGGCTTCCCCTCGCTCCGGGTGACCGCCTCCACGTAAAAAAGTTGGAGGCCCTGATCTGTATCCAGCACGCCTGTCGCCTGGCCTGGGGCCAATCCGTCCAGTGCCGCCTGAATTTTGGGTGAAAGGGTTTCTTTGGCAAACTCACCGATGTCACCGCCGTTTTCAGCGGCCGGGCTCTGGCTGTAGGATCGGGCCAAGTCGGCAAAGGATTCACCGGCGTCGATGCGTGATCGGATCTGTTGCATCTGTTCGCCTGTCGCCCGCTTTTCGGCATCGCTGGCAAAATCCGGAATCCGCATGATGATATTTCTCAAATGGTAACGAAGCCTTCCGCCATAAATCTCGGGGTGACTGTCGTAGTAGGCCCGGATTTCTTCCTCGGTGATGACAATCTTGGACTTGACCTGATAATTGACCAGCCGGGTGCGCAGGACCTGCTCTCTGATTTTTTCACGATACTGCTCCATGGTCATTTGGTCCTGTTCCAGAAAACGGCGCAGATCTTCATCGGTAAACGTGTTGGCCGTTTTGATGCGTTCGATGGTGCTGTCAATTTCCGCTTCATCCACCTGGATGTCGTTGCGTTTGATCTCCTGATCCGTGAGCTTTTCGTCCACCATGCGGTTGATCATCTCATTGCGAACGTTGAACAGCATCTGCCGCTCCTTGTCCAGGTCGAATCCCTGCTGACGGATGCGCTGGGCATAGGGTTCCATGCGATCCTCGAGTTCAGACAGCAAAATGATGTCTTCGTTGACCACCGCTACGATCCGGTCCAATACCTCGGATGCCGCCGAGGCTGTGGCCGTGGCCGTGAACACCAATACCCCCATCCCGATCAGCATACCCAGTGACAACTTTCGCTTCAAGGCCACTATTCCTCTCCCTGGCCGGCGGAACCGGCGCCTGGGCGTTGGGACTGTTCCCACAGTTTCCAGTTGATCTCGACCCCGTAACGCGCTCGCAACCCGTCCATCCATTGCGGGTAAGCCGCTTCCACTTTTTCGAGCCGCAGCCGTTCAACGATGTGATGCTTCAAATCCGTGTCCGGCGGACTTTCATCCTTGACGGCAAAGTCTTCTTCATGGGCTTTGTAATAGGCTTCAATATCCTGTGCGGTAATGTTTACCGGTTGAACCAGTTCCTGGTCGACCACTTTTTCCATAAGCAGGCGCACCCGCAGCCGGTCCTTCCACAATGAATAGGGAATAGCGCTCTCCAGCAGCATCTGCTCGAATTCGTCTTCCGGATAATCTTTTTTGATGGCCTGAATCGCCGCCTCCAGTTCGGTGCCATCCAGTACGATGCCCAGTTCGTGAGCCCGGCGGTCGATGATCACCTCTTCGGTCATCTGATTCAACAAGCGCAGTCGCGCATTTTCAATCACCTGTGGATCCACCGACCGGTCGTCGCTGTAGGCAATCCGGGCGGCCTCAAAGGCGCGTTCAAACTGGGCTTGGGTCACGGTCTGCTGATCGGTGCGGATCAGCACGGCATCCTGCTGCGATGGATGGTCCGGCCCCGAACACCCCGTCCCTGCAACCATCGCCAACCCACAGACGAGGCGACACAGACGGTTCGCCGACGACGAACCGCCGCGCTTCGCCAGCTTTTTATGCTGGGTATAACTTATTGCAAACTTTCTAAATATGGATCTCATAAGCCTTCAGGAGTTAACATGTTGCGCTATTTCGATCAAGATGTTTTTCGTCTGGGCCAGCATGGCCCGTGCAGTCCCTTTGGCCAGCGTGGCTTTGAACTGGTGGTCCGGGGTGAATTGGTAGGGTTGTTTACCGCTGGTGATCATCTGGACAATTCCCAGGGGCCGCTGTTGATGGGTTTCGCTGAATGCCAGGCACAGCTGCTGGCCATAAAGGTCCAGGCGTTTGATCCCGGCGCGGACCGACAACACCCGCAGCATGATTTTTAGCAGCAGGTTTTCCGTCTCTTCGGGAATCGGGCCGAATCGATCCGCCAGCTCCGCCTTCATGGCGGCGATATCCTTGAGGTCGCTCATCCTGGCCAGACGGCGATAGATGGACAGCCGCTGGTCGATATCGACCACATAGTCTTCGGCAACATAGGCGGACATGGGCAAGTTGATTTCCGGTTCCAGGCCTTCGGTCATGGGCTCCCCTTTGATCTGGGCCACGGCTTCTTCCATGAGCTTGAGGAACATGTCATAACCAACGGCGGCGATGTGGCCGGATTGGGACGCCCCCAGAATCGCGCCGCCGCCCCGGATTTTCAGATCGTTCATGGCAATCTGGAACCCGGATCCCAGATCGCTGTGTTCCATGAGTACTTTGAGACGCTTTTGGGCATCCTTTCCCAGCCGGGTTTCTTCGGGAATGAACAGGTAGGCATAGGCCTGCTCGTCGGAACGGCCCACCCGGCCTCGCAGCTGGTATATCTGGGCCAGGCCGAACCGGTCTGCCCGGTTGACCAGGATCGTGTTGGCCGTGGCCACATCGATGCCGGACTCGATGATGGTGGTGCACACGAGCATGTCGACTTCCCGGTTCATGAAGCGCATCATTACCGTTTCCAGATCGTCTTCGGCCATCTGTCCGTGGGCAACGGCCAGGCGGACCTCGGGCACCCTTTCCTGCAGATAGGCGGCCATGCGGTCGATGGCCTTGACGTTGTTGTGTACGAAGAAGATTTGTCCGCCGCGGGCCAGTTCACTGCGGATGGCCTCGCTGACCACCGTGTCATCGAATTCGCATACGTAAGTGATGATGGCATGGCGTTGCTCCGGCGGTGTGGAGATGACGCTGATGTCGCGGATGCCCATCATGGAGAGATGCAATGTCCTGGGGATGGGGGTGGCGGTGAGGGCCAGCACGTCTACGGTGGATCGCAGCCGTTTGAGCTTTTCCTTGTGCCGAACGCCGAACCGCTGCTCTTCGTCGAGAATGAAGAGCCCGAGATCGGCAAAGGTGACATCCTTTTGAAGCAGCCGGTGGGTGCCGATGACGATGTCCACGGTGCCTTTTTTTATCTCTTCCACGATCCGGCGCTGTTCGGTTCGTGAGCGGAAACGGCTCAGGCAGGCCACCTTTACCGGGTAGGCATCAAAGCGCTGGACAAAGGTGGCGTAGTGCTGTTCGGCCAGCACGGTGGTTGGCACCAGCATGGCCACCTGTTTGGCCTCGCTGACGGCCAGGAAGGAGGCTCGCAGGGCCACCTCGGTCTTGCCGTAACCCACGTCACCGCAAACCAACCGGTCCATGGGGGTGCTGCTGCGCATGTCCTCGAGTACATCATCGATGGCCTTGCGCTGGTCCGGGGTTTCCTCGTAGGGAAAATCAGCTTCGAAGTCGGCAAAATGACGGTCGACTGCACCGTACCCATGCCCTTCGTTGACCTTGCGCTGGGCGTAGAGGTTGAGCAATTCCCCGGCGATTTTTTCGGCAGACCGGCGTACTTTCTCCTTGGCCCGCTCCCAGGATCGGCCGCCCATTTTGTCCAGGGCCGGCATCATGCCCTCCACCCCCATGTATTTCTGGATCAGCCCCATGCGATCCACGGGCAGGTAGAGGCGATCCTCATCCCGGTAGACGACCAGCAGGAAGTCATTGACGGTGCCTTCCAGGCTCAGTTTTATCAGCCCTTCGTACTGACCGATGCCGTGTTCGTCGTGGACCACCAAGTCCCCCTGCTTCAAGTCGGCAAAGCCCAGCAATTCGGTTTGCACGGTCGTTGCACTGCGTCTGGGGCGCTTGGCGCGGGGGCCGAAAATTTCAGCTTCGGTGGCTATCGCAAGGCCGTCTGCCGGCCAGACAAATCCCTCAGAAAGGCTGCCCCTGCAGATGAACAGCCCTCCCGGCCGGCGCTTTTGCGGGAACGGTTGGCCGGTGATCGCCACAACGCCATGGGGGGCAAGAATTGAAGAGAGCCGGCCGATCTGGCGGTCGGTCTCACAGACCACCACCATGGTGCGACCGGCATCCTGTTGCGCGGCAATCCACCGCAGCAGCGGGGCTGCCGGCTGGTCGGTCTTTCTGGCCTGCTGCATGGCCAGCAACAGGTCGCTGTTGTCTGCCGTATCGACACGAGCGACCAGACGATCGTCATTGCCGGTCACCGCCAGCGGCGCCAGGGAGACGGCCTCTCGACGGGTCAGTTCGGCACAGGTCTCTTCCCAACTTAAAAAGAGGTCTGTCGGCTCCACACACAGGTGCCTCTCGCTGCAGGCTTTTTCATAGTTGTCCTGGGCGAGCTGTGCGCTGTTGGCGGCGACCTGGGCGAGCTCGGCGGGATTGTCGGCGATGATGACCGTGCCCGCCGGCAGGTAGTCGAAAAGCGTGTCCATGCGATCGTAAATCATCGGGGTGAGATTCTCGATGCCGGGAAAGACGCCCTGCTCCTTGATGCGCTGCACAATGTTCCGGACCGTGGTCCGCGGCAGTTCCTGTTCGAGTGCGCGTGCCCTGAACCGGCCGACGATCACATCCAGCCGGGCTTTCTCCAGGGTCACTTCCCTCGCCGGCAGAATGACCGCTTCGAGTATGTGCTCCAAACTGCGCTGGCTGGCGGGTGAAAAAAAGCGGATGGTTTCGGCAAAGTCGCCGAACAATTCGATGCGAATGGGGTTTTCATAAAGGGGCGAAAAGATGTCGATGATGCCGCCGCGGACACAAAAATCGCCCGGTTCTTCCACGACTACGCTTCGGGTGTACCCGCCGGCCACGAGTTTGGCCACCAGGCGATCCGGTTCGATCTCCTCTTCGGCGATGATCAACTCCGCAAAGCCGGCCAACACGGACTTGGGAATCAATCGTTGGCGTAGGGCCGTGGCGGTGGTTACCATGATCTGCGCCCGCTGACCCTCGATCATGGCATAAAGGGCCCGGATGCGCCGGGCCGCTGTTTCGTTATGGTAGGACATGAACTTGAACGGGGAGATATTGTAAGGGGGAAAGAGAACGGTGGTGCTGCCCGTTTCCCCGGAAAAAAAATCGATTTCCGCCAGCCGCTGTTCGGCGGCTTTGGTCGATGCGGCCACCATCAGCACGGGCGACCTCAAGGCCTGTCTGACACCCACCGCCAGTCG
>NZ_JBFELV010000106.1:0-13262 GCF_041551955.1 Desulfosarcina sp.
GATCGTATGGCCGACCAGGTGGGCCGGTTGGCGGCCACGGCCAACTATATGGGATATGATGCCCTGTCGGCGGTGTATGACGACATGCTGGCAGCGATGGAGGCGTTCGCTTCCCGGTCGGAACCAGCCGGTTCCGAAGAGTTCGACGCGTGGTTGCAGTCGGTTATCGTATCCGGCGTCGGCCGCATTCAGGATCTTTTCCCCCATGCCGAATCGCTGGCGGTCATTGACGCGACGGTTGTGACCGCGGCACCCATTGGCGATGGGCCATCGGGCGACCTTTTTGAACCGGACCCGCTCCCCTCCACCGATATTGCCCACCTGCTGGCGGGCCTGCCTGAGATCGACGACCATGAGCGAGAATCCCTTCTTGCAAGAACACTGGATGAAACCTTTTTATCCATGCAAAACAGCAATACCCATGGCTCCAGTGACGCGCTGATAGGCGAGGATCCGATTGCCATGCAGTTTTCCGCGGACATGGATGAGACTGACCATAGGCCTCCGCCATCCGAGATTGAGGTCGATCGAGATGAGGCGTTGGCCATCCTCGACGACTTCGGAACGGATCGAATCGATGTCAACAAAGCCTCCGTTGGCATAAACGGGGATGTCCATGCGACATGGTTGCCTGATGGCCCTGACGAAGACGGAGACCTGTGGCCCAAGGCTGCGGCGATGCCCCTTCCGACAACCGATATGCATGAAATAGAAACAGAAACAACTGCACGAGGGATCGACTTCTCAACGCCGGCCCAGGCGGAGAAGTCTGCTGACGAGGAGTCTGCGCCTGAAGCCCTCAGCGCCAGGAATACGATCAGAAAGAGTATCCGCGTGGATGCGGATAAAGTTGACGAATTGATGAACCAGGTGGGGGAGTTGGTGGTCAACCGTTCTTCATTTGCCCAGCTGTTTGCTCAAATGCGTGAAATGGCCCATTATCTCAATCACCGGTTTCCCATGGACAAAGCCGACAAGCGCCTGATTTCCGGCTTCAGTGCACGGCTTAACGACGCCACAACGGTGTTGGGACGGGTGTCCAGTGAACTCCAGGAGCAAGTCATGAAGGTGCGGATGCTGCCGATATCAAGGCTTTTCAATCGTTATCCGCGGCTCGTTCATGATTTACTCAGGGACACGGATAAGAAAATCCAGCTCCAATTCCGCGGTGAGGAGACCGAGCTGGATCGGATGGTCATCGAACAACTGGCTGATCCCATGATCCATATCATTCGTAACGCCGTGGATCACGGCATCGAATCCCGTGAGGAACGGAAGCGAAAAGGAAAACCGGAAGGTGGCGTGTTGCTGCTGGAGGCATACCATGAGGGAAGCAACGTCATCATCGAGGTGACCGATGACGGGAAGGGAATTGATCTTTCCCGCATTCGTCAAAAGGCGGTTGAAAAGCAGCTGGCTGACCGAAAGACACTGGAACGGATGGACCAACAGGCGCTGATCGACATGATCATGCTGCCCGGATTTTCAACCACGAACCAGGTGACGCATACCTCCGGGCGCGGCGTCGGCATGGATGTCGTCAAGCGCAACATCGAAAAAATAAACGGGTCCCTGATGGTCGAAACCCGGCAGGATGTGGGCACCCGCATCAGGATTAAAATCCCGTTGACCCTGGCCATCATACCGGCCCTCATGATTCGGTGTGCTGGCAGTCACATCACGGTGCCCATGAGCGCTGTGCAGGAGACCTTTCGCCTCGACCGGGGAGAGATTTTCACCGTCGACGGCAGTGAGATGATGCATCTGCATGACGAACCCCTGTCTCTAGTCAGGCTGAGCGACCTGTTGAACATGCATGACCCGGCACCGGCCAAATCGGATGGTCGGTTTTTCGTTGTGGTGGTCAACGCCGCCAATGGTCGAACCGGTCTGATTGTGGATCAGCTGCTGGGGCGACAGGAAGTGGTGATCAAACCTTTGGAAGACTACCTGCAGGAAAACAGCGGGTTTTCCGGGGCGACCATTTTGGGTGACGGCAGTATTTCACTGATCCTCAATGTCGACGAACTGGTGGTCATGGCAAAGGAACGAGAGTCTGAACGAAGACTGGCCGCTGCCGTGCTGTGATCGTTCAACGACAATGAAGACCGATGGGCTCGCTTGCTGATGTCGGAGGATGAGGTGGGCCGACGACCTTAATGCTAAACCGATTCTAGTTTGCCAGCAAACTGGGATAGAAATGGATTGACACGCGGGGCATGGGAACCAAATACGCTTCTTCCTCAGCGCATCCAACGCATGTGGACAGTGGGTTTGCCGGGACGCTGAAGAACATTCAGCTCAACGACTTGATCCAGATGTGCTGTCTGTCCACCTCCAGTGTTTGTATGCGGGTGACCAAGGATGACCGCATCGGTACGATCTTCATCGTCGACGGCGAAATCGTTCATGCCGCCTGCGAGGACGTCGAGGGAGAAGAGGCGTTCTACCGCATTTTGGGCTGGCAGACCGGCAGCTTCGAGTCCATCGAAGTGTCGACGACGCCCCAACGGACCATCCATAACAACTACCATTACCTGATCATGGAGGCGGCCCGTCTTGTCGATGAAAAAGCCGGGCTCGAATCGGCGCCGTCTGCAACAGCAAAAGGCTCACGCGAAGAACCAGCCGATGACCGACTGCGGGTGCTCATCGTCGATGACTCACCCATGATGCGAAAAATATTGTCCAGCATGCTGACCGCCAGCAACCGGATCAAGGTGGTGGGCATGGCCAGCAACGGTGAGGAGGCGATCTCCCTGATCGATGAATTGTCTCCAGACTTGGTGACGCTGGATGTGAATATGCCGGTGATGGACGGCACCAGCACCATCAAGCACATCATGATCGAAAAGCCCTGCCCCGTGGTGATTACGTCCAACCCTGGGGACGGATCGTCCAAGGCGATATTCAATTTTCTCGAACTGGGCGCCGTGGATTTTATGAGCAAGCCCACCAAGAACCAGGATATCCTCGTTCAGCAACACAAAATCCTTGAACGGGTAAGGGTCGCCGCCACGGCCACGGTGGGCAATTTCAGGATTGCGCGGATCCCCACGGCAAAAACTGGCAGAACGGCCAGCAAACCAATCGATCGTGCGTGCCACCGTCTGGTCATCGTGATCTCAGGTCCCGGTGGACACCTGGAGCAGATGATCCTGCTGTCCGGTTTGGTGCCGGCGTTGGCCGAAAAAGATGGCGCTGTCGTGGCCATACAGAGTCTGCCGTCATCCTTTAGTGAGCCCTTTGCCCGCTATCTGTTCGAACGGTGCGGATGCCCGGCGTCACCCATCGGGCATGAAGCGTCCCTATTTTCAGGGCGATGCTATGTGGGCAATCACGGTTGGCCCTTGGCGGTGAAAATGAATGGCGACGAACCGGCTATCGTCCCCAAGGCACGCGAAGAAGGGTTGGTCCAGGTGGACCGGCTCCTGACGAGCGCCGCAACCGTTTTCAAGCAACACCTGGCGGTTGTTTTGCTGTCCGGTGCCAACACGGGTGAACAATCGGGGTTGAGGGTCGTACATGAAAACGGGGGACGGATCATTCTTCGAAAACGGTCGTCCGGCATGGTTGCCGAACCATTAGACCAGGTGGTCGAAGCCGGTCTGGCCGATGAGGAGGTGAACCCTGCCGACCTTTTAATAACAGTTTTAAACGGGTTTGGCCGTAACCATTGACCGGCGTGCTGCCGTGCTGCAGGCCGGCGTGCCGCCTTAATCTTGTTGTTGCCCGAGGAAATTAAACAATGATCATTGTATGTCAGAAATGCAGGACCCGGTTTCATCTCGATGACGATGCGACCGACAAATCGTCCTTCGTCGCACGGTGTTCGGTTTGCGACCATCTGTTTTCAGCATACAAGCCTAACCGTGTTCAGGAAATCACGTTCCTCAATCTTGATCATGCCCGTCAGGATCACGCCAACGATCACGTGATGACCATCGGCAACCGCAAAGGGGGGGTCGCCAAAACCACCACCTGTTTAAACCTCGGCGTATCCCTGGCCCTGCACGGCAAGAAGGTGCTGCTTGTGGATTTCGATGCCCAGGCCAACCTGACGATTTCACTGGGGCAAAAGCAGCAGCCCACATTTTATGATGCCCAGAAAGCATTAGGCCAACCGCTGGAAGATTTTATCATTGAGTCGAAATATTCCAATCTATGGCTATTGCCCTCCGGCCGGAACATGGTCCTGCTCAACAAATTGTACTTCGGGGCCCAGCATTTTGAATTCATGCTCAAGGACAGGCTATACACGGTTAAAAATCAATTTGATTTCATTCTGATCGATACGCCACCCTCCATCGAGTTCTATACGTTAAATGCCCTTACCGCATCCAACCGGGTGCTGATTCCCTGCCAGTGCGATTATCTGTCCACCCATGGCGTAGACCAGGTGATGCAGCTGATCAGGCTGATCCGAAAAAAAGCCAACCCCCAGATTCAGTCCCGCATCCTGTTTACCATGCTGGACCAGGCCAGCCATTCATCCCGGCTGATTCTTTCCAAAATAAAGGATCTATATCCGGGGGAGACCTTTAATACGGTCATCGAGATGGATGGCAGCCTCAAAGAGGCCCAGATCCTGAGCATGCCGGCCATCCACTACAGCCAGAAAAGTGTGGCCGGCACCCAGTATATAGAACTGGCCAAGGAGATCATGGCAGGCCTGGGTGATTGGCGGCAGTCGGCGTCATGACACCCCCCAACAGTTATTCGCTCCAGCGCACCATGATTATTTACATCCTCTTAATCGGGTTTGCCGCTCTGCTGGTCGCCTCCGAATTTGTGTTGGACACCCATTCAACGGCGTTGAAACAGGAACTGAGCCGAAATTATCAACGGCATGCAATCGGAGATCTGGCCGAGGACCAGGTTTACGAGCCCCTAGTGAAAATTCGCAACAAAGCCATGATGATGGTCGGGGTGATCCTGGCTGTGGTGGTCATCGTGCTGACCATGTTCATCAAAACCATCACCGAACCCCTACAGCACATGGTGGAGGTGTCCAAGGCCATCTCTGCCGGAGATTTGAGCCGGACAACCGGCGTCGATTCCAAAAACGAACTCTCACAGCTGTCTGCCGCCATTGACGACATGTCTACCAACCTGCAGGAGATCATCATGCTTTCTCGGTCGGTATGCGATTCCGCCGGCCGGGTGACATCCAGCACCATGGGCTTGATGAGAAAAGAGCAATCGACCCCCGGAGGATCGGATGCCATGGAGCAGCAGCTCGCCCGTCTGGAATCTGAACTGCTGATGCTCGGACAGGTCATCGATTTCTTCAAACTCTATTCAGTGGACGACCGGTCATGTCCGGGCTGAATCTTCTGGCCTTCCCGGCAGGGATGATCATCGCTTCGCTGGCATCGGCGGTTGGCATCGGCGGCGGTGTCCTGTGGATGCCCTTTTTTATTATTTTTTTAAAACTTTCGCCGGAGACGGCGGTAGTCACCTCTCTGCTGGTGCAGACGGCGGGTATGGGGTCAGGCAGCGCCGCCTACATAAAAAGGAAATCAGCGGATCTTCCGCTGGCCGGCTTTTTGTTGTTGCTGGCGCTTCCCGGGCTCGGTCTGGGGGCGCTGCTGACCCGGTTGCTCTCGGCGGCGAACCTGGAGCTGGCGCTGGGGATATTAACCCTCACGACTGCCTTTATCTTCGTGTCGGCGAACCAGAAATACACCGATACGGGCCAAGACCGGGTGGCGGTGAAACAGGCTCGTCGCTGGGGGGGGCTGGTTTCACTCATGGCCGTGGCCAGCGGCATGCTCAGCGTAAGCATCGGCGAGTGGCTGGTTCCTCTCATGCGCAACCGACTGAAACTGCGCATGCGTGTTGCTGTCGCCACCAGCATCGTCACCATTTTCGGTACGTGTATCGCCGGTTCCGCCTTCCATTTGATGTTAGGGACATCGGCCGATCTGACGGCCTTGGTTTGGGCCGTTCCAGGCGTCATCATCGGCGGACAAGTCGGTCCGTGGTTTACCGATAAGATCAACGAAAGAATGCTTAAGGAAGTGTTTATCTTCCTGCTTACGCTCATCGGCATTCATCTGATCTACAACAGCTATTGATCCAAAAGGATGGTGACCCGGATTGAGCACCAATGATCGAAAAAAAGAGGAGAAGAGACCCTACGCCTACCTGATGCCGTTCTTGGGCTTTTTCGCACTGCTGCTGATTTGGGACGTATTGGCCCGCTTCAGCGGCTGGAGTCGCGAGGTGTTTCCGGGGCCTGTGGTGGTACTGGTGAGCATGGGGGAACTGCTGGCCGACGGCACGCTGATCAGGCATACGGTGGCCAGCCTGTTCAGGGTCACCGTGGGATTCTATCTGGCCGCCGGGTTGGGCATCCCCTTGGGGATCGCCCTGGGCATGATGAAGACCGCCAAATCTTTGATTAATCCGTTGATTCAATTTTTGCGGCCCATATCGCCGTTGGCCTGGATACCCCTGGCCATGCTATGGTTCGGTATTGGTGATCCACCGGCCATCTTCCTGATTTTCTTGTCCAGTTTTTTCCCGCTGGTGGTTTCCACCACCATTGCCGTCGATGGCATCAATCCCACCTATTTTCATGTGGCGGCCAACTTCAATTTTTCGCGTACCGAGATCATTACCCGACTGGTAATTCCCGCCATCATCCCGGAGGTCGTTACGGCTCTGCGGATGACGGTGACCATTTCCTGGCTGGTAGTCGTGGCGGCAGAGATGATTGCCGTGCGATCCGGCCTGGGATTTCTGATTTTAGATTCGAGAAATGCCCTTCGCATGGATTACGTCATGGATGGCATGATCACCATTGGCCTGGTGGGACTGGTACTGGATTTCCTGATGCGTCAACTGGGCGTCCTGGAAGCGGCCCGTTGGCGTAAAATGACTCACTAAGGAGTAGGCGTTGGGCCGCATCAACATCGAAAAGTTGAACAAAACCTACGCCAATCGTCGCAGGGACCCCCGCAGCGATGACGATCCGTTGCTGCGCCAAGGGGATCGAGTGACCGTTCTTTCCGACATCGACCTGAATATTCTGGATGGGGAAATGGTTTGCTTTTTGGGGCCCTCGGGCTGCGGAAAGTCGACGCTGCTTAGAATCATTGCCGGGTTCGAGCCGCCTTCCGATGGTCGTGTGCAGATCAACGATAAGCCGGTCAAGGGGCCTTCCGCCGACCATATCTTTGTGTTTCAGCACAGCGGCCTGTTCCCGTGGATGACCGTTGCCGAGAATGTCGGCCTCGGGCTCCGTCATCTTAACAACCGTCGGGACAGGCATGAACAGGTGTCGGAATTTATCGAGATGGTGGAACTCGATGGCTTCGAGGAGCACTATCCCCGGCAGCTGTCCGGCGGCATGCAGCGCCGAGCGGAACTGGCCCGCGCCCTTGCCGTGAACCCGGATATCTTGATCATGGATGAGCCATTCAGCGGGCTCGACTTTCTCACGCACATGAAAATGCGAGAAGAAGTGGTCAACATGCATGCGTTCATTAAAAAGACCATCCTGCTGGTGACCCACAACATCGATGACGCTTTGATCATGGGCGACCGGATCGTTATACTAGGGGACAGTCCCACTCGGGTGATCATGGATCGAACCCTGGACTTCCCTCGGCCTCGAAATTTTGAAAAATCTAAAGATTTAAGCCTTTTGCGAAGTGAGTTGTTCCTCATGATGGGGGTCAACTATGCCGTTTAGCCTGAAGCCACGGGTCGTATCCAGCACACTGAGCCTACCCAAGAAACTGGGACTTTTTTTTCTCGTCTGGCTGGCGTTAATCTCATGGCTCCACCACCAGTTGACGCGTCAACCGGAAAACCAGAGGATTGTCCGCATGGGGTATATGCCGGTGGTAACGAACTTGGCGGCACCGCTCTTGGACTATGTTTCCCGCCATGGTGCCGGGGTCCATTTCGAAGCCGTGAAGTTTTCCTCCTTTGCGGAAATGGCCGAAGCCCTGAGGAACGACAGCATCCAAGCGGCGTTCATCATTGCACCGCTGGCGGTGGTGCTGCATCAGCAGGGGGTCGACGTAAAGGTGGTGCTGATCGGCAACCGGCATGAAAGTACCCTGGTGGCAAGAAAAACCCTGAATGCGAGGCGGTTGGAAGATTTGTCCGGCCGCACGATTGCCGTGCCCATGCGATACTCAGGCCACAATCTCTGCCTGAAGAAGATGATGGAGGAGAAAGGGCTTGGCGGAAAAATTCGTGTAGTCGAGATGAACCCGCCGGATATGGCGGCGGCGCTGGCGTCCGGCGCACTGGATGCCTATTTTGTCGGTGAACCGTTTGCCGCTCAGACCGTGTTTAGTGGTGACGCCGACGTCGTGGATTACGTGGAGACGTTGTGGCCGGGCTTTATCTGCAACCTCGTGCTGGTGAAAAGCAGCTGGATCGACGCCAATCCCACCGTCGTCCGAAAACTGGTAGAGACGGCAGCGCGATCGGGGCTCTGGGCTGGCCGCCATCCCGATGAGGCTGCCCGAATCGCGTCCGGTTACTGGAACCAGTCCGCCGATTTTGTGCGCCGGGCCTTGACCACGCCGGACGGTCGGGTGGTCTATGATCGGTTTGTTCCTAAAACAGCGGAAATCCAGACTATCGCTGATCTCATGGTTCGCTATGATTTGGCCCGGCAATCTGACATTACCGGCCTGGTGGACGATCGTTTTGCCTTGGCAGCGTCCATTGACGGCATCGACGGCCTGGACAGCATACTCTTGAAGAGTAAATGAAAACTACTTTTTGCGAAGTTGCCCAAGTTCTTCCCGAATGGCCCCCAGTTCTTTCGCCATCATTGACTTCAGTTCATCGATTGCCCTGATAACTGCATCGATGCCCGGTATTTCTCCTGATATTCCCGGTTTCTGCGTTCCGCTGGCCACATAGGGGGTTTTAGAAGCGGCGATCAAGGCCTTCAGTCGCTGGAATTGTTTGACCTCCTCCAGCAGCATTTTTTCTTTTTCACTCCGGCTCATACCATCGTTGGTGACCGATTCCTCTAAAGCGGAGTAGACTGCCATGATTCTTTTAATGGTATCCGGATGGGCTTTGGACTTGTGTGCGCGTATATATTTACCAAGTGATTTCAGAAGTTTGAGCAGTGTGTGGATCACCTTGTCGTCTTCAAACTGGGACAACAGTCCGTCTACTTGTTCGATGAACGTCTCGAGAACCTCATCGGTGATTTCCCAGTCGATGGCCAGTATCGTCGATTTTAATTCTTTTAACGGAAGATCGGTCTTTGGGGTCGGAGGTTCCCCATCCGGCGGCGGTTCTTCTTGGGGAGGCAATGCATCGCTGAAAAAATCATCCAGACGGTTTTCCAGATCGAATGCGAACGTATCATTCGCTTTTTTATCCACGGCGGTTCCTCCTTATAGAAGCTTTTCCCGAATCGCCACCATCGTTGTGGAGATAGCCTTTTTGACGGTGGGGATCACATTGTCTCCCTTAAGCGCACTGGCCGTGAAACTAGGCGCCTTGAGTTGGGCATTGAGATCCTTTTCCATGGTTTCAACGTCGAGAATGGGAATTCCCTCCGTTGCCAAGTCTCGCTTGTTGTATTGGAACACGAGGGGGAGGTCGGCGATGTCTATGTCGTAAAAATTAAGATTTTCCGCCAGATTGTTCAGGGCACTGATATTGTTCTCCCTTCGGTCGACCATGGAGTCGGCGACAAAAACAATGCCATCCACACCTTTCAGCACCAGCTTGCGGGTGGCGTTGTACTTGACTTGGCCGGGAACCGTGTAAAGCTGGGTCTTGACATTGTACCCTTTGATCGCCCCCAGTTCGAACGGCAGAAAATCGAAAAACAAGGTTCGATCGCCCTGGGTCTTGATGCTGACCATGTCCGATTCGATTCGGTGCCGGATCCGGCTGAAAATGTATTCCAGGTTGGTGGTTTTCCCGCCTCTGCCGGGACCGACAAAAACGAGTTTGACCTGAACTTCTTTTGTTTTGGTATTGATAAACGCCATGCTTCCGTCCCGCTTGTTGATAAGTTCGGGTGGATCAAGCCGTTACCGCGCAGGCCAACACGCTAAGTCGATCGGGTCTTTTCAATCAGTGCTTTGACCTTTTTAATCACTTCATCGATCTTGAGTCTGAGGTAGCCCAGTGAGACATCATTCCCGAAAATAGATACCAGCAGAAAGTCATCCATAATTTTGGTGAAATTGATGTTCTCGCTCTTGCCTTTGTGGAAAAGCAGCGAAAACTCCTCTTCACCGATGATGGAGGCCATCGCACTCACCGCTCCGAAATTCCCGGCGGCCAATGCTGCCAGCGAGTAAACATCGTGGCGAACCTTACCATCATCGAGGTTGACGATGACATTGCCGGCCATGTCGATGAGGATTACGGATTGTATGCCCAGCGTCATCAGATCGGTGGTCAACGCCTCTTCCAGGCCGTCCAGTTGTTCTTGATCCAGGATATAAGACAATGTCCCTTCCTCCTTGATAGATCAGCGCTTTCCCGGGCCGCCAGCCAGCGTGGCAACTCCCGAACCGGCAGGGTGCGGGTGCTCGCTCACGCGCTGGTTTACCGGTACGGTGGCGATTCGGCTGCCCCTTGAGCGAAAAGCGTGCAATTCCGCCTGGGTGGCAACCGCAGGTTCAATCAATCGGAAACGATTTTACCGGTTCACGTGCGTTTAATACCCTTTTTTGCTTTAGGATTTCAAGTTTTTTCTATAATTTTAAGTACTTTTTTTTATGCGGGGTCGTTCCGGTGAAATGTTGTCCACATCGGTCAGCTATACCGCCACTTTTTTTCCGCCCAGGCGCACCTGGTCGGTTGGTTTGTGCAACATTTTCCTAATCTCTTGTAAATGTTTGTTATTCGCCATGATCAACTTGAATCCAGACTTGATTTTTACATTGAAAAAGGGGTACAGTGCCGCTGACGAATGGCGTCATGCGTCCCTTCAGGGTATCGTTTTGTCTGCTGGGGCTCCATTCAGCCACGCCCTGGATGCTCGTGGGAGCGCCAGGGCGTGCATGCAGACAACCTCTGCGAGAGTTTTTTTGCCTGTCGCAACCCGGATCAGTCATTGGTCGGCAAAAGCAGGAGACATTACCGATGCAAAATTCCATCTGGCAGGCGGAAAAAAAGAAAATCCTTACCCGCCTTTCAATTGCCATCTACAAAATGACCGACGAACAGTTGATCTCCCTGTTGCATCTGTTCAAGGAATTGAACCTCAAGGACAATGAAAAACTCCTGAGTATGCCGAAGTCCCATTCGGACGGCGTTGTTGCGGCCAGGGACAGGCAACTGCTAATCGCACGTTTTTTTCTTCTGATCAATCAATTGTCAGAAGCGGATCTGCTGACGTTCATGAACCGTTACGAGCAAAAGCGGTTTGCCATGCTCCGGGAATTCCCGCGAGTTCCCTGCAACATTACCGTGGATCTGGCTGCCGATGGGCGCGCCATCAACTGTTCAGCCATGGATATCAGCGCCGGCGGGATGTTTGTGGAAAGCTGTGAGCCCTTTACCATGAATCAGGCTGTCTCCATTTGTTTTTCGGTGCCTGAAAACCAACTGGCGCTTAAAATCAAAGGCCGGGTGGTCCGCTTGGAGCAGGGTGGCATCGGGGTACAGTACGAATCACTTACCAACTATCAGATCCAAATCATGAAAAATATGATCAACCGCCTCCAGCGTCAGGCTAGTTCACAATACCATATAGATTGAAACTTCAATCGTTCAGGCCTTCCTGGCCCTATGACCCTCCGGTGCTGCCGGTAGGTGTACCATTGAAATGGGAACGGTCCGTGTTATAATATTGCCGGGGTCACGACCGCGTGAGTTTATAAGGAGTTTGACTTGAGATGATTGACGTTCGAAGCCAGCACATTGAAGTCAGTAGCGAGCGGCGGCAATTCCCCCGACTGGAATTTCGCTGCACGGCACTTTTCGGTCATCTGAAGGATGTGCTCAAGGTGACCGACTTGAGTCTGAACGGCCTGTTTGTGGAGGTGAGGGATAAATCCGGTCTTGATCCGGGACGCTTGGTCAGCCTTGCGATCAAGTTTCCCACCGAAGAAAAAGCGGTTCTTTTGAAGGCTAAAATCGCCAATGTCAACAAAAGGGGCGTGGGCTGCCATTTTGTCGACCTGGCCCCCAAAACTTCCGCGGCCATAAAAAACTGTTTCGAAACCTTCAGGGACACCCTGCCCGTTCGCTGACCCTTCGACTCGAGAGACCCTATCTCTCCATCTGCCGGAATCCACCGGAATCCAATGGATCATCCTTACTGCTTTCCATTGTTTCCCAGATGCGACACGATGGCCATCGCGGATTGGATGGCATGGCTCTCACGGTCTATCCGCGTTAGTGGTTCCATGCCCGAAACCATCGCATTGATCTGGGGGTCGTAATAGACGCCGCCTCCGATTTCCGCTTGAATCATCAGATGCTTTCGCGACACCATCTGAATGATCCGTCCGGCATTTTTGTCCCGCGGTTCCCTGGCCATATTGGTGATCAGGGTGGGGTGAATTCGCTTCAGATGAATCGCCATTTCAGCGGCATCCGCCGGGTCTCCGTTTTCGGCCACCCGGTCCAGCAGGGTGGTTACCGTTCTCACCTGAAGGTCATTCTTTGGATCCATAGCCGCTTTTACCATACCCCCCAATGACGGCCGGCGGCTCGTCAGGCGGCTCAAGGTTCGATAAACGGCGTTTCTGACGAACGCGTAGGCATTCTGGATCGCAACGGGCTGGGGGGTCATCACCACAATCTGTCGGTCGGCAGATAGAAAGAAGTCGAGGGTGTTGAATCCGGTGCCGGCCCCTAAGTCCAGGATCACATGGTCGGCCTCGATTTTGGAAATCGCCTGAAGAATTTTTACCTTCTGGGTATATTGAAGGTTGGCCAGGGTCAGTACCTCGCTGGCACCGCAGATGATTCTAAGGCCCTTCTGTTCCGTGCCCATACAGACCTCGTCCAAGGTCGCGTACTGGCGGCAGATAAAATCATTCAGGGTTCTGCTGGGGGTGCGGATGCCCATGAATGTGTGAAGGTTGGCCCCGCCCAAATCTCCGTCGATGACCACCGTGTCCTGGCCTTTCTCGGCCAGCGCCATGGAAATCAAAATGCTGAGAACGCTCTTGCCAATGCCGCCTTTTCCGCCACCGACCGCCCATATTTGCGGTGTCTGGGGCCGCTCTTTTTCCGTTTGCTGGTTTTGCATCTGTTTTTTCCCCTTCGAATTGAACCCTCCCCTCGGCAAGCCGCGGGGA
>NZ_JBFELV010000107.1:0-13250 GCF_041551955.1 Desulfosarcina sp.
AACCGAAAATGGTCGTCGCCCCCGTTGTGGAGGGGAAAAGGCCGGGCCCAAGCAACGGGGAACCCGGCCTTTGACTTGACCTAAGCACCTTCAGTCTTCAGGCTAATCGTCTATTTAAAATCCTTGCGCAGTTGCTTCTTGTTGATCTTGCCCACGCTGGTCTTGGCGATGGTCTCGACGATGTGCACCCGGTCCGGCACGCCGTATTTGGGGATCACGCCCTCCTCGGCGAACTTGGCGAAAAAGGCTTTAAGTTCTGCCGGGGGGGTATCTTTCTCCGTCCCGGGTTTGAGCACCACCAGCGCCATGGGCCGCTCGCCCCATTTGGGATCCGGCACACCGATCACCGCCGCTTCGCTCACGGCCGGATGGCGGCTGATTATGTCTTCCAGAGCCAAGGATGAGATCCATTCACCGCCGGTCTTGATCACATCCTTGACCCGATCCGTGATCTGCAGATAGCCTTCCGCGTCGATAAAGCCGATATCACCGGTGTGCAGCCAACTGTTCTTCCACAGCTCCTCGCTTTTTTCCGGATCCTGACTGTATCCCTGGGTCAGCCAAGGTGAGCGCACCACCACCTCACCGGCGGTTTTACCGTCGTGGGGCAGGGGGTTTCCCTCGATGTCCACTACCTCCAGCAGCACGTTGGGCACGGGCAGGCCTGTTCGGCAGCGCATTTCCACCTGCCGCTCCGCATCCCAGGCGAGCATGTGGGGCTTGAGGTTGGCCACGGTGAGCAAGGGGCAGGTTTCGCTCATGCCATAAGCGGTGTAGAGGTTGATGCCGTTTTCCAGGCCGGCTTTGCAAAGGCCTCGGGAAAGGGCGCTGCCGCCGATGACCACCTTCCAGCGCGACAGGTCCAGATTCTTGATGACCGGGCTCGAGACGAGCATGTGAATAATCGTGGGCACGCAGTGGGAGAAGGTGACCTTCTGGGAGACGATGAGCTTGAGCAGCATCTCCGGTTCGTATTTTCCCGGATAGACCTGCTTGGTGCCCAGCATGGTGCACAGGTAGGGAATCCCCCAGGCGTGGACGTGAAACATGGGGGTCATGGGCATGTAGACATCGCCGGAATTGAGGCTCGCCTGGGATTCGTAGGCGCACAGCCCGGACATCAGTCCGTAGGTGTGCAGCATGATCTGGCGGTGGCTGAAGTAGACGCCCTTGGGAAGGCCGGTGGTGCCGGTGGTGTAAAAGGTGGTGGCCATGGCGTTTTCGTCGAAATCGGGGAATTCGTAGGCAGGCGCTGCCGCGGCCAGCAGGTTTTCGTATTCGCCATCCAGGGCCACCGGGGTTTCCGGGCGAGTCGTTTCGTCGGTGAGCAGAACGATCTTTTTAACGGTTTTCATCTGGTCTTTGACCGCGGCCAGCAGAGGCAGAAAATCGGCGTTGACCAGGATGATGTCGTCCTTGGCGTGGTTGATCGTGTAGATCAGCTGCTCCGGCGACAGGCGGATGTTGATGGTGTGCAGTACCGCCCCCATCATGGGCACGGCGAAAAAGCACTCCAGATAGCGGTGGCTGTCCCAGTCCATCACCGCCACCGTATCCCCCTGTTTCACGCCCAGGGTGGTAAGGGCATTGGCCAGGCGCTGCACGCGCCGGTTCAACTCGACGTAAGTATACTTCATCTTGTCCCGGTAGACGATTTCCCGGTCCGGGTAATAGGTCAGCGGGGTGCGCAGGATGTTCTTGATCAGCAGGGGAAATCCATAGGCCGAAGGGGCCTTGGGGATGAGTTTGACGGGCATGATGGTCCTCCTTTGAAGGTCGGCAAGCGGGTTGTTATGGATTTAGCAGAAAATAGAAACGGGTCGATTTTTCAGCCTCGGGGAATAGCCGTCGAATACAAGGACTGTAGGGGTAACGCGTGCATGCTGTCAAGAAAAAGGAGCGCCATCGACCGGGCGACACATAGAAAAATTCCGTCAATCGTCACGTGGCATCTGACAGGCAACCGCCCCCTTCGATGGTCAGCCTGTCGGCCAGGTTGCTGGAGGCCAGCACCGCGTGCACCTGACCGATCGCCCATTGGACGTCGGGCACCTCGATGAAGATGGTTACCATTCCCCGGGCATACCGACCTCCCCGCCAGAGACCGGATCCCGATCGCTTCAGGGCTTTGTCCAGACTGCGGGACAGATCATGCCGGAATTGGGACATGTCGGGATCGTCGGGTGGGGGGTTCGTGGAGAAATCAAAATGAAGAGCCAGTGTTTGCATGGTGTCGAGAATATCATCCGGTTGTGACAGATGCGGTCACATCGGTCGAATTTCTTATTGGCGGGCTATCCTCCGGGCTTGGTGCTGGTCAAACCGTTTCTGAATGATTATGATTTTTGACACATTGCTCAGGCGGCGGTCAGATGGCATGCGCTTTTCGCTTGTCATCCGCGGCTTCTATTGACACATCCAGTGGAGACAATCGCTACCGATGGCACAACATGATGAAACTGACTTGAACCACAGCCACAGCTTCGGCCAGGACCACAAACGGCCGGGGGAAAGCCGCACCATCATTGTCATCGTGGTCACCACCGCGATGATGGTGGTGGAGATCGCTACCGGGATGCTTTTCGGGTCCATGGCCCTGCTGGCTGACGGCCTGCACATGGCTTCCCACACGGCGGCCCTTTCCATCAACGCTTTTGCCTATATCTACGCCCGCCGCCATGCCCGCGACGAACGCTTCAGCTTCGGCACCGGAAAAGTGAACGCACTGGGTGGTTTTTCCGGCGCGGTCCTGCTGGCGGTGTTTGCCGTGATGATGGCGGTGGAGAGTGTCGTCCGGCTGTTCAATCCCGTGGCGATCGCCTTCAACCAGGCCATCTTCGTGGCCATCATCGGACTCATGGTCAACGGACTGTCCATGTTCATCCTGGACCACAAGACCGACGCTCACCACGGCCATGACCACGGGCACGACCATGATCATCACCACAACGACCACAACCTGCGGTCCGCATACCTGCATGTCCTGGCCGACGCCCTAACCTCGTTCCTGGCCATTTTCGCGCTGCTGGCGGCCAAATACTTCGGCTTGATATGGATGGATCCGCTCATGGGCATCGTCGGCGCCATCATGGTCTCACGCTGGTCCATCGGGCTTTTGATAGGCACCAGCCACGTGCTGCTGGATCGGCAGGCATCGGTTGACATCCAAAAAAAAGTGGTGGACGGCATCGAAATAAACGGCGATAATCGGGTCGTTGACCTTCACTTGTGGACTGTCGGGCCCGACATCTATGCCGCCATCGTTTCGGTGGTTACGGAAACCCCAAAACCGCCGAAATACTACAAGCAGCTGATCCCTTCAGATTTAAAATTTGTCCACGTGACCGTGGAGGTAAACCGAACGTAAAGCGGGGTCGACGTCATTCGGGAATAAGCTATTCGACCTGTCCGGCCCTACGCCCGAATGAGGGGCCAGATGGGGCCGGCGCCTTCGACATGAGTGAGGTGGCATTGGCCGCTTGGTCCTGTATGTTGCGGATCGAGATGGTTCAATTCTTGTTTTCTATCCACAGCATGCTTATCCTCGAGAGCGATAAAGTAAGCAACGGCAGACAATCGGTTGGGGTTGAACAAAAAAATAAATAATCTAAGGGTTTAGGCCTGGAATGGAGAAAAATATGAAGCGAGTTCTTATTTTTTCACTGGGATTGGTGTTTGTACTGAGCACCGCTGGTTTTGCCATGCATCACGGTGGGGGCATGCAAAGCGGTGGCACGCACAATGCGAGTAATTGGTGGCAAAATCCAGCGGTCGTCGAAATGGTCAACCTATCTGCTGAAGAGGCGCACCAAATGCGTGGCCAGTGGGTCCAACACCGCCGCAAGATGATTGCGTTGAAGGGCAGTCTGAACGCCGAAAAATTTGAACTGGAGGTATTGGACGACCAAAAGGAAGTCGATGGGCCTGGCTTTCGGGATCAGTACAAAAAAATGCAGAAAGCCCGTGCCGATTTAGAGGCCGAAAGGTTTGACTACCGATTGGCGGTTCGCAACCTCTTGGGCGCTGAGCGCTTCGCTAAGATCAAATCATACTTTCCCTTGCTGGGGGAGGGTCCCATGAAGGATGACAAAGGCATGATGGGTATGGGTTGCGGCATGTGCCGAATGCAAGGGAAGCAAGGCCGTGGCGTCAAAGGTGGCTGCCCGATGATGGCAACACCGCAGGGAAAAAGCGATCCGGAAAGCAGCCCGAGTCACAACGACCATCCGTAACCGGAAATTCACCGCCGGTGGGAAGCCAGCAATATCATTGCGTGCCCCCAGTGGTTTGGCCTGGAGGGAGCACGGTCGGTTTTTATGGAATCAGTGGCTTGTTCGGCGCCAATACCATCAGCAATTCATTTACCCAGTCAACCCAAGGAGGCAAACATGGCAGCAAAAAAGATTCTTATGTTGGTAGGGGATTTCGTTGAAGACTACGAAGCAATGGTGCCCTTTCAGGCTTTGGCAGCAATAGGCCACACGGTGCACGCGATCTGCCCTGACAAAAAGGCGGGAGAGACGGTGCGGACCGCCGTCCACGACTTTGAAGGTGACCAGACCTACACCGAGAAGCCGGGACACAACTTCGGGCTCAACGCCACCTTCGACGAGATCAGGGCCGAAGACTACGATGCCCTGGTGATTCCCGGCGGCCGGGCTCCCGAATACATCCGGCTCAACCCCAAGGTGCTGGAAATGGTCCGCCATTTCTCCCAGTCGGGCAAGCCCATTGCCGCCGTCTGCCATGGCGCCCAGGTGCTGGCCGCCGCCGGCGTTCTCAAAGGAAAAAGCTGTTCGGCCTATCCGGCCGTAGGGCCGGATGTCGTTGGTGCCGGGGGTACCTTCGCGGACATCGCCGTGGACCAGGCTCACGTGGACGGCAACCTGGTCACCGCCCCGGCATGGCCGGCTCATCCCCAGTGGCTGGCCAAGTTCCTAAAGGTGCTGGGCACGCGCATCGAATTGTAAATCGGTGGTCAGGTGTCGGAAACGTTCAACGCGGCCAACCGCCGAATCTGTCGGTTGGCCGCGAGAATTTCAGTACGAAGAGACGTGAACGATATGCGCCGGTGTCAGAGTGTCGCAGGAAGAAATACGAGCGTTCCGCTTTGAATCTGGCTAAAGTCTTTTATCTCATTGCCGCCCAACAGCTTTTTCGAAGGAAGGTAGTAAAGCGTTTGTTGATCATTGTAGCTTCTGCCGGCGATGCGAAAGGCCGAATTGTCCTTACGCAGCGGAAAAGGCCCTTTGTATCCGATAATCATTTTCGTTCTTACCGGCAGGTCATCCCAGTCGGAAATCATCGAACCCGGTTTAATGCGACCGGAAGGTAAAAAATAGATGGTGGTATCATGATTATACGATCTCCCGGCCAGCGACCATGCGGTGATCCCATCCGAAATGGTCTTTACCGGACCTTTCTCCTTTAAGAGCGCAACCTTGCTTTCCTGGTTCAGCAAAACGACCGTTTTCGCAGGTATACGGTTCCAACCGATTTTTCCGGCAATTTCCGCACCGGTGAATAGACTGCCGTCGGGGAATTGGTAAACCGTGCTGCTGCTGTCATAATCCTCTCCAGCGATCACCCACGCCGTGTTGAGCTTGGAAATGATATTGGCTTCATCAGGCTGCGCATCTATGTTGAGCCGGCTATAGAACACATCAGCCAGCTGGGCGTCAGCGGTGAGTCGGTTGGCACTCACATCGGGATCATAACTCCAGGTCGGCCCCAGTCCTGCTTTGGCGCGCATAAAATTTTTAGCACAGCGCTTGCGGCCACGATGATTCTTTTTGAACCACCGGTTGGGTGTCCCGTAGGCCACCTGACTGTGCGTCAGAACGGCTCGATCATCCAGGTTGTATACGCCCTGCAATATATCAATCAATATGCCTACCGATCGATACTGTTGGTCCGTGATGGGCGCGTAATGATATCCGACCAATTCAATTCCGATCGATATTTTACTCAGGTCTGTCTCACCATTCCACATGCTGCGCCCGGCATGATCGGCCACATATTTCTTGTCCATGATGCGATACGTGCGACCGTTGCGGGCAATGACATAATGGGTATGCCCACCATAAGTGCGTCGACCGTTGCGGAAATGTTTTCCTTTCGAAACCACCCTCAGGGTCGTTTCAAGTCCGAGTTCCGCTGTGTGGACAACAATGTACTTTGTTTTATTGCGTTCGACCTTTTTGAACCTGGGGTTCAACTGGTGACGGGAATCTACGAGGGTGCGCTGAAACGCAGTGCGATCGGTGCGGGAAAAAGCGGATGACGATGCGGGTAAAATTAAAACAAAGGTGATGATAATTGATAAAACAAGTGTGAATCGTCTATGGTTCCAACCCCGCGGATCTTTCATAGCGATAACTCAATTCCATTCATGGGCGGCCCTATTGGTAAAATAGACGCTGAACTCGGCAACATGCACGTATTTTAGTGCTTACCAAAATTTTCTAAATATTTCAAACAGGTTATTTGTTGAGCCCATATCAATCCAGTCGCTTATGTCAAAACCATTTGCCATAGATTTTTTGATACTCGCCGTTTATGCGGCTTGTCATGATTTCGATATCGTAAACCCCTGACGCCACAGCCCCCAGCAGGTCCGGGAGGCTGGTGAACATGACGAACTCGGGGCTCAAATTATTTTTCTCACAGATGATGTTGGCGAGATCGATACCAAAGCCCGTGATGTCCTTGAAAACAAGGGGGGGGGATTCCTTATCGACGATTTTTATCGGTTTAGGGGCCGTGTCGGCGGCGATGGAGAGAAAACCAGCAATGAGGATCAATAGGAGAACGCGTAGATTTTTCATGTTTTCCTTTGACGGTTTCCGTCATCTATTGCCGATGCCGTGTTTTTTCATTTTGCGCCACAGGGTGGTGCGCTCCATTTTCAGTTCCCGGGCGGCGTTGCCGCGATGGCCGCCGGTTTTCCTCAAAGCAGCCAGTATTCGTTGGCGCTCCTGATCGTTCGATCCTGCCGGGGCAACGGCAGGGTCGGTCGCGGTAAAGGATGGTTGGTCCTGCCGGACATAATCCGGCAGGTGCTCCGGCTGGATCATGGTTTCTCGGCAGATGATCAGGGCATGCTCCAGGATATTCTCCAGTTCCCGGACATTGCCCGGATAGTCGTAGTTGAGCAGGATCTGCATGGCCGTTTTTGAGATAACCGGCGGTGCCACCGCCCGGGCGGCGCAAAGGCCGCGGGCGATATGGCGGATAAGCAGGGGCAGGTCCCCTCGTCGCTGCTTCAACGGAGGCAGTTCGATGCGCATGACGTTGAGCCGGTAGAACAGGTCCTCGCGGAACAGCCCCCGGTTCACCAGGTCGGCGAGGTGCCGGTTGGTGGCCGAGATGATGCGCACGTCAACCTTGCGGGTGCGGCGGGAGCCCAACGGGTAAAACTCCCTGTCCTCGAGAACCCTCAGCAGCTTGGCCTGCAGGGAGAGCGGCAGGTCGCCGATTTCGTCCAGGAAGATGGTGCCGCCCTCGGCATCGGAGAAGCGTCCCGGCTTGTCCCGGTCCGCCCCGGTAAATGCCCCTTTGACGTAGCCGAATATCTCCGATTCGATGAGGTTTTCCGGAATGGCGGCGCAGTTGACCTTCACCAGTGGTTTGGCGGCCCGCGGACTGGCCGAGTGGATCACCTTGGCCAACAGGTCCTTGCCGGTACCCGTGGCGCCTTCGACCAGTACGGTGGCCTGGCTGGGGGCTAAGACCGCCACCATCTCGAAAATCTTCCGCATGGACGGGTCTTTGCCGATCATGTCATGGAAGGTGTAGCGGTTGCTGATGGCCCGGTTCAATTGATGGGCCAGGGTCATGTCGTGAAAGGTGGCCAGGCCGCCCACGATGACGTTCTTCTCATTTCTCAGGGCCATGTAGTTGGCACGGATGGGGATGGTGATACCGTCCCTGTCGGTCATGCGACCCTCCTGGCTGCTGCGGGTTTCCCCCGATGCAATGGATTCCTTCAGGAGGCAGACGTCCGGGGCGCGTTCGCCAGAGAAGATCATGGCGCAGGACTGGCCCAATACCTGGTGCCGGTCGTAGCCGGAGATGGTTTCCGCCGCCCGGTTGAAAAAATTGATCAGCCCGCCCCGGTTCACGGTGAAGATGCCCACATCCAGATTGTCCAGGATTATTTTGAGGCTTCTCTCCTCGTAGTGCAGCCTGTCGATGAGCTGCGTGATGGGGGAGTGGTCCTGCAGGATGGTCATGCATCCGGCTATCTCGCCCCGGCGGTTGTAAATGGGGGTGGCCATGCGCGTGATCAGGTGGCGCTGATTCTCCTCATCGGTGATCTCCATGTCCGGGTCCCGGTCACCTGCGGTTTCCGGATGGTGCATCACGCATTCGACCGTGCAGGGCACCCCGGTGAACACTTCACGGCAGTCCCGGTCGACCACCTCCAGTTCACGCAGCCCCAGCAGGGCCTGGGCACTGAGATTGATGGCCGTGATCCGCCGGCTGCCGTCGGCCACGAATGCGCCGATGTTCAACTCGTCCATGACGTCCAGCCAGTGGTCGCAGCGGACGCCCAGGCGGTGATGGGGCGGTGTCGTGGCCGTTGTCATGCCGCTCCTTTGGGAGAAGTTAAACTGGACGCCTGGACGGGCAGCCTGATTTCAAAGGTGGTTTCCCGGCCAGGCTGGCTGGCGGCCGTCAGGGTCCCGCCGTGCCGGTCGATAATGCCGTAGGTGGTGGACAGCCCCAGGCCGATGCCGTGGCCCTCCTGCTTGGTCGTGAAAAACGGTTCGAAGAGGTGCCCCATGTCCGCTTCGCGGATGCCGTGGCCGGTGTCGGTGACCCGAATGACCACGGTGTCGGGATTTTTTTCCAATGCCGCACTGAGCGTCAGTGTGCCGCCGTCGGGCATGGCGTCCACGGCATTGAAGATCAAGTTGAGCAGGCATTGCTGGAGTTGGTTGGCGTCACCGCTGATGTCGGGCAGATTGTTTTCAATGCGGGTGGCCAGGTGGACGTTGCCCAGTTCGAGGCGGTGGCGGGCCAGCACGATGCTGCGATCCACTATCTCGTTGATCGACACCGGTCCGATCGATACTGGCGACCGACGGGAAAAGGTCAGCAGACTGGATACGATTTTCGAGCAGCGGTCGGTCTCGGTTTCCACCAGCGCCAGGTAGCCGGCGAACTGTGCATGCTTATCCGGGGGCAGGGGGCCTTTTTTCACGGTGCGCAGCATCAGCCGAATGTAGTTGAGAATACCGGCAAGCGGGTTGTTGATCTCATGGGCCACGCTGGCGGCCAAGCGTCCCAGGGACATCATTTTGTCCTGGTGCAGCAGATGCGCCTGATCGGACATCTCCCGTTCCAGGCGATGGATGCGCCGCAGATCACGGAAAAAGCAGACCAGGCCGGCCGGCCGGTCGTCTTCCATCAATACCGTGGCCGACAGCTGTACCGGCACCGATTGTTGACGGTGATCCATCAGGCGGGTTTCATAGAGCATCAGGCGATTGGGGCCGCCGTGTCCGGGTGCGGCCAAGTCCTCCTGGAAACACCGGTATTCCGCCTGACTGAAAAAGTGTTCCAGGGTGACGCGCTGCAGCGCCTCGGCGCGGGCGAGTCCCAGCATCCGCTCCATGCTGCGGTTGAATGTGACCACCTTGCCACTGCGGTCACAGCCTAAAATGCCGTCCATGGAGCTTTCGATAAGCCGATCCTGAAAAGCGACGGTCTCTTCCAACTGGCGGGTGGTACGGGAGAGACCCTTTTCCAGGTGCCGGGTGTAGTCCTTGAGCTGTTGGCGGGTGGCATAGCGTCGTCGGGCCCGCTCGAGGGCGACCATCATGGCCTCGGTATGGATGGGCTTGGTGATAAAGTCCGAGGCGTCCAGCTGCAGAGCGCGGATGGCGGTCTCCATCTCGCCGAAAGCCGTGGCAACGATAACCTCGGTGTCCGGAAAGCGCTGCTTGACGATTTCCAACACCTGGATGCCGTCCATGCCGGGCATGCGGATGTCGGTGATGACGATGCGGGGGGAGAACTGCTCGCAGCGGGCCAGCCCCTCGGCGCCGTCGGCCGCTGTTTCGACCTGGTAACCGGCGTCCATGAGGGTCAGGGCGGTGACGTCGCGGATATCTTGTTCATCATCGATGATCAGGACGGGCCAGCCGTCGACGGTTGTCATGGCGATCTGCTTTCGATGCGTAATGGTCTTGTCCATCATATGGAATTCCCCCCGTATCGTCAATAATCCACTGGGTCGGTGCCATCCATGTCCTGCAGGGCTTGACTGTCAGGCAAAACTCAACTATCTAGTTGAGAACTGCGCTGAAATTGCTTACCGTTTTCCATTCTCGTTGTTTGTTTCGCCTGCTGATTACCACGCGACTGATCACGCATCACCAGAAGCATGTCAGGTTTATTTTTTTATTCGAAGATCCATAAAAAATCCCACCGCCTGTTGTTCGCCGCTTGAGGACCATGGCCGCCTTTTTTTTACGAAGCCGTTGGAATCGGGTCGATAGAGAATCGGATACATAAACCTAAAAAACGTCAGGAAGGATAAGAATCATGACTGCAACCGAAAAAACATACACCTATCGATCCGGGAAGAAAATTGAGCTTAATAAGAGCCTCGTCCAGATGGTTGTCCGCGCCTTGCCGGGCAGCGTGGATGATGATGCGATTGTCGACAAGCAGCAGGTATCCTCTGGTTCGACGCTGATAACGACAACTTCAACAAATCTTGAATCGGTGATGCGTCGCAGCCGAGCGGTCGCACCGACTCATCATGCTTATTTCGAGGCACAGACCGGAGCCGAGTTTTTGATTACCGATCGAATTTTTGTCGTATTCAAAACACCGCCATCCACAGAGGCGGTAGATGAATTTGCCGGTCGCTACGGCCTCGTTAAAAAGGCGGTTTACAGTGATCGTGATTATTTATTTCAACTGACCACGCATACCGGTATGAACCCGGTTAAGCTGGTTGTGAAGCTGACCGAAGACGATCCTCTGGTTGAAGTGGCTGAACATGACCTGGACCAGCGCGTGGCCACCAGTCAATTCGCTGTTCCTTTAGATCCGCAATATGGGCGTGAGTGGCACTTGCATACGGATCTGAATGATCCGGATTATGACACACGCGCATGCTCGCTGTGTGAGGATGCATGGCGCTTGCTGGACCATTTCGGGAGTGAGAATGTCGTCGTCGCAGTTACAGATGATGGCTGCAAGCTGGACCACCATGATTTCGATTCGCCTGACAAATTTGCCGACTGGGGGTATTTCCGTGGAGAACGCTTGATCATCTCGCGTGATATCGATGCTGATCCGGGTGAAATGTATCAACCCGGTTCCAATCACGGCACATCGTGTGCCGGCGTTATTGCCGGCGAAGTAGACGCTTTGCTGACAGTCGGGGCTGCGCCAGGATGCAGTCTACTCCCCATCCAGTGGGAGTCAGATGGTCCTTCTTTATATATCAGTGATTCAAAGCTGCTGACCGCGCTGAATTTCATAGCGGACAAGGTGGATGTGATGTCCAATTCATGGAGTGGCGTACCGACCTTCGTACTCGCCCTTCCCGTTATTAATCGCCTAACCGAACTTGCGCAGACCGGCGGAAGGCGAGGGAAGGGCATCGTGTTTTTATGGGCAGCCGGTAATGACAATTGCCCCATCAGCCACACGGCAGCCGTAGATGTGCCATTTACCCATGGATGGCGTGTGTACAATGATGGCTCTGCGGAATGGATTGGTGTTGATACGGCGAGACAGTTTGATAGAAATTTAGTTGGAATTCCGGGAGTCATGAATATCGCGGCACTGGCAAGTACGGCGCGTCGCAGTCACTATTCCAATTATGGACCGGGAATTTCTTTATGTGCGCCCAGCAGTAATGGCCATGCCTATTATCGCATGGATGTCAGAGGATTGGGCGTTACCACGACAACCGGGCAGCCGGGCGGTGTAACCCACGAATTCGGAGGTACTTCTAGTGCAACCCCTCTGGTGGCCGGTATTGCCGCCCTGATGGTGTCAGCGAATCCTGACCTGACTGCGTTGGAAGTCGTTTCCATTCTCAAGCAGACGGCTTCAAAGGATCTCGATTTCCAAGCATATCCCCGCACACCATCCGCCGGTTTCGATCCCGATACAAGCTGGGATATATCCCCCATCGCGCCTTTTGATAATGGTAACTTCAGCGACGTGGGTGACGAAGACGGCACATGGAGCCCCTGGTTTGGGCACGGACGGGTCGATGCCGCTGCTGCTGTTGCGGAGGCCATGAGACGCGGTGTCCGGCCAGGTGATTTAATCTTCCAGGGCGAGGCATCACCGGACAAAAGCATTCCGGATAACAATTCAAGAGGGATTAAAAACAAAATCGTGTGTGATCGCGCTTTCACGCCTCGTTCCATAAAGGTTCATGTGGACATTACGCATACCTATATTGGAGATTTGCGTATCGCTTTGATTTCACCATCCGGCACCGCGGTGACGCTCCATGATCGAACCGGCGGCAGTGCCAGCGACCTGCACAGCGAATTCAATATCGGTTCCACGCCTGCGCTGCTGGCTTTCTTAGACGAACCGGTTGAGGGTGTTTGGACGCTTCATGTTCAGGACTTGGCGGCTCAAGACCGTGGCCGGTTAAAACGCTGGCTGCTGGAGATCAGCGGACTAACGCAATCGGCATTTGATGTTGAGGAAGCCCCCGGAATGATCATTCCGGACAATATCCCGGGCGGGATATCACGATCACTAAATGTTGCCATTAGCGGGCATCTTGACGATATTCAAGCCGAACTCGATATCACGCACACGTACATCGGTGATTTGCGGGTTGAACTCGTTTCCCCCAGCGACACACACGTTTTGCTCCATAATCGCACGGGCGGTTCTGCAAACAATATCATTAAAACGTACACCGGAGAAAACACGCCGCATCTGCAGATATTACGCGGAGAGACGATAAATGGCATCTGGAGATTAAACGTATCGGATCGTGCGGGCGCTGATCAAGGTAAGTTGAATCGTTGGGCCCTGAAACTGATGCCTTCCGCGTAATCCCGGAAGAAGTGATCGGTTGAACTGAGTCAAACGACACCCAGCATCAATTGGGAGATGGGTGGACTTGCATACGGCTTAATTTGTATTGACAACTTTACAAATAAGTGCAACCTTGTTACCCAGAACCCAGAACCCAGAACCCAGAACCCAGAACCCAGAACCCAGAACCCAGAACCCAGAACCCAGAACCC
>NZ_JBFELV010000108.1:0-13126 GCF_041551955.1 Desulfosarcina sp.
ATCGCTGGCGGTCCTGCCATGCATTGTTTTCGCATTGGTCATCGGCATTGCCGGGCAGGTGGGGGATCTGTTTGCATCAGAATTCAAACGATCGGCCGGCATCAAAGACTCCGGAACGCTGCTTCCTGGCCACGGGGGGTTTCTCGACCGGTTGGATGCCCTTCTGTTTGCCTCGCCGCTTGCCTATCTGTTGAAAATCAGTATATTCTGACGAGAATCGGACCATGAAATCACTATCCATACTGGGTGCAACCGGCTCTATTGGCTCAAATGCACTTGAAATTATAAGACAATTCCCGGATCGGTTTACGGTGATCGCGCTTACGGCGAAGACCCAGGTGGCATTGCTGGCCCGTCAGATTGTCGAATTCACCCCCCGGTTGGCCGCCGTGGTTGACGCCGACCATGCCAGGCAATTGAGGGCGTTGCTGCCACCGGCTCTCGACGTGGAAATTGTTTTTGGAGAAGCGGGGTATGTCGAGGCAGCCACCTGTCGGGAAACCGACATGGTACTGGGTGCCATGGTGGGATCGGCCGGTTTGGTACCGACCCTGGCCGCCATCGACGCCGGTAAAGACATCGCCCTGGCCAACAAGGAAACCCTGGTCATGGCCGGCGCCATCGTGATGGAGAAAATCGCCGTTCGTGGCGTCAAACTGATGCCCGTGGACAGTGAACACAGCGCCATTTTCCAGAGCATGGCCGGTCACGGTCACCATGGGATCCGGGAGATTTTGCTGACCGCATCCGGCGGCCCGTTTTTGAACCGTCCGGCCGAGGAATTCACCTCCATCACCCCACGAGACGCCCTGCGGCACCCCAACTGGTCCATGGGAAGCAAAATTACCATCGACTCGGCGACCCTGATGAACAAGGGGCTGGAAGTGATCGAAGCCCGGTGGCTGTTTGACATCGACTTTTCCCGGATCAAGGTTGTGGTCCACCCCCAAAGCATCGTTCATTCGATGGTCTCCTATCAGGACGGCGCGGTGATGGCGCAGATGGGTGTGCCGGACATGAAGGGGGCCATTGCCTATGGCCTTTCCCATCCCGGACGGCTGCCGCTGGATGTTCCATCACCTGATTTTGCCCATATCGGTCAGTTGACTTTCGAAACGCCAGATCGGGCGCGGTTTCCCTGCCTGTCCCTGGCCTACCGGGCCGGTGAACAGGGGGGGACCCTGCCTGCCGTGCTCAACGCCGCCAACGAGGTGGCCGTGGCCGCGTTTCTGGACAACCGGCTGCCGTTTCTGGGAATTTATCAAATTGTCGATCAGACCCTCAACCGTCATTGCGCCAACACCGGTTCGGACCTCGGCCAACTGATCGAGGCGGACCGTTGGGCCAGAGAGACGGCCCTTGCGCTGATCCACCGGCAGGAGCGTTAACGTATCGCCTATGACCACTAATATTTTTGCCTTTGTCGTCGTTCTCGGCATTCTGATTTTCTTCCATGAGCTGGGACATTTCCTCGTAGCCCGGATGTTTGGCGTCGGTGTAGAGAAATTCTCACTGGGTTTCGGGCCGCGCCTTTTCGGCAGAACCGTGGGGTTGACCGACTACCGAATTTCCGCCATTCCCCTGGGAGGCTACGTCAAGATGGTGGGGGATGAACCCGATGCCGAGCTGGCTCCGGAGATGATACCCTATTCGTTCACCCACAAACACGTGTTCAAGAAGATCATGATTGTGGCTGCCGGTCCCTTTTTCAACCTGCTGTTGGCGGTGATTATCTATACCGGCTTTTTCATCTTCATCGGTACCGAGGATATCCGCCCGGTCGTCAACCATGTGGCCAAGGAGAGCCCGGCAGCCCAGGCAGGTCTTCAGACCGGCGATCTGGTTGTGGCTGTCGACGGGTCGACGGTGGCCTCCTGGAGCGATATCAACCGGCTGGTCGCCGATGGCCATGGCCGCGCCGTGCGCATCAGCGCCAAACGTGAGGATTCTTTTTTCGATGTCTCGGTCGTCCCTCAAACCAAGGTGGCCAAGGATATTTTGGGGGACGATGCCCCCTACTACGATATCGGTTTTTCCGGATTGGCGCCCTTAAAGGCCGTTGTCGGAGAAGTCGCCGATGGCTACCCGGCCAAAAAGGCCGGCATGCAGCCGGGGGATCTGATCGTCGCCATCGACGATCAACCGGTAGACAGCTGGAATACGATGAAAGCGATCATCTCCCAAAGCCATGGCGAGCCGATGAGGTTGCGGGTTGTCCGCGGCGAGGAAAACCTCTCGGTCGACATCGTGCCGGTTCTGTTCAGTGAGGAAAACGTGCTTGGGGAGAAGGTGGACAGTTACCGGATCGGCATCTCCACACCGGGCCTCGATATTCCCGATGCCGATCGCATCACCATCAAACGGGGTTTTTTTGAGGCGGTCGCAGAGAGTGTGGACCAGACCTACCAGATCTCCCGGTTGACCCTGTTGAGCATCGGCAAGCTGATCAAGGGGACGGTCTCCACCAAGACGTTGGGCGGTCCCATCATGATCGCCGAAATGGCTGGGCAGCAGGCCAAAGCAGGATTTACCAATCTGATTTTTTTCATTGCCGTACTGAGCATCAACCTGGCCGTGCTCAATTTCCTGCCCATTCCGGTTCTCGATGGCGGTCACCTGATGTTTTTTTTCATCGAGGCGGCCATTCGTCGCCCCATCAACGTCCGCATGCGTGAGATCGCCCAGCAGGCCGGTATTTTTATCCTGATTCTGCTGATGATTTTTGTGTTCTACAATGATATTATGCGCATTTTTTCAAGCTGAGGAAACCATGCCGCAACGAATCGAAATCACCTTGAGGGAGCAGCTTCTTGACGCCGAGGGGCAGTCCCTGCGTCTCAAAGCCAAGAACTATTTTGACATCGATCTGCACCAGGTGCGCACCATTCATATCGTCACCATCGATGCGGATCTGACCGCCGATCAGGTTGAGCGGGCGCGCACGGAGATATTCACCAACCCGGTGACCCAGGTGTCGTCCCTGCAGCCCCTGGATGTGGATTTCGACTGGATCATCTGGGTCGGGTATCGCCCCGGTGTCCGCGACAATCCCGGCGCCACCGCCGTGGAGGCGGTGGAAGACCTGTTGCGGCTGCGGCTGAAACCCGGGCAAGCGGTCTATACGTCTAAACGGTTTTGTCTGAAGGGCAGCGGCGTCACCCGCCAGGATGTCGAAAAAATTGCCGGCGAGCTGCTGGCCAACGACATCATCCAGCAGTGGGCGGTCTTCGACCACAGCCAGTGGGATCCTGCCCTTGGCATCGGGTTTGTCATTCCCAAGGTGATGCTCGACCATCAGCCAGAGGTGGCGACCCTGTCCATCGACAGCGACGAGACGCTGACCCGGCTCAGCGACCAGCGCAGCCTGTCCCTGAACCCCAGGGACATCCCCACCATCCGGTCCTATTTTCTAAAGCCGGACGTGCAGCGGCAACGCCGACAGGTATCCCTGTCAGATCCCACGGATGTGGAGCTGGAATACATCTCCCAGGCACGCAGCGATCACTGCAACCACAACACCTTTGGCGGCCGGTTCCACTATCGGGACCTGGAGACCGGAAAAACGGAGACCATTGACAGCCTGTTCAAGACGTTTATCGAAGGCCCCACGCTGGCCCTGAAGGCGCAAAAGCCGTGGGTGGTCTCCGTGCTCTGGGACAATGCCGGGGTGGGGCGTTTTGACCCCGATCACCACTACGTGATCACCGGGGAAACCCACAACTCGCCATCCAACATGGAAGCTTACGGCGGGGCCATTACCGGCATCGTGGGTATTTATCGGGACCCCATGGGCACCGGCAAAGGTTCCAAACTGATCATGGGCAGCTACGGCTACTGCGTCGGGCCGCGTGATTACTCAGGAGACCTAAAACCGCGGCTTCACCCCCGGCGCCTGCTGGATGGGGTGATCGAAGGGGTGCGCGACGGCGGCAATAAAAGCGGTATCCCCACGCCCTTCGGGCAAGTGATGTTTCACCCGGGATACCTGGGAAAATGCCTGGTTTTCGTGACGGCATTGGGCATCATGCCGGCTGAGATCAACGGCGAGCCATCGGATCAAAAGACTATCCTGCCCGGGGACCTGGCCATTATGCTGGGCGGCCGGGTGGGCAAAGACGGCATTCACGGCGTTACCGCCTCTTCGGCTTCCTTTTCCGAGCACACGCCGGCCGGGCACGTCCAGATCGGGGACCCGTACACCCAGAAGAAGATGCACGATTTTCTGCTTGAGGCCCGCGACGAAGGGCTGATCCGCTTCATCACCGACAACGGCGGCGGCGGGCTTTCCTCTTCCATCGGCGAGAGTGCGCTTTTTTCCAACGGCTGCGATGTCCAGCTGGAAAAGGTGCCCCTGAAATACGACGGTTTGGACCAATGGGAGATCTGGATCTCCGAATCCCAGGAGCGCATGACCGTCGCCATCGATCCTGCGCATCTGGATCGTTTCATGGCGCTGAGTCGGCAGCATGCTGTCGAGAGCAGCGTGATCGGCACCTACACCGATACCGGGAAGCTTCATATCACTTACAACGGGGCCACCTGTGCATACATCGATCTGGATCTGCTCACATCGGCCTTTCCCCAGTGGGAGTTCGATGCGGTCTGGCGGTCGCCGGCCCTGCGCGGCCTGACCGAGCCTGTGCTGGGCGTTCCGGAGGATTACGCGTCCCTGTTCCTGGATATGCTCGGGAGACCCAACATCTGTTCCAAGGAGTGGGTGTGTCGCCAGTACGACCATGAGGTGCAGGGCACCAGCGTGATCAAACCCCTGGTCGGCGCCGGGCGGGATGTCCCCTCCGATGCGGCCGTCATTCGTCCGGTGCTGAGCTCGCAGCAGGGCCTGGTTTTCTCACAGGCGCTGATCCCCATGCTTTCGGCCATCGATGCCTATCACATGACCGCCTGCACCATTGACGAAGCCGTGCGCCGAGCCATCGCCGTGGGAGGGGATCCGGACCATCTGGGCGGCGTGGACAATTTCTGTTGGCCCACCATCCAGTACGATCCGCTGAAAAATCCGGACGGCAAGCATAAAGCCGCCCAGCTGGTGCGTTCGTGCCGGGCACTCAAAACGATGTGCCTGGCCTACGGCATTCCGCTGCTGTCCGGCAAGGACTCCATGTACGTGGACGGGTATCTGCCGGGCCGCTATGGTGAAACCCACAAGGTCTCGGCGCTGGAGACGCTGCAGTTCTCGGTTGCCGGCGTGATTCAGGACGTGGGTCAATGCCTCACCATGGATGCCAAAGTCCCCGGAGATCGGGTCTGGATCGTCGGGCTCACCAAAAACGAACTGGGCGGCTCGGAGTACTATGAGCACCTGGGCCATGTGGGCTTGAACGCCCCCATCGTCGACCCCGATACCTTTGCCGCCCGCTATCGCACCATGGCAAAAGCGGTGAAAATGGGTCTTCTGGCTTCCTGCCACGGCATCTACAGAGGCGGGCTGGCCGTTCATCTGGGCCTGGTGGCCATGGGGGGCGAGTTGGGCCTGTCGGTGGACCTGCGCCTGGTGCCGTCGGAAGGCATCGACCGGGACGACACCTTGCTGTTTTCGGAAAGCGCCGGCCGGTTTATCGTTACCGTGGCCCCTGACAATCAGGAAGCCTTTGAACGGCTGGTTGCCGGTCATCCGGCGGCCTGTGTGGGAGAGGTGACCGAGACGCCGCAATTGAAAATCACCGGCTTCGATGGCAAGTGCCTGGCAGACTTGCCTGTCGAACGAATGAAGTCGGCCTGGAAAGGGCCTTTTGAGGATCTGATATGAGCGCAAAACCGAACGTACTGGTGCTGACGGGGTTTGGCCTGAACTGTGATCATGAAACAGCATATGCCTTTGAACTTGCCGGGGCCGAGGCCAAGCGGGCACACATCAACGCCCTGATCGCCGGCGAGGTGCGTCTGGATGATTTCCAGATTCTGGCCTTTGGCGGCGGCTTCAGTTGGGGCGATGATCATGGCGCCGGGGTGATTCAGGCCCTGCGCCTGAAGACGAACATCGGCGACCGTCTGCTCGATTTCGTGGCTGCCGGAAAGCTGATCATCGGCATCTGCAACGGATTTCAAACCCTGGTCAACCTTGGGTTGTTGCCCGGGGTCGATGGGGATTACACCCGGCGGTCCGTGGCCTTGACCTACAACGACTGCGGCAATTTTCGCGACCAATGGGTCCGCCTGAGGATCGATTCGGACTCGGCATGCGTGTTCACCAAAGACATTCAGACCCTCGAGCTGCCGGTCAGGCATGGTGAGGGGAAGTTCTATGCGCAAAACCAAACACTGAGAACGTTGGCGGACAACCATCAGGTCGTCATGCAATATGCCATGCCGGACGGCCAGTTGGCCGACGGGGCCTTTCCTCACAATCCCAACGGCTCCCTGGCGGACATCGCCGGTATCTGTGATCCCACCGGACGCATTTTTGGCCTGATGCCGCACCCGGAAGCCTACAACCATGTCACCAATCATCCCGATTGGACACGGCAAATGGAAAAGCTCAATCGGGCCGGGATAAGCACTGATGGCCGGCGGGGAGATGGCATCCGGATCTTTGAAAATGCCGTGGCCTATTTCAGTTGAACCGCGCTAGCGAGCGCATTCCCCGCCGCTTGCCGCGGGGAGGGCTCAATCATCATTCGACCATCTCCCATCGTGCGGTTTAGATCACGCCAACGGCAGCGATAGGCTAAACCATTCCGGCATTCAACATCCGTTACAGCAAATCCAGAAATATGAACAACCAGAGACTGCTGACAAAAAGGGAGTTGCACATATACCGAATCCTGATCCGCTTGTTTTTATTGATCGGGCGAATTCCTCGTGCAATCAGCAAAAAAATCGGCAACCTGCTCGGCGGTGCAGGGTTCTGGCTGGACAGGCGGCACCGAGAGATTACGCTAAATAACATTGCGCTTGCTCTGGGCAAGGAACTGGACCAGACGCAGCAGTTAACCCTTGCAAAAGCGGTATACCGACATGTGGGCCAGATCCTCTTTGAGGTGGCGTGGTCGTTGACTGTAAGTTTAAAAACGTTGGACCAAGTCATCGCCGTCGAAGGGCTGGAGAATTTCAAAGCGGCCCATGAAAAGGGTAATGGGATCCTTGTGATTGCCGCTCATATAGGTAACTGGGAGCTTTTATCCATTGTCGGGAAAAGGACGGGCATTCCCATAAACATCGTTTACCGGCCGCTCGACTTCAAACCGTTGAACCTTTTTTTTGAGAAAACGAGATCCCGTTTCGGTGCCAAGCTGATACCGTCCCGCAACGCGCTGCTCAAAATATTGAAGGTGTTGAAAAAAGGTGAGGCCGTAGCCATGTTGATGGACCAGAACGTGGACTATTACGACGGTGTGTGGGTGGATTTTTTCGGTCACCCGGCCTGTACCAGCAAAGCCATGGCCGTGATTGCCCTGAGAACCGGGGCACCCGTGCTGCCAGTATTTCTTTATCGCGAAGCGGGGGGCTTTAGAGCCGTATTTGGCAAGATCCTTCCGCCGGTGACTACCGGTGACCGAACCACGGATATTGAAGTCAATACAGCACGATACACCAAGGTTATCGAGGATGGCATTCGCAGACAACCCGATCAGTGGTTCTGGCTCCATCGGCGATGGAAGACCAAACCTTACTCCCCTTGGCCCAGAAAGTAATCCACTGTTATGAACACACGCATGCCCACGCTCGCAAAAGCTGAGCGAATTCTCATCCGGTCCACCAATTGGATCGGTGATGCGGTGATGACCACGCCGGCGGTCAGGACCATCCGGGGCAACTTCCCCAATGCCCGCATCAGCATGTTGGCCAAACCGTGGGTGGCGCCGGTATTCGCCCACAGCCCGCATGTTGATGAAATCGTCGTGTTTGATGCATACGGGAGACACAAGGGTGTGAGCGGGAAGATCCGTCTGGCCAAGGAGCTGCGCCGCCATCGATTCGACACAGCCATTTTGCTCCAAAATGCCATCGAAGCGGCGTTGCTTGCATTGATGGCCGGCATCCCCCGCCGCATCGGGTTCGACACCGACGCCCGTCGGCTTTTACTGACCCACCCGGTGCGTTGCACCAAGGCGATCAAGTCGATTCACCAAACCGGCTACTACCTGGAGATCCTGAAGGGTGTCGGCCTCCGGCCGGGGACTGCCGAACTGGAGCTTGTTGTTGGTGAAGACGATCAAGGGAAGGCCCGTCGATTACTCAGCCAACATGGGGTCGATCCGGACAAGCGAGTCATCGGCCTGAATCCGAGCGCCACCTTTGGTCCAGCCAAACAATGGCTCCCCGAACGATATGCTGCATTGGGAGACCGGCTAAGACGTGAATCAGGGGCCACCATCGTAATTTTCGGCGGACCGTCGGACCAGGATCTGGGACGGTCTATCACCCAAATGATGACTGGTCCGGTCATCGATTTCAGCGGCAGAACCAGCCTGAGTGAAGCCATGGCGCTGATCGATCGATGTGATGCCCTGGTAACCAACGATTCAGGCCTGATGCATGTGGCCGCCGCATTGAACACGCCCCTGGTGGCCATTTTCGGCTCTACCAATTGGACGACCACCAGCCCGCACAGCCCGACCAGCCGGATCGTTCGAGTGCCCATCGAATGCAGCCCCTGCATGCAGCCGGTCTGCCCGCTGATCCACCACAACTGTATGAAACGGGTGTCGGTGGACATGGTGTTCGATGCCGTAAAAGGCCTGCTGTGAAGATTCTAATCGTCAAACTCAGCGCCATTGGCGACGTGATCCATACCCTGCCGGCGTTAAACGCCCTGCGTGAGCACTATCCGATGGCCCACATCACCTGGTTGGTTGAAGCGGGTGCAGCGGACCTGGTTGTCGGGCACAGGGCTTTGGATCGTGTGATCGTATCGAAACGCAAGCACTGGATCGACCAGCTGAAAGGACGGGGGCGCTGGACGGCACTTTCTGAGATTCGTGAATTCTTGGGCGAACTGCGCGACACCCGCTACGACATGGTCATTGATTTCCAGGGGCTGCTTAAAAGCGGCGTCCTGGTCTGGCTGGCCAGGGGAAAACGAAAAATCGGTTTCGACAAGGGGATGCAGCATCAGGAACACAGCTATCTGCTTCTGAATGAACGCATTCCGCCGGTGGATATGGAAGTGCATGCCCTGACCCGGGGGTTGATGCTTTTAAAGGCCATCGGCATCCATACAAAAAGCGTGGTATACGACATTCCTGTCTCCGATGGTGACGATGCTGCAGTCAAGGCCTTATTGGAAAGTCAGCATATATCCGGCACCCGTCCACTGGTGGCCATTAACCCCGTCGCCCTCTGGGAAACCAAGCTGTGGCTGAATGACCGGTTTGCCCTGCTGGCCGACCGTTTGGTTAATGACTACCACGTTGATGTCGTGTTTACCGGTGGTCCGTCCGACCGGCAGGTCGTGGATGGCATCCGTTCAATGATGAAGGCAACAGCGGCAAACTTGGCCGGGCGAACCAGTTTGAACATGCTGGCGGCCCTCTATCGCCAATCCGCGCTTCTCGTCACCACCGATACCGGCCCCATGCACCTGGCGGCGGCGATGGACACCCCGGTGGTGGCCCTTTTCGGCCCGACCGCGCCATGGCGGACCGGCCCGTTTGGCCCTGGTCATCAGGTCATCCGCACGGCTCCTTCGTGCAGCCCTTGTTTTAAACGTCGCTGCGATAGCCACCGGTGCCGATGCATGACGGACATTTCAGTGGATAGGGTCCTGTCGCATATCCAACGGATCGACAATTTCAAAAACCGGCGGACGGTTGTGCAATGAACGTATCGGTTATCATCACCACATATAATTGGCCGGAGGCATTGGATCTGGTCCTTCGATCCGTCGTCGATCAAACCATCGGCGACTATGAAGTCATCATCGCTGATGATGGCTCCCAGGCAGCCACGGATGCGACCGTCAAGCAGGTGTTGTCTGATACGGATCTGCCCTGGAGGCATGTGAAGCACGAAGACGATGGAATCCGCCAGGCCAGAGTTAAAAATATGGGGGTAAAGTATGCGTCCGGACAATATCTGGTCTTTATGGATCACGATGTGGTGCTTCATCCCGATTTTCTTAAGGATCATCTAAGCATGGCCGAGACCGGATGTTTTCTGCAGGGCAAGCGTGCGTTCCTGTCGAATGATCAAACCCAAAACGCATTCAGAACCAAGCAGGTGATGCCCTGTTCTTTATTCTCCAAGGGGCTAGAGAATAGAAAAAATGCGCTGCGATGGACCGCGTTGGGAAAACTGATGGGCCGGAAAAAGTCTTTTCAGACGTCGTTGAGGGGCTGTAACCTCTCCATGTCGCGATCGGACTTCATCAGGGTCGATGGTTACGATGAAACATTCGATCAGCTGTGGGGACGGGAGGATTCGGATATCTGCTATCGATTGTTCCACAGCGGGGTCAAGATTAAGAACTTGTGGTTTTCAGCCCTTCAATATCACCTTTTTCATCCCTCCATCAAAAACAGGCAGCGGGACAGGTTGGATGAAGAACTGCAGACGATCACAAACACCAGGCGAAAGACGGCGGTCAAAGGGTATTCCCGTTTATCGGAAGAGGGGGGTATTGTGGCGTCTTCCAGCCACTGACCCGGTGCATCGGCAACTGCCCATACCATTTTGGCCATTGTGTTTCTGTCTAAACTGATAAAGGACGATGATCGCATGTATTTCAATAAACGCGTTTTGGTCACCGGTGGTGCCGGTTTTCTCGGATCGCACCTTTGTGAACGACTCCTTGCAGAAGGGCAGGATGTCCTTTGTGTCGACAATCTGTACACGGGAAGCAAGCATCATATCGCGCATCTGCTGAGCGATCATAATTTTGAGTTCATGCGGCACGACATCACCTTTCCGATGTATGTGGAGGTCGATGAAATTTACAACCTTGCGTGTCCCGCATCACCGGTTCACTATCAGAACGATCCGGTGGCGACCACCAAAGTCAATGTTCATGGCGCCATTAACATGCTTGGGCTGGCAAAACGACGTCGGGCGAAGATATTACAGGCGTCGACGTCCGAAGTCTACGGTGACCCCGATGTCCATCCCCAACCTGAATCCTACGTCGGCAGTGTCAACCCCATTGGCCCCCGATCATGTTATGACGAGGGGAAGCGCTGTGCCGAGACCTTGTTTTTTGACTACTGGCGGCAGCATCGACTGCAGATTAAGATAGCCAGGATTTTCAACACCTATGGTCCACGAATGCATCCGAACGACGGCCGCGTGGTGTCCAACTTTATTGTGCAGGCGTTAAATGATCAACCCATCACCATATACGGTGACGGCTCTCAGACACGATCCTTTGCCTACGTCGACGACCTGATCGAAGGCTTAGTCCGATTAATGAAAACAGACGACGCGGTAACCGGGCCCATCAACCTCGGTAACCCCGGTGAATTTACCATCCTGGAATTGGCCAAAAAAATAATCGAGATTACGGGATCAACCTCAAAAATCGTACACCACCCGCTGCCGATCGATGATCCGCGAAAACGAAAACCCGACATCTCCCTGGCTCGAGATATTTTAAAGTGGCAGCCTGCTGTCGATCTGGACGCCGGGCTGGAAAAAACAATTGCCTATTTTGAAACGCTTTTCTCGGAGAAATGATGCGCCAAGCCTTCTGGAGGGTGGGTCGGTGATGGACGCGGATGCACCCAAAAAATGGCTGATTGTGGCCCATTGTTTCAATATGGATGGCCGGGCCGCCAGCCAGACGATCACCGACAGGCTTCCCCTGTTGATGGAACGAGGCGTGATGCCCATGGTCGTCAGCGCACCGACCGGTATAAAAGACCGCCGTTTTCCCCATTGTCAGGTATTCAGCCCCGCACCTTCAGGCTTCCTGTTCGAAGCCCGTCACGTCATCGCCGGAAAAACAAAGGCTTTGTCGCTGCGCCGCTTGCTGAAAGCCCTGCTGACCCTGCCGCTGCTTCCTTTCCTGTTGATTGAAAAGCTCTTTATCAACCTCGACAGTCACTGGTCCTGGTTCCTTACCGCATCGATTCAAGGGTGGCGGGTGGCCAAAAAAAATCGTCCTGCCCTCGTGTATTCAACGGCAGGCCCCTCGAGCACGCACCTGGCGGGGTACTTGATTTCAAGGATGTGCGGCCTGCCATGGCTGGCGGAGGTTCATGATCCGCTGATCATGGACATCCAGAAGAGACGCTACCAGCGCTATCGTTTTCACCGATGGCTTGAAACATTGATCTTCAAGCATGCCGATGCAGTGATTTACTTTACTGAAAAAGCATTGGCCAGTGCCGAAAACAGGACCGGGGTGTCCGGCAAGGGGCATGTGTTGAGGCCTGGAGCGAACCCCCCGCCGGTCGGCACGGTTGGCTACGAAAAAAGAAGACAATTTCATTTAGGGCATTTCGGATCCCTTGCCGATGACCGCAATCTGGGTGATGTTTTCAAAGCCTTGGATGTATTGAAGCGGGAACACCCACAGGCTGCCAGGGATGTGGTCCTCGATGTTTACGGATCCCAATTGGACCGCACATCGAGACATCTTTTGGATCGCTGTGACGTCCACGAAATGGTTCATCTCCACGGACGCATTGAGCACGATCCAAAAACCGGAAAATCGGGCAGGCAACAGGTCATCGAGGAAATGCATCGTTGTGATGTGCTGGTTTTGATGCAAGGAGACAGCACCGCCGGAGCAGAGTACATCCCGTCGAAACTATATGAATACGTGTTGACGCGCCGGCCGGTGTTGGGAATCGTCCTGGAAGGTTCGGAAGCCGACCGGATCCTGAAGGAAGGCGGTCATGTCACCATCCAAAAGGGAGATGTCAACGCGATTGTCCGCGCGCTGAAAGCCTTTTTGGATGAGTGGGAGAATGATGGCGTTGCCGAACTGAAGGGCCGGGGTGTCTTTACGATCGAAAAGGCGGTTGATCAATTGATCCACATCACCGCGAGTCTGGACTGAAACGCGACAGGGAGCGCATTCCCCGCCGCTTGCGAAGGGGTAGCGAGGGAACTGAAAATAGGCTTTCATCTTATACCGGAAAGAAACACGATGCATGATCTGGTGCTGTTCTGCAAGTCCTATGACAAGGATATGCTCAGGGCTAGACGGATGGCTGACAGTGTTCAA
>NZ_JBFELV010000109.1:0-13049 GCF_041551955.1 Desulfosarcina sp.
CTCCAGGAACTGGTCCCGGCCGGAACCGGAACGGTACCAGTTATAACGAATCGAATTCTTTTTGTAATAGTCCTGGTGGTAGTCTTCGGCCTCATAAAAGGACCCCAGGGGGAGGATGTCGGTTACGATCGGCCGGTCGAAGCGGCCGGAAGCGGAAAGCGCTTTTTTCGAGGCTTCGGCGATCTTCCGCTCCTCATCGGTGGCATAGAAAATGGCACTGCGGTACTGATCGCCCCGATCCACGAACTGGCCGCCGGCATCGGTGGGGTCGATGTGGCGCCAGAGTATATCCAACAGCTGGCTGTAAGAGATCTTGGCTGGATCGTAGACGACCTTGATGGCTTCTATGTGGCCAGTGCCGCCGGCAGACACCTGCTTGTACGTGGGGTTTTCCATGCGTCCGCCGGTATAGCCCGACACGGCCTCGATAACGCCATCAATTTTTTCAAAATCCGATTCCGTGCACCAGAAGCAGCCGCCGGCAAAGACGGCCGTGCGTGCATTCTCGACCATTTTATCCATGGGTTTCTCCATTTCATTGTCCATGCTTCTGACCTGCTGGTAGCCGAAGAAGACCGCGATCAGCACCAATACTGCAACAATTGTATTTTTCATTACACACCTCCTGATTTCTGTCCGTTACCCTGCGTTCATGGACAGAAGATAAGACCCCCATTTAAGGGCCTTGTAATGTTAAAGTAAAGATTAGGTAAAGATTTTCAAGGGGAGGGGAGTGGGGGGACTTTGGGATTTAGGGATCGGGGTGTCGGTGATTCGGCGCCCTAACTTGTACTTGAACTGATAGATTTCCAAGAATGGTATTTGCATGATGGTGCTATCTTATCCCGATGGTGTTGACCCCTCAAGCCGCCCATCAATAAAATTTAGGTTTAGCTCAAACCCTTTTCTCACGCTGGCTTTTTCAGAACACTTTTTAGACGCCGATCGATCTCTACCATTTTGGCTTCATCTTGGGCGACATCCAGCAGAATATTTTTAATCCCAAACTTTTCGGCGATTTCGTCGTCTTGCTCTGCGGAAATTTTTTCAAACACCGTATTTCCCAATTCTGCCAATCGCCTGGTTACCTGAGTTTCAAGTCTTACTTTTTCACGTCTTAATCGTGTTAGCTCAATTCCTTCACCTGCTTTTTCAGTGATCGAATGAACAGCAGCTATGGTTGAATCAAAACCGGCCTCCATGCCTCTTTGTATTCTATCCCAAAGTTTCATTTTCTCCTCCATTTAATACGGTTTTATACCTATTCTAATTGAAAACTGATGTAACGGAAAAGTTGTCTATCCCTGACCAATAAAAGCAGCTTTTTACTTTCCTGGGATGCTTGAAATGCTTTATCGAACTCGGCTACATTGCTGACATTTGAGCGATTGACCTCGATGATCAGCATACCGGGACGCAACCCGGCCAATGTAGCCGGAGACCCCGCTTGTACATTTGAAATAAGTACCCCTTGAATATTCTTGTAAACAAACTTTGCTGATATTTCATCGGTCAAATCCTGGACGATGAATCCAAGTTTTTCGATTACATCTTGTGATACCAAACGATCACCTTCAGTTTCACTGACACTTCCCAAGATGACCTGAAGGGAATGCTGTTCCCCGTTGCGAATTACCTTCATCTCGATTTCAGTCCCGGGAATTGACAAAGCAATAATATTTCGAAAATGGTCGACGCTTTTTACTGGTTTGCCATCCATTTCGAGCAGAATATCGCCACGCTTGAAGCCATATTTTTCCGCCGGAGAGTCCTCATCCATTCGAGCGATGATTACGCCGTCCGTGCTTTCCAGGTTGAAATAGCTCGCCAGTTCCTGCGTCAATTGCTGAACGCCTATCCCCAAATACCCCCGATCGACTTTGCCATGGGCGATTAGCTGTTCTTTAATCGTCTTGACCATGGTGATTGGTATAGCGAAACCAATGCCCATATAGCCGCCACTTTAGGAAAAAATGGCCGAGTTGATACCGATGGCTTCACCGCGCAGATTGATCAACGGTCCTCCTGAATTACCCGGATTGATGGCGGCACCCGTTTGAATGAAGTCTTCGTAGTCTGTGATGCCCACCGAGGTGCGACCCTTGGCGCTAACCACACCAACGGTCAGCGTATGGGACAGTCCGAAGGGATTGCCAATGGCCATCACCCATTCGCCGATTTCAAGATTCTCCGAATCCCCCAAAGGCAGTACCGGCAGGTTGTCGACGCCTTTGGCCTTGATTAAAGCAACGTCAGATTTTGGATCCGTTCCAACGATCTCGGCTTCAAACTCACGACCATCCTTCAAACGAACCACGATTTTATCGGCCTCACCAACGACATGGTGATTGGTTAGGATGTAACCGTCATCGGAGATGATAAATCCGGACCCCCAGCCTGTTTGATGATATTTTTTAGAGGGCTTCATCTGGGGAAACCGATGCCCGAAAAAGCGCCGAAAAACGTTGTCTTCAAACAATTCGAAAGGATTGTTATATTGAAAGGGGCCTGCAGCGGCTTCAACCGTTTGCTCTACTTTGATGAAGACCACAGTGGGGATTGCCGATTTGGCAATACGGGTAAATGCTTGGGATGCTCCCTGGATGGCGGATATGTCCTCGGCATGGGTCGATGCCAAGGCCGAATGAAAACATGCGAGGCAAAGCACTAGAACAACGAAACACCAAGATGTTTGGGTCATTTTTTTTCATATGGTCCATCCGCTTGATTGATGCGCCCTGACCAATAGGAGACCCGATGTTAGTTATCTCGGGTCTCCCGGTCGTAAGCAATTATCCGGCGGCTACCGCAATCTGGCGGGGGATCGCCTTTTCGGCTTTAGGCAACGTCAGTCGCAGGACCCCGTCCTCAAGTTTAGCTTCGATCTTGCTTTGATCCACTACCTCGGAGAGGGTGAATTGTCGGTAATACCGGCCGATTTCAAATTCGATGAGCACATCTGATTCATCCTTGCCTTCAACCGGTTGCACCTCTCCGGAGATGCTCAACAAGCCATCATTTAAATCAATTTTGACATCGTTGGGGGCCACACCAGGCATATCTGCCAACAAGTTGATTTGCTTTTCGTTCTCGAATATATCTACTTCGGGCGTGAAGACGACGCCGGGTCTGGTTTGCTCGGCTGGGTTGGCCACCTCATGTTTGTCCTTTACCTGAAGTTCTTTGGGTTCAGACATTTTTCATTCCTCCTTTACACAAGCGGTTATCAATTGACGGTTATCTGTTTTGGCTTGGATGCTTCCGACTTGGCAATGGTCACCGTCAACATGCCATTGACCATCTGCGCATTGACTTGGTCCGCATCGATATCGCCTGGCATGCCGATTACACGCGAAAACTTGCCGGCTTCACGCTCCTTACGGTGATAGCGGATGTTTTCGCCTTCGGACGGAATCGTGCGTTCGCCGGTAATGGTCAGGTTTCTGCCGACGACCTGAATATCCAGAGCGTCCGCCTTGATCCCGGGAAGCTCGGCACGAACATAATACTTGTCCTTGTCTTCGGTGAGGTTGACCGCTGGAAATACCCTGGCAGACAGCCAATTGATCCCCGGTCTACCCGTTACGGCTCGGGTGAGTCGATCCATCTGGCGGGACATGTGTTCCAGATCGGCAAACGGATGCTGCCAGCCTACTGACGGAAAATCGAAAAGTCTTCTCGCAAACATGGCTCATTCCTCCTTTGGTTGGTGTTGATGGTTTTTAAGCAGTGGTAAACTGATGGTTAATTACGCGCTTTTCACTTCGATCTGCCTTACATTGGCCTGCTGCGCCGCCATCCTGGGCATGGTGATGGTCAATACGCCATGTTTAAAGGTTGCGGCGATACCCGCCTGGTCGGCATCTTCAGGCAGCGACAACATTCGCTGAAAGGCCCCGTAGCTGCGTTCCATGCGATAGAAATTTTTTTCAGTCTCTTCCTTTTCATGCTTTTTTTCACCGCGGATAGTCAGGGTGTCGTTGACGATTTCCAGTCTGACATCCTTTTCGTCCACACCGGGAATTTCCACCGTGATGGTGTATTCCTTGTCGGTGGCGCCCAGGTCCAAAGTGGGTTTGAGCATGCCTTCGGACAGGTGCGGCAGCAGTGGCCGGTCAAAGCCAAACGGGGTCAGTCCGAAATTGCGAAATGCCTGATCAAAAATCCGGTCGATCTCCTGGTGAAATTGCTGCAGTGGGTTGACGAGTGCGCCGCCTTGTTCCTGTGCGCCTTCACGCTTCACCGGCACGGTCTTGCCGGCGTCCTCTTCTTCTTTTTTGAACCAGTTCCACGGCACCCATTTTTTCATGTCCATTTTTTACCTCCTTTCGCGGTGTTTTACTAAAAAATTTTTAAATAAAAAGTAATGTAATTTTTAATTCTGTCAAGGGGTGCAATGTTATTGGGTTAATTTTTTAACTAACTGTAATAAAACATTTAAATATAGTTAATGCTTGAATTAAAAGTTAAAATAGCGCGCCATAACTGCCACGTTGTTCGTGGGATAACCCAACTCATCCATCACAGCAAGCCTCTTGTTAACTCTTCTGAATGATACATCTTAAACGTTCTTGGCAACCGTTTAGCCTTGAAATTGCCAAAATAGGAATTAAACATGTGTGATGATATTCATTTAATGTTTAAAAAGTAATGTAATACAAGAGTGGCTCTGATGAACGAAGCGAAATCCAAAAACGGCGATCAAACACCTTTGCAATTAGATGGGTTTTCGGATCTGCTGGGGAAAAAATCGGTAAGAGCTACGCTATGGCTGCGGCCTGAAGTGATTTCAGTTCTCAGGATCCTATCCACTCAATTGGGTATCAAGCAGAAATCGTTGTTCGATTTTTTGATGGAAGATATGAAAGCACTGCATTCGATAGCCAAATCGTTGGTACATGGTCGCCTTGACAAGGATAAACGAATCCGAAAAACTTTGGTCGTCAGCCACAAATCCCTGTCTACGCTGCAGGCAGTGGCTGAACAATTTTCTGTATCTCGGGACGATATTGTTGAATTGTTGATACAGCGCCTGCTACCCGTTTTCGAAAAAGAACACAGGCGACAAGCCAATCGTGAAAGGGCTGTTGCTAAAATCAAGGAACATTTCAACCAGGGAATGCCTCTCATGGATGAAATCAGGCGACTGGTGGGAGAGCAAGATTCGCTCTACCGATCGTTCCAAGCGGCAATGGACGCGTATGCAAAAGCTTTTGCCGAAATTGAAACAGTTGTCGACAAAGGCAATCTAATTTATCAATTCCCGATTGAATTTATCAAACGAGATACTTGAGGACGGTGAACAACACGTGCAGGCCTGCGGAACGCATTGCTTACCAATGAAGGATGGATTCTTTTTAGAATCAAGACCTAAAAACAATTGCCTTTTTCAACCGGTGGTACCAGAAAAAGATTAAATAAGAGGAGGTTGCCGATGGCAAAAAGCTATTTTGCAATTCTTGAGGTACCGTCGAACGCAACACCCGTTGAAATCCATTCCGCCTATCGTCGATTGGCCAAGGAGTATCATCCGGATCGTTACGGAGGCGGCGGTGAACCGTTCCGACGAATCCAGGAGGCCTATGCCATTCTGAGAGATCCAGTAAAACGAGGAGCGTATGAAAAAACACTATCAAATGTACCGGTTCGAAGGGCTCCTGTACGCCACTCAAATCCTGAGCCGGAGCCCTTGATACCGGAGAGCAATCTCGCCGATATGGGAGCAATATCACCCATTCGCTCCTTTGAAACGATCGCTCCTTCATTCCATGAAATGTATGATTGGCTGTGGAAAAATTTTTCGACTGTCGAGCCTTCTAAATCGGGACGGGTTAAGAATTTGACCCTCGAAGTTCCACTGACCAGGGAGCAGGCGTTCCGTGGTGGCAACGCGAGAGTATTGGTTCCTGCGCGAGCGATGTGTCCGACATGCCATGGATATGGACATGTTGGATACTATGATTGCTATCGATGCGCGGGTGAAGGAGCGATATCGGGTGAGGTACCCATCTCTGTATCGTTTCCTCCGGGTTTGGTAAAAGACCATTCTGTGATCATCCCCCTGGATCAGGTGGGAATCAGTAACCTAAATTTTATAGTGCAATTTCGTCCCAGGCATCCGTAAAACGGGATAAAATACGATTGAATTGACAAGTATGTTCTGGCTATCCCACAAAAATGGACTTGGCAGTTTCGTGTGCGACTTGCCTTATGTCGCCATAAGTAATTGGATCGTAAACCAATTCCAAGCACCACTACATATGGGTGCAGCTGAATTTCCAGTCCATTCCTGATTACACCGGTAACACGACCACATCACTTTGATGCTTGCCCACATGCGTCACAAGCGTTTGCCACGCAGCCATGTATGGCTCAAGCTCATCGGGTAATTCACATGCGGTCGCTATGATTTTTTCTTTTTTCATAACCCTATCTGAACTTGAGATATTTGATGTTTCATTTTAGTTTTATATCCTCAGGCTCGATGCGCTTTCGATTGATTCGATAATGCTGGATGCGGCACGAGACCTGTTACCTGTCTTAGGTTTGACCGGCATTCGTATCCTCTGACAGGGGCAGGATAAAGCCGATGTGAATGGTGCCATCCCTCAGATCGGCATGAACCTTTCCGCCGTGGGCCTCGACCAGCTCCTTGACGATGGACAGTCCGATGCCGGCGCCGCCATGGTGGCGGGATCGGGATTTCTCGCCTCGGTAAAAGCGTTCGAAAAGATAGGGCAGATCCTCGGGGAGAACGTCGCCGGCGATGTTGGCATAGTCAAGTCGAACCATGCCGGTATCGTCCCCGATAGTGATGTCCACGACAGTTCCCTGGGGTGCATATTGAACCGCATTGTCGGTCAGGTTTCGCAGAACACGCGCGAGGCGGTCCCGGTCGGCACGAATGATTGGAGGCGGGGAGGAGGCATGCAGGCGCATGGTCAGCGATTTGCTGGATAATGCCGGAGCAAAAGTGGTTACGGTGTTATCCACCATCGCTTTAAGGTCGACATCGGTCAATTCAAGTTGACTGCCTGCGGCGTCGGCCCGCGCCAGGGCCAGGACGTCTTCCACCAGTTGGACCAGCCGCAGGGTTTCGTCCTGGAGCAGAGACAGGGTTTTGGGTGCCGGAGGCAGCACACCGTCGTTGAGCGCCTCCAGGTATCCCCGGATGTTGGTCAGCGGGGTGCGCAGCTCGTGGGCCACATCGATCATCAGGGAACGGCGCAGGTGTTCGATTTTTTCCAGGTTTTCCGCCATGCGGTTGAAAGCCCGGGCCAGTCGACCGACTTCGTCCGCAGTGGCCACGGGCACCCGGGCCGAAAACTCGCCGGCGGCTATTTCACCGGTGATGGTGGTCATGCGGGTCAACGGGCCCAGAATACGCCGATTCATCACATAGCTGAGCACGACGGCCAGAAAGATAGCCCCCGCAAAAGCCCAGATTAGGTAGCGGTGAATCGAATCCACAAACATGGCGTGGGCGGGTTCGGGAGATATATGGTATTTTTCCATGAGAGTGACGAAGTAGCCGGCTGCCAGGGTGTCAATGGCCAGCCAGACGACTACCACGGCAAATCCCACGACGATGAGGTTGACCGCAATCAGCTTGATGATCAAGAATTGTTTCATCGTGCTTTTTTCCTCATTGCGGCTGCCGGTCCGCGAACCGATAGCCGACGCCGCGAACGGTGATGATATATTGCGGCTCGGCGGGTGTCGGTTCGATTTTTTGGCGAAGCTTGCCGATGTGAACGTCCACCACCCGGTCGATGACCACTGCCTCGCCCATGGGATAGAGGCGGTCCAGCAGTTCGTCCCGATTGAAGGTGCGCCCCGGGGAAGCCATGAGCGCCGCCATCAGTGCATACTCGTGGGGCGTGAGAGAAACCGGTTCTTTGTTTACGGAAAGCCGGCGCTTTTCCAGGTCCAGGCAAATCGCTCCATGGATCAGCATCCGTTCCGCTTCGCCTGGCGCCGGTGACGTGCGTCGCAGCACAGCCTTGACCCGGGCTACCAGCTCCCGGGGGCTGAAGGGTTTGACCACATAGTCATCAGCGCCTAATGTGAGCCCGGCCACCCGGTCGATCTCCTCGCCCCGGGCCGTGAGCATGATCACCGGCACCTCCGACGTCCGCCTCAAACGGCGGCAAACTTCCCAGCCGTCGACCTTCGGAATCATCAGATCGAGAATCACCAGGTCAGGCTTGTGCTTGCCGGCCAGAGCCAGGGCTTTTTCCCCGTCGCCGGCGGTCACCGGTGAGAATCCTTCTCGCTCCAGATACAGGGTGATCAGGGACGAGGTATTTTCGTCGTCTTCGACCACGAGAACCGTTTTCGCTTCACCTGGCGTCATTCCGTTTTCTCCCGAGTAACGGTTAGGGTTGAATTGCGATAGTGAGCGTATTGCCCGCGGGTTGCCGCGGGGAAGAGTCAATCACCGACCTGCCGACTGGCTGTGATCTTCATCTTGCCTGCATCCCGGCCTTTTCGGTGAAGGCAGACGAAAACAAATTGTAAGCGGCGTGCCTTCGAAAAGCAAGTAGCGGTGATATCCATACGCCCTGCCCATTTCCGGCAGGCTGCAAAAAATAATGGTACCTCCTGTAACTTTTTACATCGGTGCCCGTTTAATTAAGTGGAGAACCCTGTCGATGGCCCTATCTCCTGGCCGCTTCTCTTATTTTTTTCTGAATCTATGGCTTGGCCAAACACAAGCGGTTTTCAACAACCTGTAATTTGCGTGGGCCAGGACAAGACCAACCGCGATTCACCGTCTGAACCGCTGGCATGGCAGCGGCGATTCGGCAGGCGGCAATGGATATCCACCCAGTGAGGAATGAAAAGGAGGCGCGACGAGATGAAACCAAGAAACGTTTTGGTGGCATGTATGTTTCTGCTTTCAGTAACATTTTTTGCGGGCCCGGCACCGGCGGCCGATCCAATTGTCCTGGCCCCCGGGGAGAAGACCATTGTCCGCGTCCATTACCCCAACCAGGAAATAGGCAACAAAGCCATCATTTCCTTCGAAGCCCAGTTGCTGGAAACCAACTATGGCAAGGGCTATCATTTAATGCGGGTTACACGTGAGGATATTGACCGGCTCACCGCCGTAGGATTGAGGGTGGAACCTGACGATTCATGGCCGGCGACGCCGCCGGAGGAGATGACCACCGAAGAAACGGACGAAGACGGAATCCCCAGATACCCTTGCTACCGTTCAGTGGAGGAGACGTTTGCAACTGCCGAACAGATAACCAGAAAATATAAAAAACTGGCCCGATGGGAAGATGTCGGTGACTCGTGGGAAAAAACAGCCGGCATCGGCGGGTTTGATATGCGGGTGCTCGTTTTGACCAATCAACAGATCACCGGCGAGAAACCCGACCTGTTCATCACCGCGGCCATGCACGCCCGAGAATATGCGACAGCTGAGCTGGTGACTCGTTTCGCAGAATACCTGGTGGAGAATTACGGCACCGATGCGGATGTGACATGGATACTGGACCACCATGAAATCCATCTGATGCTTCAGACAAACCCCGATGGGCGAAAGATTGCCGAGGACCACACGTTCTGGCGCAAAAACACCAACGATGCCTATTGCCTGGAGGATTATGACAACCGCGGGGCGGACTTGAACCGAAACTTCACCTTTGGCTGGAACTGCTGCGACGGCTCAAGCGGTGACGAATGCAGCGCCACTTATAGAGGTCCTGTTTCGGCCTCCGAACCTGAAATACAGGTTGTGGAAGCTTATTTAGAAACTATTTTTTCCGATCAGCGCACTGATGACTGGGTCTCTCCGGCGCCCGACGATGCAACCGGCATCTATATCGACGTCCATTCATACGGCAAGCTGGTGCTCTGGCCCTGGGGGTCTTCGGATGACCCACCTCCCAATGCCACCCAACTGCAGACGCTGGGAAGAAAGTTCGCCTACTGGAACGACTACTCACCCGAACAGGCGATTGGTCTTTACCCGACCGACGGCACCAGCGACGAGCATGCCTATGGCCACCTCGGCGTGGCTTCCTACTGCTTTGAAATCGGCACCACCTTTTTTCAACCCTGCAACACGTTTGAGTCGTTTGTCCTGCCCGACAATCTGCCGGCGTTGCTTTATGCGGCCAAGGTCGTGCGCACCCCTTACATTACGCCGTCCGGCCCGGATGCGAGCGATGTCTCCTTGAACATGGATACGGTCACTGCGGGCAGCCAAGTCACGCTGACGGCCACCCTCGACGATACGCGGTACAAGAAACCCAAGGGCAATCAAGGCAAAGAACCCAGTCAATATATTGGTGCTGCCGAGTACTACATCGATACGCCTCCCTGGAATGGCGGTACGGGGATCCCTCTGCAGCCTGCCGACGGTGAACTCGACGATCGCGTTGAGATCGTTACGGGAATTGTCGACACCATGAATATGCAGGGGGGGGAGCACCTCATTTTTGTTCGCGGACAGGACGCCGATGGAAACTGGGGCGCCTTCAGTGCCGTCTTTTTGTATATCGTCCCGTGATCATCGGCAATCCACCCATGGTGGTCTATAAGGCGGTGCCATTCCACGCATGCCGGAGCATGAAGCGGTCACCTTATTTTTCGGACAATTCGCGATGCCTGAAGCAGCCGACCAGGTGATCGTTGACTACCCCCGCGGCCTGTAAAAAAGAGTAGCAGATGGTGCTGCCCACAAAGGTGAATCCCTGCTGCTTGAGTGCCTTGCTGACGGTGTCGGACAAGTCGGTTTTGGCCGGTATCCTATCCAGTGTCTTCCAGTGGTTGCGGATCACCCGCCCCCCGGTGAAGGCCCAGATGAAATCGTCGAAGCTGCCATGGGTTTCCTGCAGGCGCAGAAATGCCTGGGCATTTTTAACGGCGGCCCGGATTTTTAGCCGGTTGCGGATGATGGCTGGGTTGGCCATGGCATCGGCCATGGCTTTTTCAGACATCCCGGCCACGCGCTGCGGGTCGAAGCCATAAAAAACCTGGTGGAAGGCATCCCGTTTGTGCAGCACTGTTTTCCACGACAGGCCGGCCTGAAACGCATCCAGGAGGATGAATTCAAACCACTTGCGGTCGTCGTGGACAGGTACGCCCCATTCTTCGTCGTGGTAGCGCACCATCAACGGATCGTCGCCGGGCCACCCGCAGCGTTGACGTTGTTTCGCTTTCATGCATCGCCTTTTTTTTTCATGTGTTTATCGTGCGGCCCATCAAGTGGCAGCCAAAAGAACAGATCGGATTGCCGGTCTTTGCCCAACACGAAGGGTTGGGTTCCCATCCGCGTGAATCTCCATTTACGGTTATGCCGGATCGCCCAGGCATTTCTGTCCCAGACTCCCAATTGGACTATATCACACTCAAGTTTCAGGGAAAACGGTCGAACTAAATTTTGACACCTGAACCCTGCGAGGCAAAGAAATGATTTTTAATGGAGATTTGAGTAAATATCATCCGGCCGACGCCATCATGTTTCTATCTCAATTGAATCTGAACGGTATTCTTTCCGTCGCCGAAAACCAACGTTTGATTACACTCAGTTTCAAAAACGGGTTCATCATCGATGCCCATTCTGCCAACGGTGACGCGAAAATACTTCAGAGCTTGATTTTCAACCGCCGGGTGACGGCCGATGATGTCAAACGAATCCGCCAGATCCGGACGGAAACGGCGATGCCGATCCGTTCCATTCTTACGCAGATCGACCTGTTTCCCATTTCGACAGTAGCGGACATCCTGCTGACCGGCATGAAAGAGGTGCTGCTGGAGTTGTTTCTGCTCGATGAAGGTGCCTTTAATTTCACGGATACACCGGTCGAGGCCGACGGAGCTGAAACGAAACTGGACGCCCGGATGCTGGCCCTTTCCATTGCCGTCCAGTCTGATGAATACCGTGATTTCCTGAAGGGAATCATTTCCCTCGACCGTGAATTCACAGCTTCCGCCACAGACGTTCAGACCGACGCGCTGACCACCGAGGAGCAGGTGGTTTATCGATTGATGTCCACCTGCCGGACCATTCGACAGGTTCTCGAAAAAGCGCCTTTCGAGAGCAGTGCCGTGATAGCGATTCTCAAGGACTGCATTGAAAAGGGGACGGTAACGCTGATGCCGGCCGATGCGACGGATCAGCCGGCGTCATCGGAATCCAGCGGCGACCCCCTGTTCGGCGCGTTTCGTCAGGCCTTAAAAAAGCTGATGATGAGCGACGATCCATTGAAGCGCATCGAGGCCCTCGTGGGATTCTGCAAGGGTTTTTACAACGGCATACTGATTCTCACCGCCAAAGACGGCCAGGTGGTGCACTGCAAAAAGGTGCGCAGGATGGATGGTCACGGTCTCGACCAGACGTCCGAAAAGGGGCTGTTAGGGGCGCTGGACGACGACCTCGTTTTATCTGCCGTTCACCGTTCCGGCGTCGCTTTTTTCGGGAACCGGTTTCCATCGACGCTATTGGACAGGCTGTCCGGAGCACCTGCATCAGGGGAATGTGCGCTGATTCCTGTTGTTAAAAAGGGTCAAGTGGCGGTCTTCATCTATGTTTTCAGCGAAAGCGGCTATGCGGGTCTGTCCCCTCAGCACTATCTGGAGCTGCTCTCATGGATGGTCGCACCCCGCAATAAGCATACGACTGCCGTGCCTGAGCAGCCCATGCCGGTTGTGCGACCGGATGCCGATGGAAAGCCGCCCGTGTCCGGCCAGATCGGCCCGACAGCGTTGGTGTCCAAGATTGACGAATTGCCGCCCCTTCCCACGCTGGTGACACGTGCGCTCGACATGCTCTCGGATCCAGGTGTGGATATCAAAGCGGTCGAAAAAGTGATCGGCATGGATCAATCCCTCGTTTCCAAATTGATCAAAATCAGCAACTCGGCGCTCTTCGGCGGATTGAACCGTGTCGAGTCCCTTCAGCAGGCACTGACGCGGCTGGGCGCGAAGACGACCAAGAGCCTGGTCTTGTCGGCCTCCATGCAGACCTATTTTCTAAAGAGCAATCCCGGCATGCAGACCTGGGGCCCTTTTTTATGGCAGCACGCGGCCGA
>NZ_JBFELV010000110.1:0-12961 GCF_041551955.1 Desulfosarcina sp.
CAAGACCGGTTCGCTTTCGCGGTCCGACCGCATCGCCAAGTACAACCAGCTGATCCGCATTGAAGAGCGGCTGGGCGCGGGAGCACAATTCGCCAAGGAGATTTTCATTGGCGATTAGGGGCGGTACCTGGCGAAAGATATAAAACTGAAAAATCACAATAACCAAAAAACAAATAACAATTAAAATACAATGACCAAAATTCCAAACCTTAAGATCTCAAAGAAAGAAGATTCCAATCCGTCTTTGCGATTTGAATATTATTATCTGGAATTTATTTGAGATTTGGTATTTGTATTTTGTTTTTTTATTTATGGTGCCTCTCAAAATGAAGAGAACTTCAATCATAGCGGCATGGGCCGTGTTTTCGGTGATGTTTCTCACCGCGACCACACCCGGCCAGGGCCTCGCTTACGTACTCGAAGGCCCCCATGTTCTCGAGCTCAGCGCCAAGGCCATGGGTACCATCGCCGCCCTCCAGGCCAGTCAGAAACTGCTGATTTATCCGCAGACCGCGGAATCGGCACCGGCTGTCTATGATCAAACCGCCACCTACGTGATGCCGGAACGGTTTCGTTCGGATATCGTTTCCGACCAGATCCTGCGAACCCACCTGGTGTTTGCCGACAGTTCGATCACGGTGATCGACGGCAGATTGGCCCTGGGTGAAGACCCGTACGATATCTACCAGCAACTGCTGCGGAGCCGGACCCGGCCGCGCCTGATACGAACCCTCAACCGGCTGGGGGTCGAGACGGCCATATCCAGCCTCGGGCGGATTGAAGAAACCGTGGTGTTCGTCCTGGGCGCCCGTTATCCCGATGAATCCGTATCCCAACTGGCCATCGACAAGGAGACCTTTCTCCCCGTTCGTCTGCTGCTGGTGGACCGCGGGGCGGCTGGTGCCGACAGGCGCCTGGAGATTTTCTACCGGAGTTGGCGTAAAGTCCAGAGCGGATGGTTTCCTTTCCAGGTTGATTTTACCATCAACGGTCGCCTTGCCCGGGAGATCCGGGTGGCCGATCTTCGCATCAACCCGTCCATCGCGGCAGACCTGATGGACCTTGAGGCCTTGAAAGCCGCAGCTGCGCAAAACGATGCCGATACACCCCAGGCACAAAAGCAGCAAGCGGTGGATGCGGTGCAACAGGCGGTGCAGGACTTTCGCAAAAAATTTGAATAGCCGGTTTTCCAAACCGGTCAAATATGGTACAGGCAGTCACAAATCAGCGCACCTGCCGGCGATGGGTCGGTACCATTGAATTTATTTAAGACTGGCAATTCTCCAACACCGGGTTACCATTTCGATCGAGGTTTTCTATGGGGTATGACACCAAGTACATTTTCGTTACCGGGGGGGTTCTCTCATCCCTGGGCAAGGGCCTGGCATCGGCCTCCATCGGCGCGCTGCTGGAAAGCCGGGGACTGACGGTCACCATCCAGAAGCTGGACCCGTATATCAACGTGGATCCGGGGACCATGAATCCATTTCAGCACGGCGAAGTATTCGTCACCGATGACGGCACCGAAACCGATCTGGACCTGGGGCACTACGAGCGCTTCACCCATGCCAAACTGGGCAAGGACAACAACTTCACCACAGGTAAAATCTACCACAGCGTCATCACCAAGGAACGCCAGGGAGAATACCTGGGCGGCACGGTGCAGGTCATCCCCCATATTACCGACGAGATCAAAGACAGCATCCGCAAGGCATCCAATGACGTGGATGTGGTCATTGTGGAGATCGGCGGCACCATCGGCGACATCGAAAGCCTCCCCTTCCTGGAAGCTATCCGCCAGTTCCACAACGACGCCGGCAAGGATAATGTCATCTATATCCACCTGACCCTGGTACCCTACATCGGTACCGCCGGCGAAGTGAAAACCAAACCCACCCAGCACAGCGTCAAGGAGCTGCGCAGCATCGGCATCCAGCCGGACATCCTCTTGTGCCGCACCGACCGCATGCTCAGCCCCGACATCAAGGCCAAGATCGCCATGTTTTGCAATGTGGGTGCGGATGCGGTAATCACGGCCAAGGACGTCAACTGCATCTATGAAGTTCCCCTGCTCTTTCACCAGGAGGGGCTGGACACCAAAATTGTCGAACTGCTCAACATCTGGACCCGCGCACCACGCCTGGAGAACTGGGAGACCCTGTGCCGCCAGATGAACGATCCCACCTACGAGGTCACCATCGCCATTGTCGGCAAATATGTGGATCTCACCGAATCCTACAAGAGCCTCAACGAAGCCCTGATCCACGGTGGCATCCCCAGCCAGGCCAGGGTCAACCTAAAATTCGTGGACTCGGAGACCATCGACGCCAATACCTGCAGCCTGAGCCTGGAAGGGGTGGACGGCGTGCTGGTGCCGGGCGGTTTCGGTTCACGCGGCGTGGAAGGCAAGATCTGCTCCGCCCGGTATGCCCGGGAAAATAAGATTCCCTACTTCGACATCTGCCTGGGCATGCAGATCGCCGTTATCGAATTCGCCAGGAACCTGGCCGGACTGGACCGGGCCAACAGCACCGAATTCGACCCGATCACCCCCCATCCAGTGATCTATCTCATGGAAGAGTGGTTCGACGACAAATCCGGAACCATTCAGAAACGCGACATCCATTCGGATAAGGGCGGTACCATGCGACTGGGGGCGTACCCCTGTAAACTGGAAAAGGACACCGTCGCCCACCGGGCATATGGCAAGGAAACCATAGCCGAACGGCATCGCCACCGTTTTGAATTCAACAACGCCTACATGGATCAGTTAAAAAAAGCCGGCCTGAAAATATCGGGCATCGCCCCATCGGGCGAACTGGTTGAAATCGTGGAAATCGAAGATCACCCGTGGTTCCTGGGATGCCAGTTCCATCCGGAATTTAAATCCCGGCCCATGACTCCCCACCCCCTGTTCCAAAGCTTCATCGCCGCAGCCCTGAAGTATTCGGGAAAACGAGAAATAAAAAAGAATTGAGCATTGCCCCGTGTTGTTGCGGAAAGCACGATTACCGGCGCGAATGGAAACGCATTCGCGCCTGCTATTATTCATTCCATATCGGTTAGCTTTTCAAGATTTCATCGATCTTTCGCGACAGGTCTTCAAGATTGTAAGGCTTTTGGATAAACCCGTTGCACCCCCGGTCCATCAAGGCAATGGCCTGGCTGTCAATACTGTATCCGCTGGCCAAAAGGACTTTCACCCCGGTGTTGATCTGCCTCAGCATGTCAAATGTGTCGCTGCCACTGGCACCCGGCATGATCAGGTCAAGGACAACCAGATCAATATCGTCGGGGCTTTTCCGGTAAACCGATATGGCTTCATCCCCATTCCGGGCCGACAGTGTCTGGTAGCCCATCTTCCCGATCATCTCCGTACCGATGTCTAAGACCATCTCTTCGTCATCCACGACTAGTATCGTCCCCTTGCCGAATTTGATCGTCGCGTCGCCTTTGACCCCTTCGGGAAGCCTTCTTTCCGAGACCGGCAGATAAATACTGAATGTCGTCCCCTGACCGATTTCCGAGGCCACGTCGATATAGCCGGCATGCGCTTTGATGATGCCATAGGCGGATGCCAGACCCAGGCCCGTGCCCCGTCCCATCTCTTTGGTTGTAAAAAAGGGGTCAAAAATGCGTTTTTGCGTTTCAGCATCCATGCCATGGCCCGTATCCGTGACCTGAAGCAGGACATATCGGCCGGATTCCATTTTATAAGGCTTTTGCCCGATCTCGCTGCGGTTGACGATTGAAGTTTGCAGCCAGAGGTCTCCACCGTCAGGCATGGCATCCGCCGAGTTGATTAACAGGTTGAATAAAACCTGCTCGACCTGGGATCGATCAATTTCAACCGACACCTCCGTCGATGACAGATCCATATGTATGCCAATCTCCTTGCGGGTTCGACCGAATATTTCAACGCTGTCTTTAACAATTTTGTTCAAATCAAGGACCTTGAGCTCAAACGTGCCCTTGCGTGCGTAGCCGAGAAGTTGGCTGGTAAGCTGTGAACCACTCTGGATCAGTTGTTCGACTTTTTTGAGCTTTTCATAATGCGGACTGTTGATTTCCGTGTCGAGCATCATGATCGAAACATTGCCCAACATTCCCATCATCAAATTGTTGAAATCGTGGGCGAGGCCTCCAGCCAGGGTGCCGATGGCTTCCATGCGCTGGGCAAGCTGGAGCTGGTTCTCCATTTTCTTTCGTTCGTTGATATCGATAAGGCTGCCTTCGACATAGAGGATGCCACCGTCCTGATCCCTGACGGTTCGTGAGTGATTCTCGACCCAGAGCACGGATTGGTCATAGCGGCGCATCTTGACTTCATGGACATTTTCCACGCCGGATCGCTCGATGATCGTTTTCCATTTCGAGCGGTCTACCGGCTGGGCATATATTTCTTCCGCTTTTTTAGATAGGAACTGCGCTTTGGAAGGGTATCCGAGCATTCGTACCAGCATGGGATTGGCATCGATGATACGGCCGTCAAACGTCGTTCGATAAAGGCCAACGGGGACGCCGTCGAACAATCCCCGGAAGTGGGCTTCACTTTCCTTCAATGATTGTTGGGCCAGTTTCAGTTCAGAAACCCGGTATTCGAGGTCTTTGAAGAGTTTCTGCAATTGGTGACGCATCGAATCGAAAGAACGTGCCAGCACCCCGATTTCATCTTTTCGATTGATTAATGAAGGTTCGATGTCCGCTTCCCACTGTCCGTCCCCGAAATTTTCAGCGGCCGTGGCCATGGTGACAATGGGCAGCATATAGCGGAGTGCGGATCGCCGGCCGATCAGATAGACGCTCAGGAAGGTGATCAAAAAGACCAAGGCCGTGAGAAAACCGGCTATCAGTACCTGGTCGACCAGGAAATCATTGAAATTGGCGCTGATTTCGGCTTCTTTCTGTACCATTACCGCTATGGGCGCCGAAAACGTATCAATGTAGGTTGTGGCCGCAACCATGAGGGTTTTTCCCCGAAAGGGCGCATCTACCGGTGTCATGGCCATATATTTTTTCCGAACGGAACCATCCGGTTCGATCCAGTCATAATAACCCGAGGTCTCTTTCCCGGACAGGGATCTGTTAAAAATCGCCCACCATGACGGGATGTCCGTGGATAAAAAATCCATCTTTCGATTGTTCAGAGCTGGATTGGGATGGATGCGCATGATCCCGGTTCCGGCTTCATAGAGACACACATATCCATTTTGCCCGACCGGCTGCATGGCAATGGCCTGGAATGGGGCGGAGCGCTGGAGGGCCTCCATATCCATCTCTGGTTTGAGTGACAGAAAAAGACCCACCTGCCTGGCCGCGTCCCGGGCCTTGTCCTGAATGACCTGCCGGCCCAGTGCTTCCAATTCCTTTTTGGCGAGTAGGTTCAGTTCATAGGTTGAATCGCTGATAAGTTTAGACAAATGCCGCTGAGCGATGAATCCGCCGGCAACGGCAAGCGCAAAAAATAGAACCACCGGGAAAAGAGCGAGCAGCAGGTATTGTCTGGTAAACTCCTTGACCATCGATGTTGAGGATCGGGTGCTTGTTTGCATGGGCCTGGCCCTTGGGTTAATGAAGCGCTCCGCTGTCATGTCTACACAGTGTCCATCCAGAAACAGGCGAATTGGCCATTGGTGGATCGATACTACCAAATACAATATTGGTTGATTCTTCTTTTTCTTTAATGGCAATACCTTGATCGGGTACAACAGGTAATCGGTTGAAGACCTGAATCATCACGGTCTTGGACAGGTTCATGTCCAGGGCAAAGATGATCAGGACCGGCAGCATGACAATCACCGTGCCGGCAAGGATGCCGGCAGTCAGGCCGGAAACGGCAAAGGCGATGCAGGGATGGCGGTGAACCCAAGCAAAACCGGTGCCTATTCGGTCGGTATTGAGATAGACGACCCGCATGGTCGCCATCAGGGGCAGAAACGGTTCCGATGAGAAGACGATGAGCAACCGGGTGCCGATGATGCTCCCGATCAGCCGTAGACGGCCAGGGGCCGGAACACCGCTATGCTGTGACGCCAGCGGCCCCCCTTGAGGATGTTGGCCGCGTTGAGGACCATTGTCGGGAGTACCAGAAGAAGCATGGCTGTCCGCACGTCGGTAACCAGGGCCAGCAGGGGGTGGCAATCATGGGAAACCCGATGCCACTGCCGCCGTGGACCACGGCAGCGAATCCGACAATGACGGCATGGGTGATTTCGGTTGGAAGGAAGGCGTTGTCGAGCATGGTCATGAATCGGATGGTGTTGGGCCTCGAAATTGTGGAATGCATATCAGTTCAGTACTTCATGTATTGTTTGGATTACTTGATGAAGTTGGGGGTATTTTTTCCTTACCCGCATAAAAATCGCTTCGGCGTTTATATCGGCATCGTGATAGGTGAGTTCCTTATTCATCGTGCCTGAAAGACGCACCCACTCGATTTATGAACATTTGCTCTTTAATCTGCGGTGACTGATCAGACACCAACTGGGAAAATGGTTTGATCAACTGGATGGGCCTGGTTGGTTTTATGGGTGCACCGTTCCTGCCGGCTCCAATCGTAGGATTCCTTCCCGAGCCTGAATACCGGCGGCCTCCATGGCAGCCACCGGCTCGAACCGCCTAACGGCTGTTAGCCCGGATGCTGGCGATTTCCTCGGGTGAAATACCCAGCCATGCCAAAAATTCCGCATGACCTTCCGGGTGGCGGGTTTCAAACAGGCGGTGCCATTTCATCATGGCCGCTTCGGTCAGCCCGATATCCCGGAACAGGGCGACCCACTGGTCTTTCCTCACGTTGTCTGGCATGGTCTGATTCCTTTGTTTTTAATCAAAGACTGTCGAGCAACTGGAAATACGCCTTTATCGTACGAATGGCATCGATCGACAGCTGAACCAAAATCCAACTGAGAACAAGAATGAAGATGGTGAGCCCGATCTTCCAGGCTCTGGTCATTTGCGGATGCCACCAAATCAAAGGCAGTGCCAACGGTCCCACACAGAAAATAGCGATGACAATAAATGATTTTCGGAAATACCATTCGACCTTTTCCTCTGCGAGACGCGGGCGCATGGATCGGTCCAGAAACTCACCGCAGTGCTTGCACTTGATTGCTTCGTCTTGGATCTCTTCGGCACAGAAGGGGCACTTTTTCATATTCATCTCTCGTTGCTGTAGGTTGGATGGGTGCTGCGGGGGAAATGTCATTTAGGTACAGTATTTGTCAGGTTGAATCAATAGGTTGCTTGATCGTGCCATGAGCGATCAGCGGCAGGCGGTAGCAGATGCCAAAAAAGCAGACACCCTGCCGATAGATGATCGGTGCCGGCCCCCCGCCGATCTCATCTGCCTTGTTGAAATTTACGGGTAATTGTTTATAGTGTGATGAATCACCCCTCGAAAAAGTCGCCTCGTTCACCCGCAGGTGGCTTCATCGCTTTGCCGGCCATCGGGTTGCCGGGCAAATTCACACCAACCGATAATATTGAAAGGGATTAGGCGGATGACACCGGAAATCATGACGGTACTGGCTATTCTGGTCGCGGTCATTATCCTTCTGGTCACCGAATGGGCACCCCTGGAAGTGCTGGCCATGCTGGTCATGGGCGTGCTGGCGGTCACCGATATCGTCAGCCCCAAGGAGGCGTTGGCCGGGTTCAGCAACCCGGCGGTGGTGACCATCTGGGCGGTCTTCATCCTCAGCGGCGGGCTGACGCGCACCGGCATCGCCAATATCCTGGGCCGGCAGTTGCTCAAGGTTGCCGGGGGTGGAGAAGCCAAGCTGGTGGTGATCATCATGATTATCGCCGGCGTGCTGTCGGCATTCATGAACAATGTGGCCGTGGCTGCGCTGATGCTGCCCGTGGTCATGGACATCGCGCGCAAGACCGGCCATTCGCCGTCCACCCTGCTGATGCCCCTGGCCTACGGGTCGCTGCTGGGCGGCCTGACCACCATGATCGGCACCCCACCCAACATCCTGGTCAGTGAGGCGCTGCGTGAAAACGGGCTGGAGCCCTTCAAGCTCTTTGACTTCTCACCCGTGGGGCTCATCGTCATGGCTTGCGGCGTGGCCTTCGTCACGCTGGTCGGCACGCGCCTGCTGCCCAAACGCAACCTAGCCAAAGAAACCGCCGGACAGCGCCCGGATTTCCGTTCTCAATACCAACTGCAGGAGCATCTGTTTCAAATCCGGGTCCCCGGCAGTTCGCCCCTGGTTGGCAAAACCCTGGCCGGCAGCCGCCTGGGTGCAGCGTTGGGGCTCACTGTGATCGGCATAACCCGCAGCAGCGGCATCACGCTTCTGGCGCCCTCCATCAGCGAGATGATTGAAGCCGAGGACTTGCTGATCGTCGAGGGAAAGCCTGATCAGATCCAGGAGATGAACAACTGGGGTCAGCTGCTCACCGAGACCGATGCCATCGGCCCCGACGTGTTGACTGCCCACGGCATGCAGGTGGCCCGCCTGAGTTTGAAGCCTGGCAGCGCCTACGACGGTCAGACCCTTTCGGACATCGGCTTCCGTAACCGTCTCGGCCTCAATGTGCTGGCCATTGAACGGGGGGAGAGCCAGCTGGATGAGGATCTGAAAGTTCAACCACTCAGGGCCGGCGACACGCTCGTGGTGTACGGCCTATCGGAACGGCTGGCCCAGTTGGCGGACAATGCTCATTTTCAGCCGCTGGAAATCCTCACCGCCGAAGATATGGACGACTTCGCCAAACTGGGCCACGACCTTCGCCAGCTGCGGGTTCCCGACGACTCGAAGCTGGTCGGTCTGACCCTGAGCGAAAGCCGTTTGGGAGATGCCGTTGACGTTCAAATCCTCTGCATCGTGCGCACGGACGGTACGGCCCTGATTCCCACCTCTGATGACCGTTTCGCGGCCGGGGACCGGTTGATGGTCTGGGGCACGGCGGACATGATTTCCATCTTGCTCATGCAGGGTCTGGAAGGCATGTTCATCGAAGCCGACGCACCACAAACGGACCTGTCCATGCTGGAAGATGACCAGGTCGGTCTGGTGGAAGTGCTGCTCTCCCCCCACAGCGTGCTCTCCGGAATGACCCTGCGCGGGATGAATTTCCGGGAAAAATACGGCCTGACCGTGCTGGCGATTTGGCGCAAGGGAACCGCCTACCGGGAAGACCTGCGCGACATGGCGCTGCAGTTTGGTGATGCCCTGCTGTTGTATGGCCCGTGGAACAAATTGAACCTGCTGGGCCGCGAACCGGATTTCCTGGTGCTTACCGAGACGGCCCAGGAACCCCCCCGGGAAGAAAAAGCCAAACTGGCGCTGACGATCATGACTGCCGTGCTGATCCCGGTGATCATGGATTGGGTGCCCATCTACATTGCGGTGGTCATCGGCGCGGCCTTCATGGTGCTTACCCGCTGTTTGACCATGGAAGAAGCCTACCGCTATATCGAATGGAAGGCTGTTTTTCTGATTGCCGGAATGCTGCCATTAGGCACGGCCCTGGACAATACCGGGGCCGCACGAATCCTGGCCGAAGGGGTGGTGGGTACCCTGGGCCCATTCGGCCCTTATGCGGTGCTGTTCGGGCTGATGGCCATCACCTTTGTCGCCACCAGCATCATTCCCACGGCGGCCCTGGTCGTGTTGATGGTTCCCATCGCCCTGAAAACCGCCGCCAGCCTGGGCATCTCTCCCTACGCCCTGATGATGGGAATCGCCATGGCCGCTTCATCCAGCTTCACCTCGCCCATCTCCCATCCTGCCAACGTGCTGGTGATGGGCCCCGGCGGCTATCGTTTCATCGACTACGTCAAGGTCGGCGTGCCCCTGACACTGGTGGTGCTGGTCGTATTGATGATCGTGCTGCCGATTTTCTGGCCGTTGATGCCTTAAACCGGAGGACCGACGCCTGAGAACTGAAGACCGGGGTAAATGGGTTTGTATGATGACTAAGCCTTTCCCAAAATCAATGTCTTTCGCCAGCAAATATGAACGGCTTCTTGAAGTGGTAAATGCTTCGGATACGTTGGGCATTCTAATCAATGCGGATCCTGACAGCATGGCCAGCGCCATTGCTTTGAAACGAATCTTTTGGAAGAAGGCCAAGCGGGTGTTGATATATCGGGTCAATTCCATCAAGAGAGCGGACAATCTTGCTTTTGTAAAACTGCTGACCGTTGAGCAAAAACACATCCGCTACCTGAAACGGTCGGCGATCAATAAGTGGGCACTCGTGGATTCTCAACCGCACCACCATAAATTGTTCATGGACCACAAATATGATATCATCATCGATCATCATCCGATCACCGAGCCAGTAGAGTCTGTTTTTCTCGACATCCGGGAAGATTATGGAGCTAACGCATCCATGATGACCGAATATCTCAAAGCCGCCAAAATAAAGCCATCCCCGAAACTAGCCACCGCTCTTTTCTACGGAATCAAGACAGATACCGATAATTTTGTCAGGGCATCCATTCCTCATGATATGAGCGCCTTCAAATACCTGTACCAGTTCACCAGTATGCGTATGCTGAAGCAAATCGAATCTTCCGAGATAACCCGAGGCATGCTGCCCCGATACCGGCATGCGATGGAGCGGCTGATTTTTATCGGAGATATCGCTTATGTTCACATGGCGCGGGTGGAAAATTCAGATATCTTGGTAATGATTGCCGACTTTTTTATGAAAATCGCTGACATCAAATGGAGCATCGTGTCCGGGGTATACCAACAAACGCTTATCGTTATTTTCAGAAATGCCAGTTTTCAGGGTGATGCCGGCAAAACTGCCCATAAACTTTTTAGCCGCTGGAAAGGGTCTGCCGGGGGGCACCGCAACGCGGCCAGGGCGGAAATCCCCTTGGAGAATATATTGGATGATCCGAATGACCAATCCGGTCTTCAAACCATGGTTAAAACCATCTTGAAGGGCATCAAGTGACCACCCCCCAAATGAAAACAATGAAAATATCAGCGTTCAGTCACGATCGCACACTTACCACGCTCCCAGGAATTTAATCTTATGCCGACCTTATCTGTTTTTCATCACCTGCTTTTCAAAGATTTTTTAGATATCATCATCCTTACGTTCTTCGCTTATCATCTTTATGTATGGCTCCATCAAACCAAGGCATTCAAGGCACTCGTGGGTCTGCTCGGCCTGGGCATCATCTACAGTGTTGCCCAATTCTGGGGCTTATTCTTGACCACGTGGGTGTTTCAAATTCTCTGGCAGGTCCTGATCATACTGATCATCATATTATTTCAGGCTGAAATTCGACAGGTTCTCGAGAAGGTGAATCCATTTTACGCGTTGGGATGGTACAAAACGGTCGGTCATGTCCCGTGGATAGATAGTTTCTCAAAAAAAATATTCGAGCTGGGCGCCCAGAGAACCGGTGCCTTGATTATTTTCGAACGAAAAGACCGGCTGCGGGAATTTGTGACAGGCGGGATACCCTTTGAGGCCGATCCGACAGGGGAAATCCTTGTCAGTATCTTTCAAAAGCATTCGCCGCTTCATGATGGTGCCATGCTGATCCATAACGGCAAGATAACCATGGCGGCTGCGTTTTTGCCGTTGACCTCGCAAGAGGGGTTAAGCAAGGCGTTGGGTACGCGGCACCGGTCGGCGATCGGCATCACCGAACGATGTGATGCATGGGCGCTTGTCGTTTCAGAAGAACGCGGGCAGGTGTCCCTGGTCAGGGCAGGGGTGATCGAGACATTAGAATCCCCGGCATCCTTGGCGGAAAAGCTGAAGGAACTGCTAACCCCCGACAGACCCGATACGACGGGTGGTTTTCAAAAGATCAAACATCTGTTATCTAACCGGTGGCGGATAAAAGCAGCGACGTTGATGATTGTCAGTGTCGTCTGGTTCTCCTTTGCCGGGCAACAGGATGTTGAAATTTCATTAGAGATTCCGCTGACCATCCAAAATCTTCCTCCCCAACTGGAAGTCGATTCAGCGGTTCAGAATCTATTGGTCACGGCACGTGGGCAGCGTAAAGACATCGGGATGCTCAGTCCTAAAAATATAAGAACGAATATTGATTTATCCCGCGCTGGAGTAGGCACAAACAACTATTTTCTTGACCGACAGCAGTTGCTGCTCCCCAACGACCGCGTCGAGATCGTCAGAATTGAACCCAATAGCCTGACGTTGGAAGTACGGGCTAAACCAGATTAACGAGCACACGCGAAGCAAAGCCCGAAACACCTTCAGCCTTCAGGCGGTCCTTCTTTTTAATACCCCCAGCGTATTGATTCGGGGAAGTTCATCGAAACGGCCGGAGGCCACGGCCAGCTTGTACACCTCCCAGGGTGCCTGGCCTCCCTCCTCGGGATTCTCGAAGATGTCGTGTATCAGCAGGTAGCCGCCTGACAGGATGTGGCCGCTCCAGCAGTCGTAGTCCGTTCGGGCGGATTCGAAGGAGTGGCCGCCGTCGATGAAGACCAGCGATAGCGGCGTGGCCCAGTTGCGGGCGACAACGTGGGAGCGGCTGACCAGGGGAACCACGCTCCCCTCCAGTCCGGCGAGGGCCAGGGTTCGCCGGAACAGGGGCAAGGTGTCCATGTGAAAAGCCTTGAAATCGAAAAGAGCGGGGTCGAAATACGCTTCTCCTGGCTGCTGCTCCTCGGATCCCCGGTGGTGGTCGATGGAAAACAGCGTCGCCCCGGTTTCGCGGCAGGCGCTGCCGAGATATACGGCGGACTTGCCGCAGTAGCTGCCGATCTCCAGGCAGGGTCCCAGCCGAGAGGCCTTCAGGGCAATCTCGTAAAGCCCCCTGCCCTCTTCCGGGTCCAGGAAGCCTTTGATATGGTCGATCACTGTCTCGTCTATGTTCAACTGTTTTTGTCCCAGGTTCTGGGTTCTGGGTTCTGGGTTCTGGGTTCGGCGTTCCGGGTTCCGGGTTCTGTCTCGGACCTCTGACCTCTGACCTCCGACCTCCTACCTCTGACCTCCGACCTCTGACCTC
>NZ_JBFELV010000111.1:0-12958 GCF_041551955.1 Desulfosarcina sp.
AGGAGGTCCTCGGCTTCGGCGGCGTGAATCCAATCGCTGAAATAGACCTTCCATTGGCTTAAGGATTGACACCACTGCGGATTCTTGGCCATGATACCGCCGGTACAAAAATCGTAGCCGGCCTCGTTCAACAACGTACAGGCGATTTCACCGTACTTTCTGAAATAGCGGTCGACGGAAGCAGCGTCGGACGGTTGCGGATCCTGGTATACGATGGCGTTGTCTTGATCGGTTTTCAGTGTCTGTTCCTGCCGGCCCACACTGCCCATGATCATGAACACAAACGGTACCGGCGGAGGCCCCATTTCGTCCAGGGTCATAGACATGAGCTTGTTCAGGATCGTGTCGGAAACCGTCGTGATAAACCGGGTCACATTTCTGGCCGTCGCTCCATTGTAGATCAAGCTTCGCACCAGCCCGGCCAGCTGAAGATGCTTTTCGATGATCTTGTCCATTCCGGGTGCAATTTGAATCTCACGAAGCAGAAACAACGGGGATTGGCCCTGATAGGTGAGAATATCCTTGGTGGACAGCATACCGATGATCTTTTCGTTCAGGTCCACGACGCCGACATGTTGAAAATCCTCCTCCATCATGGTCATCATGGCCTCGAACACCAGCGCTTTTTCCGAAATCGTTCGAAGTGGCGCAGACATGATGCTGCCCACCGGCTTATCGATGGGATATCCACGGGCAATCACCTTGCGGGCAAAATCTTTTTCGGTGACGATACCCACCTGGTCGGACTCGGTCGAACGAATGAAGGCATAACTGCTCTTCTGGCTGTCCATGGCGATGGCGGCCTCACGAATGGATAGATTGGCATCGCAAAAAATTGGACTTCGCGAAAAAATCTGGGACAGCGGCTGATTGAATAACTGATGGCTGTCTTCTCTGGGCTGAAGGGTTTTGGCTATAATCGCCGCATAGGAGCGGCTGAGCATCCGTTTTCCAAAAGTGTCGGAAAAAAAATCACGGAAGGCACTGTTTTTTTCGCAGAGATCGAAAAACACGTGGCTGGGCAGGACACCAAAGGTAGTGTCTTCGATCACCGCCAAGGTGCGTACCGCCAACCCGTCGTTTAAGAGCATGGAAATGCCGCCGTATAGATCGCCTTCGGACAGCAGATCCCGCATCTTCTTGGCGCCGTTTTCTTCATAATACCGCTCCGCAGCGCCTTTTTGAAGGACGTACAGATAGCCGACGCGTGTCTTGCCCTGGACAAAGGGGACGGTACCTCGCGGGTAGGCAATGCGAGAAAGGGCCTGGGCGGCGCGATCGACCTCCTCTTCGGGCAGAAAGGTAAAGGGAACGATGTCGGACAAAAAGAGACGCGCCTGGACGGTCCAGGTTATGGCATCGATGGATTTATCAAAGATGTTATTGCTGAAATTGGCCAGAAAATATTCATAAAAAGCCCTGTTTTTGGTACATATCTCCATGATCACCGTGTCCGGAATGGAGATGGCGTGCAAATCGGTGTCCACCTTGGTCGTCCTCAGGGAAATGCCGGCATTCAACATTACCGAAATCCCGCCGAAGACCTCCCCCTGCTTGATGTAACCGCTCAATTCCGGTTCACCATGATCGTCCTGATAGAAGAGGGAAAGCTGACCCCGCATAATCACCAGCACATTCTCGATGCGGGTCTTCCCCTGGATGGAAACCGAATGGCCTTTCGAAAGATGGACAAGCTCAGCCTTGGACACGACCTGATCGAGTTCTTCTTTAGTGAGAAATGAGAAATGAGGCATGCTGGAAAGAAAACGGAAAATGCCAGCTTTCATATCATCATCCTTCGTTCATGGAAAAGAAAAGCAATCTGTCGAAAATAATGAAATCACCGCCCCCCCGACTTGGATCGCGGGTGGTCAATGGTGGAGATTAAACCATCAACACCAGGCAATGTCAACTTTCAGATGGATGTGATATCATTGTATTCAGGCAGGTTATACATAACGTGAGTCGGTGACGGCAAGCCAAAGGCAGGTGTTTCGCAGGGGACAAGAGGGCATCGTTGCCCTATGCTCGGGTTGAAAGGACATCATGCTTCCGAGCAATCACAACCGGTGTGCTTACAACAATTGGTCCATTCTCTGGGCCACCGCCCGGAAGGCTTCGGAAACCGGGGAATCCTGGTGCTGCTGCTGATAGGAGACGCCTGCGTCTCCGCACGCTACCATTTTCTGGTCGAAGGGAATTTTACCGAGGAATGGTATGCCGGCGGCGATAGCGGTTTTTTCTCCGCCGCCGGAACCGAAAAGATCAATAAACGAGTGGCAGTGGGGACAGGCGAGCCCGCTCATGTTTTCTATAAGCCCGAAGATCTCCATCTTTACCGTTTTACAGAAGTTGATGGATTTTCTGACATCCGCCAAGGAGACTTCTTGCGGCGTGGTGACAATGATGGCCTTGGCATCGGGAATGGTCTGGGCCACGGTCAGCGGCTCATCCCCGGTTCCAGGAGGGGCGTCAATGATCAGAAAATCAAGGTCGCCCCAATCAACTTCCCCGATAAACTGCTGGATAGCAGCGTATTTGACCGGACCACGCCAGATGATCGCCTCATCTCTGGTTGGTGTCAGCGACTCGATGGAGACGGCCCTCAAGTTCTTCGAAAAACGCATGGGATTGAGTTTCCGGTTGGCGCCCAGATCGAGCATTCCGGAAAGTCCCAGCATTCGGGGAACATCCGGTCCATGCAGATCGACATCCATGATTCCCACCTGGCGGCCCATGCTCGCCAGGGTCAGCGAAAGATTCACAGCGGTGCTGGTTTTTCCGACACCACCCTTGCCGCTCATGACAATAAACTTGTGTTTGATACGACCCAATGCACCCTTGACATCTGCGTCTCTTTTGGCCTGAGAATGGTCCTGTTGACCTGTTTTTCGCATACTGCTTTGAATTTGTACCATCGCTTATCTCCAAATCAATGGCCCATCCGGGCCGCCCCAGAGAAGGTCCCTGGCGGTGCTTTCGGAAAACGGTAATGTCTAAGAGGTGTCAACAGACCGATTCGACCGGCTACTGGCTCAGGAAACGGTGAAAGTCATCCTGCCCGCATGCGGGGCAACCTTCCGGCCGGCCGGTGCCCAGCGCCTCATCCCACTGATGCCGACATTTCCGGCACGAGAACCGGCGCTCCTCGGCAACCATTTTGTAGTTTCCGCCATCTATTTTGATGGCTTTACCATTAATCAGCGCATCCGCCACCGTCTGCCTCGCCTTGTGGAGGATTCGACCGAATGTCGCCCGTGAAACCCCCATGCACTGCCCGGAATCTTCATGGGACAACCCATCCAGATCGGCAAGTCTGAGCGCTTCCCGTTCATCCACTGTAATGCACACCTCGGCAAGGTCAAGCATGGGGATGCCCCGCGGCTTGAAAAAACTGATTTCTGGATTGAATGCCACGAGTCGGTCTTTTCTAGGTCTTCCCATGAGCCCTCCAATAAAGCATTTGCTCGGTTACCAGCGGTTATTCTTTCCGGTCGCCTCACTCAAGTCGATTTTCACCGGCCACAGGGAGCATCACGACGCCACCATTTAGGGGTATCCGATAAGGTGTCTGTTTTCTGCCGGGCGCAGGTGGTTGACCCCGACGAGCGTGCGCTATCAACGGGGGCGATTGGGCCCGACGGTTGAGTCAGGGAATTCCGGCGGTTCTATTTTCGGGTTGACCTGGGTGAAGTACTCACGTGTATCTTTCACGAAAAGCCAGTAGGTGCCAACGATCGTACACAACACCACCGCTACACAGAGCAGGGTTGATAGGTTATTATGGGGCGTAACGAAAAAATAAAAAAAATCATTGAGTACAATAAACGTATTGCCCACCACCACCAACGCTCTGGCCCATTTTTTAATCAATACATGCAGAAAACATAAACAAAGGCTGACCACCGCCATTTTTGTGATCTCTTTATCGGAACCCGCCACCGCCGCTTCGGCCCAAAATAGCGAATAGATGAAGATCGGGTGGCACACCCAGGCCACAACCAGAAAGGCGAAACTTTTTTTGAAGCTGGCGGGGGATTGGCTGAAACGGGCAACGTAATCATTCATGTGCGGTTTTGTTTCTCCATCGGGTTAACCTCGCTGAGTGCCACCGGGTGGATCCTGTATTGAACCCTCCCCGCGGCCCCGATGAGCGGGTTCTCCGCTTCGCTTCGACAAGCGGCGAGGTATGCGCTCGCTATCGCGGTTCAATCGCCGGGTGAACTCACCGTGAGTGTCTGGCCCACATGGATCACCGTCTTTTCAGTCAATTTATTGATGGATCTCAGTTTTTCGACCGACAGGTTATACCGCCGGCTGATGCTGAAGAGGGTATCGCCGGCAGCCACGGTGTGGGTCTTGACCGTCGCCGTCCGCTTTGCCGGCGGCTTTTTGACCGGAGCTGCCTGCGGCGCAGACACCCTTTCAAGATTGCCGACCTTCTTCACGGTGTCGTCGGTTTTCTTTTGCAGGGCGTCCAAACTCATCGCCAGATGGTCCATTCTCAGAGACATGGAGGCTTCCGATCGATCAAATCGGGTTTTAAAGGTTTCAAACGACTTGGCTTGCTCCCAGATGCGGGTGACTTTTTCATCCACCCCATCGAATTTTTCCAGGCGCTGTTCCAATCGTTCGATCCTTTGTTCCAGAGCGCTGACGTGCGCCTGGTCGGTGGGTCCGCTGATGTTCGAAAAAAGAAGCATCACCAGCAGTACGACGCCAATGACACCCGCGATACCGATCCCCCAATACAGATATCGCACCGGGTTGCCCGAGAGCAGCGTCGCCTTCTTCAGGCCCTTTTCTTTAAAAGAAGCGTAGCCGTCATCTTCGTAATAGGGATCACTTTTCTCCGGTTTCGCGGCTTCATTGTCACCCGTATCTTTCCACTTCATTGCCGTGCCTCCACAGCTTCCTTTGACCTGATGGTGAGGGTTTTAGAAATGCCCAATGAATTTACCTCTCTATAAACCAAAAGGGTAATGAACATCAACCCCCATTCGATTGTTTTTAGCAGGCCGGAACCAATCTACCGGACATGCGGGCAAGCGTCATGGCACCGGCAGCGTCCCGGACAGCCGGCCGGGTCTGTATTGACCTGTGCATGCATTTCAACTATGGTTGTCCCAACTATTTCTTCTAACCCGCAGGCGATACCATGACCGATCACTCACACCGTTTTATTGAAGAATTCGATGGATTTATCGGATTCGGACTCAACCCTGAATCCGACATGGATGCCGTGACCTACTATCTCCAGAAATTCTCGGATGACCAATTGATGACCCTGCTCAGAACGCGGTTGACGGACGACGATCGCCGGGCCATCTTTGATTTGCTTTCAGGTTTGCTGCGAAAGCACCTCACGGAACCTGAATACCACCGCTATTTTTTAAAAGACACACCTGACCACTGACCCCATGGAAACAAGATGCTGACCGACACGCAACTGAAACGCTATGCAGATGTATTGCTGTGGGGACTGAAGACCGCTCGCAGCAAACCTTTTAAAAAAGGCGAGGTGGTACTGGTCCGTTTTAACCTGGACGCCATTCGTCTGGCGGAAATCCTCGAAAGCAGGATCCTCGAAATGGGATTGAACCCAGTGCGCCGTATGAACCCGACCCCTGAAATGGAAAAAAATTTTTATGGCCTTGCCAACCGCCGGCAGCTGGTCTTCGACCCGCCAGGGGAAGCGGAGCTTTATCGACATCTCAATGGTTCCATTTTCCTTAGCGCCCCGGCGTCGATTACTCATTTGAGCGCCATTGACCCGAAAAAGATCAGCCGGTTCACCCTTTCTAAAAAATTCTTGAGGGATATCCTGGAAGAACGGGAACAGGCCGGACGTTTCAGCTGGACCCTGTGCATGCTTCCAACGGCTGAACTGGCCCGCCACGCCGGCATGGACGAGGCAGATTATGCCAAACAAATCGTCAAGGCCTGCTTTCTAAACCGACGCGATCCGGTGAAACAATGGAGGGCGGTGTATAAAAATGCCGCGTCAATCAAGCGCTGGATCAACAGCATGGCGGTTAAATATTATCATATCGAGTCTGCCACCGTTGACCTGAAGATCACCCCGGGTGAACAGCGACGATGGATCGGCATCTCGGGCCACAACATCCCCAGCTTTGAGCTGTTTGTCTCACCGGACTGGCGCGGGACCAGCGGGGTGTATTATGCTGATCAGCCTTCATACCGCAGCGGGAACCTGGTCAAGGGCGTAAGGCTAACTTTTAAAAAGGGGGTGGCTGTGGCCGTTGATGCCCAATCCGGCAGCGATTTCGTAAAAAAGCAGCTGAAAATGGACCGTGGGGCGTCCAGGCTCGGAGAATTCTCACTGACCGACAAGCGGTTTTCAAAGATCAATCGGTTTATGGCCAACACCCTTTTCGATGAAAACTTTGGCGGCCGTTGGGGAAACTGTCACGTGGCACTGGGTGCGAGCTATGCCGATACTTACAGCGGAAACGTACAGTCACTCACCAAGGAAAAAAAGGCCCGCCTGGGATATAATGATTCGGCACTTCACTGGGACCTGGTCAATACCGAAAAAAAGCGGGTGGTCGCACACCTGGCCGACGGATGCCGGACGACCATCTATGAGAATGGATGTTTCAAGTATTAGACTTTGTATTTACCGAAGTCCTCAGGCGAGAGTTTTTCAAGATATTTGGCCCACTTTTTCCCCTCTTCGCTGTCGTCCAGGACCTCTCCGGTCGCCTGGCCGCCTTGGGATTTTTCCATTACCCGCTCATCCACAAAAATAGGCGCTTGAAAACGCAGGGCCAACGCGATGGCATCGCTGGGCCGGGCATCCATGGTAAATGATCGCTCTTCCGAAGCAAAGTGGATCTCTGCGTAGAACGTGTTTTCCTTTAGGTCGCAAATGTCGATCCGGTTGATGTGGACATTGAGCACCTGGGTCAGGTTCTTAAACAAATCATGGGTCATGGGTCGGTCAAACTGAATATCCTGAAGGGCCGACGCGATTGAAGTCGCCTCAAGCAGCCCAATCCAAATGGGCAGGGTTTTGTCCCCCTACTCGGTTTTTAAAAGGATAATGGGCGTATTTGACGCAGGATCCATGGCCAGACCCGCAATGTTTACCTTATGCAGCAATGGTCTTCTCCCCTTCTTCCGGCGCGGCGTGCTTGGGTCCGCGAATCAGCCGCCCCCACAGCGAGTGTGCGTGTGCTCCTTCTATCATTATATCCGCAAAGGTCCCTGTCAACAGTTCTTTCTTGGCCAGCAGGTCCTGGGGAACGTCGAAATGGATGATGTGATTGGATGACGCGCGGCCGGACCAACGGATGGGTGGCGATGCGCTCTCGGTATCATCGGATTTGAGACCCCGGCTGGGACCTTCCACCAGAATTTGAAGGGTCCGACCAACCATGGCCTGGTGCTTCTCCATGGTGATCCTTTCCTGAAGATTCAAAAGCGCCTGCAGTCGCTCCTTTTTCACCGATTCGTCAATCTTGCCGGAAAAGGCCGCGGCCGGGGCGCTGGGTCGGTCCGAGTACATGAATGCGAACAACCCGTCGTACCGGACGGTTTCAATCAGATCCAAGGTGGCTTGAAATTGACGATCGGTTTCACCGGGAAACCCAACAATAACATCAGAGGTAATGGCGATGTCGGGGCATGCTGCCCTGAGCCCGGCAATTTTCTCGAGATAGGTGTTGCGCGTATACTTGCGATTCATGCGTTTTAATATGCCGTCATCGCCGGACTGCACCGGTAAATGGATGTGGTGGCACAGTTTTTCGAGACGGCCGAACGTGCGGATCAGTTCATCGGAAAGGTCTTTGGGATGAGAAGTGGTGAACCGTATCCGGTTGAGCCCGCCGACGTCGTCCACTCGCGCCAGCAATTCGGCAAAGCTGCAAAGCCCCTCTTTGTTCCCGTAGCTGTTGACATTCTGACCCAGCAGGGTTACCTCCCGGATCCCCTGTTCCACGCGCAGCTGAATCTCTTCGATGATGCGATCCGGATGACGGCTGGCCTCCCGCCCGCGGACGTGCGGCACCACACAATACGTACAGTAATTGTCGCACCCGCGCATGATGGTGACAAATGCAGACACCTGGCCGTCGGCTGCAGGGCCGACCACCGGGCCATCTGCGTCGACGGGGTCCGACAGCCGAACATCCACGATGCGGCACCGGGAAGATTCGATGCGACGGACCATCTCGGGCAGGCGGAATATCGCATGCGTCCCGAAAACCAGGTCCACATGAGGCATGCGCTTGATAATGGTGTCGCCTTCCTGCTGGGCCACGCAACCGCCTACGGCCACGATCAGAGACGGGTTGGCGATTTTGATTTTGGCCAGTCGCCCGAGAAAACTGAAGGCCTTCTGCTCGGCTTTTTCACGAATGGTGCAGGTGTTGACGATGACCATGTCCGCCGACTCGATGGTATCGGTTCCGGTATATCCCAACGGCGCCAGCACACCGGCAATCTGATTAGCGTCATATACGTTCATCTGGCAGCCGATGGTGCTGATATGCAACAATTTTGATTTCATTAAAAGCATCGATCCCTTCATCACAGCGGCGGTTTATCCGCCTCCCACGCTCGGCCGTCTGCATGGAACATCTGAAACGTCATCCAGTTGTGCATCGTCGACTGGAACCACACCCAGCTTTCCGCCAAGGTCGGTCATGATTTCGTCCACCATCCTTTCACAGCCCGGTGCGATGAAAACCTGCACCAAGGCCTGTCGCGGGTCCAGGGTGGACATGACGGCCACATTGTCATAGCCCTCGAGGATAAATTTAACAAAGCTGATCTGGCACCGGTCCAACCGGTAGACGCGTCTGATGGTTTCCACTGTCACCTACCACCTTGCCGTTGCCGTTGACAACCCGAAACCGGCATCAACACCGTGGTCGGCGTCACGGTGTTTCTTCCTTGTTTGGATCCGGCTAATAAGATATGCCCCATCCATGGAAAAACAATGGCAGACCATCAATCCGGACCCGGAAACCCTTCGCCGCCTGTCCCATCAGGTTAAATGCAGCCCCTTGGTCGCAAGGCTTCTGGCCATTCGTGGCATTGAGTCCAAGATCCAGGCCACCCGATTTCTTCAACCGTCGTTGAGCGATCTTACCCCGCCAATGGAACTGGCGGGTATGAACGAAGCAGTCGAGAGAATCCACCGGGCCCTGACGGCTGGTGAAAAAATTCTCGTATTCGGTGATTACGATGCCGACGGCATCACTGCCACAGCGGCACTGGTCGGTTTTCTCAGGCACTGTGGTGCACGGGCCAGTTATTACATCCCCCACCGGATTGCCGACGGCTACGGTCTGGGCGCCGATTTCATCAACAACCGGGCGATTCCGGCCGGCGTCGGTCTGATCATTACCGCGGACTGCGGCTCAGCCAGCAGTGAGGCCGTTTCTTTAGCCCGGCAAGCCGGCATCCATACCATCGTCACCGACCATCACCCGATGACCAGAATTCCCCTTGATGCCATCGCCGTGGTCAACCCCACCCGGCCTGAATGCCGTGCCAATCTTGCCCACCTGGCTGGCGTCGGAGTGGCCTTTTACCTGATCATTGCCCTGAGAGCCCACCTGAGAAAATCAGGGTTCTGGAAGAACCGTCGTGAGCCCAATTTGAAACAGCTGTGCGATTTGGTGGCGGTGGGAACCATTGCCGATGTCGCTCCGCTGATCGCTGAGAACCGGGCACTGGCCATCGCCGGCCTTCGACAGATCAATCAGGGGGTTCGGCCCGGCATTGCTGCACTGATTCGCTTGAGCGGGTCGCCGGATGCCCCGACGGATGCGGAAGCCGTCGCATTCAGGCTGGCCCCCCGTCTCAACGCGGCCGGCCGCCTGGCGCACGCCCGGATGGCCTGCGAGTTGCTGCTCACCGACAACACGCAAAAAGCCGGCAGGCTGGCCAAGGCCCTTTGCCGGCTGAACAATCGACGCCAATCCATGGAGCAAGACCTGCTGGAAACGATTCTGGCAGGTTTACCCCGTCTACCGGGACAGATGGCTCAGCCGGCGCTGGTCGTGGATGGCCATCGATGGCACGAGGGGATTCTGGGCATTGTCGCCGCCCGACTGGTCCGTCGGTACCATCGGCCCGCGGTCGTGATCAGCACCCACAACGGCATGGGCAGAGGATCGGCTCGCAGCATCGAAGGCGTTGACCTGACGGCAGTCTTGAAACGATGTGCGGATCTTCTGGATCGATTCGGTGGACATCCCCTGGCGGCGGGACTGTCGCTCCCCACTGCCAGTGTCTCGGCATTCAGAAGCCGTCTGGAAACGGTTGTCGGTGAAATGACAACCGGTCTTGACGCAGGGCCGAGACTGTCAATCGACGCCCACGTTCCGCTGGAGACGATCACGCCGGAATTGATGAACAGTCTGGCGCGTCTCGAGCCCTTCGGTCAGGGCAATCCATACCCGCTCTTCATGGACACCGGGGTGAGGGTACACGCAAGCAAAACCGTCGGCGATCGCCACCGTCAAATGGTGCTGGAAGACGGGTCGGGGAATGGTGGGAGGCACCCGGCCATTCAGTTCAACGTTCCGGGCATCTCCCTGGGGGTGGACCGGTTCAGGAAAATCGCCTACCGACCCCAGTGGAATTACTGGAACGGCAGAAAACGTCTGCAGCTCATCGTCGAAGCAACCGATCCGGGGTCCTGATGCCCGATTGATCCTAATGGTATATGGGTGAGGCCTGCGACCACACACCGGTCGCATCGATTTTTAATCGCGAGGCTACTTTTTTGTCTTGCAATGGCCCGGATATCTTTCTAATAAAGAGTCAGTCGGAAGACATGTAACCATCCATTAACCACAGGTGAACCTCCATGGCAAAAGTTTTCAGGCCCAGCAATCGTGAGTCCAGTATTCTTTCTAGAATCGAATCCTCGAAAGAGCATGCCAGACGCACGGCAATCAATATCGTCAGGGATGATCCAACCCGCTTCGCCAATCCCATCGCCATGAAACTGGTGGAAGAGCACCTGGTGGAAACCACGAACAAAAATGCATTGGAAGAACAGATATTCAAATGCCTGGAAACGCTCTGCCATGCCGATGAGTTCGATGTTGACTACCAGATCGCCCCTTTCAGGAATCTGGTCCAGCAGCCCAACGTGATCAGCCTTTTTGTGACTGCCTTCGTCATCGAAAAACTGATTAACCACAAATCGGTGGTGGACATCTTCGGATCAGACGCAGACATCTACCTCTGCGTGCACAAGCAGGTTGCCAAGCTTCTTCCCTGAGCGAGACGATGGTCCCCAGTTACCTCCCCCGACTGGTCAACGGTCCTTTTGAAGATCCTGCCCTGTTCGTCCCCTTTCGTTATCAACAACGCGCCATGCTCTTTGATCTGGGGGACATTGCAGCGCTGCCCGCCCGCGACATTCTCAAAATCACCCACATTTTTATTTCGCATACACACATGGATCATTTTGTGGGTTTCGACCGACTGCTGCGTATTTTCCTCGGCCGGGACAAGGACCTTTTCCTGTGGGGCCCGCAGGGTTTCCTGGCAAATCTTGAGGGGAAGCTGGCCGGTTATTGCTGGAACCTGGTGAAAAACTACCCGAACCGATTGATCCTTCGAGCCATCGAACTGCACCCGAACCGGGCCATCGTCAAAGACTACCCATGCCGCAACGGGTTTACGGCCGATGGCACCATCCGGGAAATGCCCTTTGACGGTGTCGCTCTGGCTGAACCGGAGTTGACCGTTCGTGCGGTTCATCTCGAGCACGGCATCCCCGTACTGGGGTTTTCCCTGCACGAACGGTTTCACATCAACATCATGAAAAAACAGCTGGAAAACCTGGAATTGGCTCCGGGTCCATGGCTGAAGCGCTTCAAGGCCTTGCTCTACAGGGGCGCCGATCCGCAAACGCCGGTGAGGATCCCATCGCCCAACCATCCGGACTCGGAATTGCAGTTTCCCCTGGCGGACCTGCAATCAGCCATTGCGCGTATTACACCAGGCCAAAGCTTGGCATACGTGGCCGACGCCGCCGGAACGGACGAGAATTTCATAAAAATCCGAAAACTTGCGGCGAATGTGGATCGACTGTTCATCGAAGCGGCTTTTTCTGATGCCCACCGGGAGATCGCCAGACGAAAACGTCACCTTACCGCCCGTCAGGCAGGTGATCTCGCCCGTTCCTGCCGAGTCAAACAGTACCACCTGTTTCACTACTCACCCCGCTACACGGATTGTCCCGAATGGTTAGAAGCGGAAGCGGACAAAGCCTTTAGGGGGCAGGCCACGCCAACGGATGAAATCATGGCGCGTTTAAAGCGTTAGAATCGTTCAACCCCCTGCTCTCTTCAGCGATCTGCGATGAACGATGCGGTGCCAACCGGCACTGGTGGCGCCAGGGTTTCCTGAATCCGGTAGAAGGAATCCCGCCTTGCCGGAATAAACCCAGCCCGGCGGATGATGGTGACGACCGTGTCGGCGGTGGCCTGGCGGTCGTGGCCGGCCTCTTTGTGGACATGTTCTTCCACCAACACCCCGCCAAAGTCGTCCGCTCCGGCTAGAAGCCCCAGTTGTCCAGCAGGAATATTTTCCGAAAACCAGGATGACTGAATGTGGGAAAAATTATCCAGCACCAGCCTGGCCACTGCGATGATCCGCACGTATCTGGCCGGGTGGGCGGGATGGCTCACCTGTTGAGACAACGGTGTCCGGCCCGGTTTGAATGACCAGGGGATAAAACTGGTAAACCCCGAGGTCAGATCTTGGAGGTCGCGCAGCCGCAGGAGATGGTCGATGATGTCACCATCGGTTTCCACGTGGCCGAACATCATGGTGGCGGTGGTCTTGAACCCGATGCGGTGAGCCTTTTCGCAGACACCCAGCCACTGGTCGCTAGTGGCTTTGCGCGGGGCGATGATCTGGCGAACCGATTCGGTGAGAATTTCGGCGCCGCCGCCGGGGA
>NZ_JBFELV010000112.1:0-12956 GCF_041551955.1 Desulfosarcina sp.
CCCGGGGTACGCGCCTTCCTCGTCATGCGCCAGGGCTTCGGCGCATCCATTCAAAAACCGCTTCAGTTCGTCATCGGCGGCGGCACCTACCCGGAATTGGCTCAATGGCGTGACACGCTGCTGGAGCAGATCGAGGCCGACAATCCCGGACTGATCGGGATCGACTGGGATTACAAGGAAACCAAACCCCAACTGCAGGTGAATATCGACTATGATCGCGCGGCTGAACTGGGAGTGACCATCGGCAACGTCGGCCGCACCCTGGAAACGATGCTTGGCTCCCGGCGGGTGACCACCTATATAGAGGCCGGTGAAGAGTATGACGTCATTCTGGAAGGCCAACGCGAACGTCAGCGCACGCCGACCGATTTGCAGAACATTTATGTGCGGTCATCGCGCAACGGCGACCTGATTCCGCTGTCCAATCTGGTCACGCTTGAGGAATTTGCCGATTCAACCGCCTTGAATCGGTACAATCGCGTCAGGGCGATCACATTAGAGGCCAACCTGGCCGACGGCCTGGCCTTGGGTGATGCGCTGGCCTACTTGGAGGGCCTGGTCAAGGCGCATCTGCCGGAAACCGTGATCATCGATTACAAGGGGCAATCCCAGGACTATAAATTCTCGACCCAGTCGATTATATTCGTATTCCTGCTGGGAATCCTGGTGGTGTTCCTGGTCCTGGCTGCCCAGTTTGAAAGCTATATCAATCCGCTGGTGATCATGCTGACGGTGCCATTGGCGATTGCCGGCGGGTTGCTCGGACTGTACCTAACCGGAAGCACCCTGAACCTTTACAGCCAGATCGGTTTGGTCATGCTGGTCGGTCTGGCGGCGAAAAACGGTATTCTCATCGTCGAGTTTGCCAACCAGCTCAGGGAGCGGCGCAAGTCGTTCAATTATGCCATCCTCAAAGCATCCGAGGTTCGGCTGCGCCCGATCGTGATGACCGGCATCACCACCGCCACCGGCGCGATCCCCCTGATTCTCTCCACGGGTGCCGGCGCCGAGACCCGCATGGTAATCGGCGTCGTCGTTCTGGCCGGCGTATTGTCGGCGACGCTGTTTACCCTGTTTGTCGTGCCCGTGGCATACCGCCTGTTCTCCAGGCGAACGCATGCACCCGGAAAGGTCGCCCGCGACCTTGCAAATGAGCGGGCTGTGCACAATGATTTGCAAGTCACTGGTGACAGTGTTCAGGAACCGGCTTGATGGTGCCATCTGCATTACCCTTACGGGAAATCTGGGGGCCTTGGGATTTATACGTTGCCCCTATTTCAATTTAACAGGATGTTAAAAAGCGTCATGAGCGCAGGCAAGATATGGCAAAATGGGGCGAAAATCGGAGTTTATAGTTGATCAATGAGCAGGTTGAGCCGGATTAAAACGCAGTATGGCCCAGCGTAATCGTTTTTCGACACCCTGTTAAACACAGCAATAGAAATTGGAGACCTGTAAATGAAAAAAACTGCCGGAATCCTAATCGCCATTGCGTCTATATTGACTGGAGCAACGGAGACGATGGCGATCGAAGAAACCCAATACACCGTAGTCAAAAAAGACGAAAATTTTGAAATCCGTGACTATGCACCCCACATAGTTGCCGAAACCCTCGTGGTGGGAAGCCTCGAAGAAGCTGGAAGTAAGGCATTCAAAATACTGTTTGGCTACATCTCAGGTGAAAACCGATCGCGTAAGAAAGTGGAGATGACCGCGCCCGTTTCTCAGCAGGCAGAACCTGAGAAAATCAAGATGACGGCACCTGTGAGCCAACAGCGGATGGAAGACAAATGGGCCGTTAGTTTTATGATGCCGGCCTCGTATTCGCTTGAAACACTTCCGGAGCCGCAAAATCCCAGGGTAACCCTTCGCCGGGTGTCCAGTCGGCGGATGGCTGCCGTGCGCTATTCCGGCTCCTGGAGCGAAAAGGGCTATCTCAAGAACAAAACGAAACTTGAATCGTGGATTAACGACAATGGGTTTATGATTGCTGGCGATCCGCTGTGGGCCCGTTACAATGCACCGTTTACACCCTGGTTTCTGAGGCGAAACGAGATTCTGATTCCGGTAGCTCCAGATGAAAACCAGGATTCGGATCAAGCGGACATCGATACGATCGAACCTTCCCCGCGGCAAGCCGCGGGTAAGGTTCTGCCTGTAACGGCACTGCTGCACAGCACCGTGAGGATAAAAATTCGATTTCCAGTTCGCTCGCTAACCCCGTCGCAAGCGGCGGGGAATGCGCTCGCTACCGCGGTTCAAAGCATCGTGATGAATAATGCGCGTTGACCATCTGTGTCTCAGACATGCAGCGTTCACTTATCGCAATTGGTGCTTATGATAAACCTGGACAGCAGGAATCTAAATGGTAATCAAAGCAGAGATCGAAATCAACGCCCCCTTGAGCGTGGTCTGGCGGACGTTCTCCCAGATGGAAAATTGGGACGACTGGAACACGGCCTGCCGCAGCTGCTGTATCGTTTCCGGTGACGCGTCCCTATCGGCTGGGACTTGCTTTACCTTCATTATTCGTCCCTTGGTTTTCCCATTGAAAGTCCAACCCAGAATTGTCAGCTGCGACCCGGGACGCGAGGTCGTCTGGGAGGGGGGGAAAATGGGAATCAACGCCTCGCACACCTGGCAGTTTCGCGAGGAAGACGGCAACGTCAGGCTGTTGAGTGTCGAGCGCTTCACGGGGCCCATGGTGTGGGTGGGATATCTTTTGCGTGTACCCACGCGGCTGCACCGCTTGACCATAGAATTTCTCCAGACGTTAAAAACCGCCGCGGAGGCTTGCAGCGACTGATGGTGCGCACTTCAGCCGGCAATGCACGCAGCACCTTTAGCCTGAGTGCCTGATTCACCCAATACGGTGAGACCGTAATGATCAAACGCATTTTTCACGGTAAAATCGGTCAACCGATCCTGAACCTGCTCAAGCAGGGCATCTCGCCGGAACGGCTGTCTCTCAGCATCGCCTTGGGCACCGTAATCGGGATGTTCCCGGTTCTGGGTGCGACGACCCTGATCTGCGCCGCCGTCGCCATGGTGTTGCGGCTCAACCAGCCCGCGATTCAGCTGTTCAACTACCTGGTATACCCACTTCAGATTCTCTTGGTGATCCCGTTTATGAGTCTTGGTGCATTCATCTTCCAGGGGGATCCCCCTCCGTTTTCGATTCAGGAGTTGGGCGCCCTTTTCCAGCAGAATTTCTGGGGTACTGTCGCAGCCTTTTTCGAAACGATCCTCTACGCCATCGTCGCCTGGATTCTAGTATGCACCCCCTTGTTTGCCGGAATTTATGCGTTATGCGTACCGGTACTAAAAAGATTTGGGCCTATGGCCGAAAATAACCCGTCTGAGTGACCTTGCCTTTCTCATGGAAATCAGAAACGGTATGGCGGTATAAACGGTAACCCGGGAATGATCGTGGAATTGAAGAAAACTCGTTTCACAGAGATGCTCATCGCATCCAACAGGATTGACCCCAACGAATTCCAAGGTTGGGTTTTCAGTCCAGGCATGCGATTTCAATCACCGGACAAGTGGTGGGGCGACCAGGGTCCGCGTGATTTCCCCCATGAGGGTATCGACTTTTGCCTGTACATGGATGGTTTCGGGCGGGTCCGTCGTCTCGCCCACGACACCCGCGTTCCGCTGATGCACGACGGCGTGGTCAGGTCCGTTTTTGAGGACTATCTGGGTCAGGCCATGGTTATACAACACAAACAGGTCCAGCCGGATATCGGCATGTTGATATCGATTTATGCCCACACGAGGCCGCTGGATCACATAACACCCGGTGTTTTCGTGAAGCAAGGGGATATCATCGCCACCATCGCCGACACCAGCCGATCAAAAGCAAGGATCCTGCCGCATCTGCACGTCACGTTTGGGCTCCCCTCCCCGGAGCTTGTCTTCGAAAAATTCGTCTGGAATGACATGCGCAATCCCGGCCTGGTCGCCCTGTTGAATCCACAGGGCGTCATCGATTGGCCCTGGCATGCACGGGATCCACAATAAACGAAGCGGCCATGTCCGTACTGAGGAAGCGTTTTTGAAGACACCCCACCGCCATCGCAATATCACAGCAACGCGTTTGTTATTGGATGCTTACCAGTTTGTTCGTGCCCAAGCGTGTGTGGCTAAGCGATTCGGCAGGCAGTTTCATCCCAGCCGCGAATATATTGAAATCGACATCACCTACAAGTGCAACTTGAAATGCATCAACTGTAATCGTTCATGCACACAGGCCCCGAGCGATCTAGAAATGCCTGTCGCCGATGTAGCGATGTTTATCAGCCAGAGCGTTGCAAAAGGAATCGCGTGGAAACGTATCCGGATGCTGGGCGGGGAGCCAACCCTCCACAGTCGCATTTTTGACATTGTCGACCTGTTGATCAATTATCGGAAGCGGTATAATCCTTCTGTGAACCTGGTGATGGGAACTAATTTCTTCGGGGATCACGTTCATCGGGTATTGGAGAAACTGCCTGACGCGATCACGCTAAAAAGCACCCTTAAGCGTTCGCGGGTCAATCTATTTAAACCGTTTAATGTGGCGCCTGTCGATACGCGTTTTAACCGATTCTCCGACTATACCTGCGGTTGCCGCATCATCAAAACGTGCGGTTTGGGATTGACCCCTTCAGGGTATTACATGTGTGCCGTGGCCGGTGGGATCGACCGGATCTTTGGTTACCATCTGGGCAGGAAAGCGCTGCCGGATGACGCCGACACGCTGTCGGACCAGATGTCCGCTTTCTGCCGTTTATGCGGCCATTTTGGCTTTCAGTGGCCGACACGAAGAGCCAAACGATCCGAAACGTGGCGCCTGGCCTACCGGCGTTTAAAAAATAGTGAACCTCATTCTGTCAAGGATGCATCACCCCCCTATGACCCATTTTAACATCATGCATGTCATCGGACAGAGACCGGAAATGACCGGGAGTGGGATCTATCTTGAGGCGATGATCAGAGAATCTCAAAGATACGGGCTTTCGACTTACCGGGTTGCCGGCGTCCCAGCTGGCACGATTCCATCCTTGAAGGATCGGCCGCCAACCGAAGGCGCCTTCGTTTTTTTTGAATCGCCGTCGCTCAATTTCCCTGTTACCGGCATGTCGGATGTGATGCCCTATAAAAGCTCTTTGTTCAGAGATCTGAAAGGCAAGCGTCTGACCGCCTACAAGTCCGCGTTCACCCAGGTACTTGAACATGCAGCCAACCAGTTTAAGCCGGATATCATCCACACGAATCACCTTTTTTTACTTTCGGCCCTGGTAAAAAAACGGTTTCCGACGATTCCCGTCGTGGCAACCTGTCATGGCACGGAACTAAGACAATACACGAACTGCCCCCATTTACGACGTTACGTGAAACGCCACTGTCGGCGCCTGGACAAGATCATTGCGCTGACGACCGATCAGAAAAGGGAAATTCATCATCTGTTTGGCATCCCGTTGAATCAAATTGTCGTTGTCGGTGGCGGATATGACCATAGGATGTTTACGCGTGCCCCGAAATCACCTGCCGGAACCGTTCATATCCTTTACGCCGGCAAATATAATCGCAGCAAGGGCGTTCCCTGGCTGCTCAAATCCCTGATGAAGATCGAGGATCAAGACTGGCACCTGCACCTGGCGGGAAGCGGCAAGGGGCGGGAGTACGACCACTGCATTGACCTGGCAGAAAAATTGGGCCAGAAGGTCACCGACCATGGTTTCGTGACCCACCGTCGTTTATCGGAACTGATGAAAAAAGCCCATGTTCAGGTGCTGCCTTCATTTTTTGAAGGTCTCCCCCTCGTGCTCTTTGAAGGCTTGGCATCCGGTTGCCGGATCATCACGACCGAACTGTCGGGTTTCAAGGAGATCTTCGGGAAAGCAGACAAAGAGACGATCGACCTGATTCAACTGCCGCCACTTGAAACCATTGACCGGCCTTATCGAAAAGACGAGTCCATGCTGGAAGATGCGTTACGCCAACGCATTCTTGACATGATGGCAGCGGTGAGAAAAGCTCCGGATATTGTCGACCCCCATGCCGAAGAAATAGCATCCCGCTACACCTGGCCCCGTATTTTTGAACGCACGCTATCCGTCTACAAGGATGCTGTAAAAAAGTGAATCAACGCCAACGCGCCCTGATGACGGCTGCGGCGGCCTCGGCCCAAAGCGCATAAATCCCGGGACCGGGATGAAAGCCATCCGTCGCCATATACTCGGTACCCACAGGAAAATTTAGTCGGAGGTGATCGCAATCCGGCTGCTCGCGGGACCAGGATTGGATGGCCTTGTCCAATCGTTTCGCCCGATCCCCGATGCACCCTCTCAAGGGCTCTGGGAGCGATGGAAACCGGTGAACGGGGGGTAAACCTGATATGAGAATCTGGCGTGCGCCCAATCGCTCGCGGAGCAATTTCACCAATTTGATTTGATCGCGTAGACACACGGTCACGGATCGGCGGGAGGTGATATCGTTCACACCCGTGGCCGTGAGAACGACATCATAGCTGGTTTCTGGAACCGTATCCAAAAAAAGGCGCAGGTCACGGGTCGACCATCCCGTATTGGCGATCAATTGCCAATGCACCGCAAAGTCAACGGCCAGCCGTGACAACAGGCAACCCATCAATGCCTTGTCCTGAACCGGTGCGCCGACACCGGCTGCCGAGGAATCACCGGCAACGAGAATCCTAATCGGCTTGCCGCTTCCGACAACCCCTTGGCGGGGACCTTTGGCTTCTGCTAATTTGGGCACGGATTGTCGAACCCACAACCCTTGGGCGAGCAGGATCGGGACGAGGCAACCGAAAAACAGACGTCGCACCAGGGAAGGCTTTTCGATGAAAGCGTGGATAGGCTGCTTGTTCAATTCTTCGGTCATGGGCGCATAGGCTAATGTTTAGATCGGTTATCGTCAAGCGCGGTCAATTGAACCGGCTCCCCATAGCCGGCAAAAAGGGCGCGGCGGAGCCGCTCGGTATCGATTTCAAACATCTTTTTTACGTCTGTTATTATTTCCCGAAAAAGTATATCAAGGAGCCCACATAGTGACGTTGCACGATAATTTTCGGTGAATGCTGACAATCGATGAAAGGGGATCCAGGACCATGAGACGAATCGACAAAGCGGTTTCGGATGCGTCAGGCATCAATGCCATTATCCAGAAAGCGACGGTGTGCAGGCTTGGCATGGTCGAGGCAAACCGGCCCTATATTGTCCCCCTGAGTTTCGGCTTCCAGGACAATACGCTTTATTTTCATGGCGCGTTGAAAGGCCGCAAAATGGACATCCTCAGAGACAACCCGAACGTATGTGTCGAGTTCGATATTTCCGTTGAAGCGCTCAAGGACGCCGACGCATGCAATTGGAGCATGAGGTTTCAGAGCGTTATCGGATTTGGCAAAGCCACGCTTGTCGAAGGATTGGAGCCTAAGCGCCAGGCGCTTGGCATCATCATGGCCCATTATTCCGACAAAACATTTGCGTTTCCCGAAAAAAAGATAAACGCAACGGCGGTGATCAAAGTCGAAATCGAAAAAATGACCGGCAAACAATCCGGGTTTTAATAGAACGTATCTAAAAAAAAGGGTTCAGGGCAAGGCATGCCACGGCGAAAAAGCGCAGCATACCGTCAGTAGGTGAGCATGTTGAGCCGTTGCAAAGCGCCGCTATGGGCACTTAGATTATTTTTGAGATAGGTTATAGGCCACTGTCATCCGGGATGTCCGGATGGCGATTGGCAGTCGCGTCCGGCCAACAGGCGACATCAACATTCGCACACCGCCTCATCAAGATTGACCAGTAATCATGACCGCCAAACCGGTAAAAGTTGACGTCAAGGCCATTGTTCTGTTGATCGTTCTTTGCGCCAGTTGGGGGCTTCAACAGATTTCAATCAAAATTGCCGTCCAAAGCATTGCCCCCGCCCTGCAAGGAGGCATTCGATCCATTGGTGCCGCGATCTTGTTGTATCTGTGGATGGTCGCGCGCAGGGAAAAAATGGACCTCAATGACGGCACCTTCTGGTGGGGGATGGCCGTCGGCCTGTTCTTTTCCATCGAATTTTTGCTGATATACTGGGGCTTGGAATTTACCAGTGCATCGAGGTCGGTCATCTTCCTGTACACCATGCCATTCTTTACAGCCGTGGGGGCCCATTGGTTTGTGAGGGGAGAATCCTTGAAAAGGGCCCAGCTGACTGGTTTATGCTGCGCTTTCCTGGGTATTATCGTCGCATTCAGCGAATCCATCGGCAATCCTCGATCCTTGATGTTGGTTGGCGATACGATGCTGCTGCTGGCAGCCTTCTTCTGGGCGGCTGCGACCATCATGGTGAAAGCCAGCCCATTGTCCGAAATCCGGGCAAGCCGTGTCTTGCTTTACCAACTGGTCGTATCCGCAGTCGTAATGCCGCTCGGAGCGGTACTGCTGGGACAGACTGCATTCACGAATGCGACGCCGCTCATCTTGGGCTGCATCGCTTATCAGATCATTTGGGTCGCCTTTATCACCTATCTCGCCTGGTTTTGGTTGATCAGAAACTACCCGGCATCGAAGTTGAGTGCTTTTTTATTTCTTACCCCGCTTTTTGGTGTTTTGGAAGGCGCCATTCTGCTCGATGAGCACATTACGTTTCGGTTGCTGACTGCCCTGGCGATGGTATGCACCGGCATCTATGTCGTCAATCGCACACCAGGCAGGAAGCCATCCGAGTCGGCAACGCTTCCCGTAGTCAAGGATTAACCTAATCCATTTTATTGTCCCTTGACCCCTGCAACAAATCCATTCTATTCATTGGAACCTATCTTAAAAATGGTCTAAGTGCCCATAACGGCGCTTTGCAACGGCTCAACATGTTCACATCCTACATGTATACTCCGCTTTTTCGCCGTTGCATGCCTTGCCCTGAACCCTGACCCTTATGGCTGAGATAGGTTCTATTTGACTTATTTATTGGGCGATACGATGAATCCTCTCAAATTAAGCATCAGTCGAATCTTTCTAATCCATATGGCTCTCGTTGGGGTCTTATCCATTTTTTCATTAGGGTATCTTTGGGTTACATCCGAATGGTCCAGGTTTGAAAAAGAGGCCAACGCACTGCGTGCGTCCTATCTGGAAAGTCAGAAGGTAACCTTAGAACGTGAGGTTGATCGGGCACTGGATTTCGTAAACTACATGAAATCTCAAACTGAAAAACGGTTGCAGGAATCAATAAAAGGCAGAGTTAACGAGGCCTATGCCATCATAGAGAACATTTATCTGAAAGAAAAAGACATAAAAAGCGTAGAAGAAATTGAGGCACTTATCAAACAAGCACTCAGGTCCTTGCGGTACAATAACGGCCGCGGATATTATTTTGCTTTTACGCTGGAAGGTGTCGAAACCTTATTCGAAATCAGGCCTGAATTGGAAGGCACGAACATGCTGCAGGTCAGAGGGGGGGAAGGTGAGTTCGTTGTTTCCGATATGCTTGCCGTCATCAGGGAAGATGGCGAAGGGTTCTATAAATATACCTGGCCCAAACCCAACCAGCAAGGTTTTTTCTCAAGAATCGCTTTTGTAAAATTGTTCAAACCGATTGGTTGGGTAATCGGCTCCGGGGAGTATCTCGATTATGTTGAGAAGGATATTCAGGAAGAGTGCCTGAAATGGATTTCCAACATCAGGTTTGAAAAGGATGGTTACGTGTTTACCGGAAAATGGGACGGCTTGGGCCTGTCTGGTCCTGAAACCGGCAATAACATGTATGATATCGAAGATATAAACGGGGTTAAAATCGTCCAGGAGCTCATCAAACAGGCAAAAGAAGGCGGCGGTTTCGTTGAGTATGTGCTTCCGAGAATCGAAGGTAAAAAACATGCGCCTAAAATCAGCTACGCCGTGGGTGTGCCTGAATGGCAATGGTATATTGGTGCCAGCTTATATGTAGATGAGATTGAAACGGCGATCGCGTCGAAGCAGTCCGAACTCGAAGGAAGAATCAGAACCAATATTCTAAATACGACGTTGATCCTATTTACGCTGCTTATCTTCATCTTCCTGATCGTTAAACTACTTTCGGATCGAATCGATCACAACATAAAATTATTTAAAAATTTTTTCCAAAAAGCATCTTCGGATGCTATTGAAATTGAGAGAAATGCAATTTATTTCTATGATTTTGTTCAGCTTGCTGAATCGGCGAACGATATGGTTGAAAACCGCAGGCAGGCGGAAAAAGCGCTGCGTGAGAGTGAAGAGAAGTTCAGGATGCTGGTGGAACAATCCCCGCTCGGGATATCCCTGTTGGGAGAAGACGGCCGATACAAGTATGTGAACCCAAAATTTGTAGAGATGTTTGGATACACGACAGAGGATGTCCCTACAGGAATAGAATGGTTCAACAAAGCATTCCCAGATGACCGCTATCGCCAGAAAGTGATGAAAGCATGGTCTGATTATCAGCGACAACCTCCAACTGTACGATCCCGTCCACATGTATATGCGGTGACCTGCAAGGACGGATCTCAAAAAGAGATCAATTTCAAACCATTAAATATTAAAAACCAAGATCAGTTGGTTTTTTATGAGGATATTACCGAACGGTCGCGACTGGAACAACAACTTCAGCAAGCAAAGAAAATAGAGGCGATAGGAACGCTTGCAGGCGGGATAGCTCACAATTTTAACAATCTGATGATGGGTATCCAAGGCAGAGCGTCGTTGATGACGTTGGAGTTGGGCCCTTCCCATCCCCAACAGGAGCATATTAAAGCCATCGAGGAGCAGATAGCCAGCGCCAGCAATCTCACCCGGCAACTGCTTGGGCTGGCCCGCGGAGGAAAATACGAAGTCAAACCAATAGACGTCAACGAACTGCTGCTTTCCAGCGCAGCCATTTTCGGCCGCACCCGCAAGGATATTCAGATCCACAGCGACACCTTTCCTTCGTCACTGGTGGTTGAAGCGGATAAGCGACAGATTGAGCAGGTGTTGTTGAACATTTTCGTCAATTCCATACAAGCCATGCCTGAGGGCGGCGAAATCTACCTGGAAACCTCAATCCTGAGTTTAGATGCTGCCTTTTGCAAACCCTATGCGGCTATACCCGGACGATATGCCAACATTTCTGTAAAAGACACCGGTGTCGGTATGAACAAGGAAACGTGCCAGCAAGTCTTTGATCCATTTTTTACGACCAAAGATAAATACCTGGGCACTGGATTAGGCTTGGCGTCGGCCTATGGCATCATCAAAAATCACGGTGGTGTAATCACGGTTTATAGCGATCTCGGCCACGGGACGACAATTAACATCTATCTGCCGGCATCGGATAAAGCAGCCCATATAGAGGCGAATGTCGATGATGTGATCATTCGAGGGTCGGAAACGATTCTCCTGGTTGACGATGAAGATATCATGATTGATGTGGGCAGACCGATGTTGGAAAAATTGGGTTATGGTGTCATTGCCGCCAAAGGTGGAGAAAATGCTGTTGATGCGGTATCGGAACCTGTTGTTAACATTGATCTTGTTATTCTTGATTTAATTATGCCGGGAATGGATGGCGGCCGGACGTTTGACGCTATTCGTGAGATTCATCCCAACATGCCAATAATATTGTCCAGTGGGTATTCTCTGAAAGGTAAAGCGACGGAGATCATGGGAAGGGGATGCAACGCATTTATCCAGAAGCCGTTCAATATTTCTGAACTATCACGGTTGATCCGCAAGGTCCTGGATCAGGCAAAAGGGTTAGGTCAAGAGCAATGATGCCACTTATCGCGGTTCAATCTCTGCGCAACCAAACACCAGGCAGTATTATCCTTGACACTATAGTGTATCATCTCATAGGGTACAGCCATACCCTCCCACAGATCCATGAACCACAGTCGACCGACAATTAGTCGGGTTGCCAGTTGTCCTATCCGTGGATATTTGCTGGCGCTGGAATTCAAACCGGTCCGTGGCCGTTCATTTTTTCCATTATAGTCGTGAACATTGAACATGTGTGATGTGAGCCACAACCTCGGTTCAACGGAAAACCAACGCCAATATAAGGGTAGATAGAATGCCGAAAAAGCCGAAGATGCAGAGACCCAAGCATGATGGAAAAATTCTGTTAATTGATGATCAGCTCAGCCACCTGCGGATGTTGAAGAATATGTTTGAAAGGTATGGCGGCCAAGTCGTTACTGTAGATAGTGCTGAAGAAGCAGAACTGATTTTAGAATGGAATCCCGGCTTTGATGCACTGATAACCGACCTAAAAATGCCATGGGTGAACGGTGTTGATTTTTGCCTGAAAACGAAAAAGAAATACCCGAACATACAAATTTACGCGCTATCGGGTTACTTGGAAGAATATGGTCGAAATGCTTTGGAAGAAGCAGGCTTCGATGGTGTCTACCAGAAGCCAGTATGTTTCGAAATGATAGAGGATATGCTGAACGCTATTGAGAAGAGAGCATCTGAAACAGATGATGCGATTTGACGGCTGGAAGGCGTCAGGCCAGGCAGTTTTCAGCGACGATAATATTGAACAGGCTGTTGAGAAACGTCATGAGCGCGGGCAAGACAAGGCAATTTTCTGTCAAGCCACGCCCGGGACTAAATGCCAGACCTGTCAAATCAAGAATAGGTTCGGACGGATTAGTGCAAATACGGTATCTATCAGTCCCCGCATCAATCACCAGCGTGATATTATTCATGTGTTCCAGGATTGAATAAATGGCGTATACTCGGTGTCAGGATGCAGGTCTTCCCTCACCGGTGAAAAAATTTCTATGATAACCGAATCTTTTATAGCATACGTACCATGTTTCGCATCACCGGGGACGCACCAGCTGTCCCCCGGGTTACAGGTATAGACTTGATCATTGATGAACAGCCGGGTTCTGCCGGACAATAGATACCCGGTCTGCTCACTAGGGTGTTTGTGAGTGGGAATGCGGGTTCCCCTTGACA
>NZ_JBFELV010000113.1:0-12942 GCF_041551955.1 Desulfosarcina sp.
CCTTTCGCCACCTGAGGGACACCGAAAAAATTGAAAAGCCACAGGCGGCGGCAAAGCCCGTGACCGTTCCAAGAACGCTTCCGGCTTCCAAACCCTCGATGACCATCACGGTAATTCCGATGAGGGCAACGGTCATTGCAACCCAGGTGAATGGGTTTATTTTTTCCTTGAGGATCACAATCCCCATGAATGCAGCGAGAAAGGGGGTGGTTGCAAACAAAAACAGGGTATTGGCAGCGGTAGTCAGCGTTATGGACCAGATAAAACAGATAAAGGCTCCCAAGAGTCCGAAAGCGCCGACAATACCCGGCATACCGATTCTTTTGAAATGGTTAAAAAACCGGCTGCCATCTTTTGCAATAAGGCAGACGCACAGTATCGCCGCGACCGTCAGGCCCCGGAAGAACAGATATTGCCATCGATAGATTTGTGGATCGACCATGTAGCGGATCGTCAGGGCACCAAAAGACCACAGCGAGCCGGCTGCCAAAACAAAAAACAGTGCTTTAGTATGAGCCGTTTCGGCCATATTCATTTCTTTTCTCTCATAGTCAGCTTGAAGGCAATGTCACACTTGAGTGCGATTCCCCATCGTTGATCCTTCGCTGACATCAAAGGCTTCGTTCCAGGTTAACAATCGTTTTTGAGGGGCTGAAAAAGTTCGCGCTAAAAAAATGCATCAGTTTGGAATCATTTCTGTCGACCAGGATGTTTACTTTTTTAACGTTGAGATCTCTAAGATGATCCATAAATTCATTTATCAACCGCCCACCGATACCCTTATGCTGGTAATCTGGATCAACGCCGATGGTATCGAGGGTAGCGCCTTCCTGGGAGATGCCATATTCTCCCATATAGAGCTCACCCATAACAAACCCCACCACCGTTCCATCTTTTCCCTCTGCGACAAGTGACGTGGGCAGATACTCGTTGGACCTGAAAAGCTTTTCAAATTTCAGCTCATAATACTCCGCCCGCGAAGCATTGAATACTTTTTCGTCAATCCTGACCACAGCGTCAAAGTCGTCGGTATTCATGAGTCTAAATCTAATGACCATTTCCTTCATGGGATCTCCTTCCATCTTTAGGTCATCTTTTGATGATTTAATGCATGAAGGTAAATTGAATGATAATGAGCAAATATTCATGGTTTGAGCATAGCTGAGGTATGCCGATTTTTTCAAGTCCTATTGCATGTGATGGATTGGCAGGGCCACCATATACTGGAAAAATGTTTATACGGTATAAAATCCCTTTTTTTTTGATCATAATGTACCGCGTCCATCAATCCCATCAACGAAGGCAACGGATATTTTATACGTGCTTTGCACTTTGCATGTAAATCTTTTATACTCCGTATTGAAAAATAGATATATCGAAGGCGAAGGCAGCGCTTTTTTTTGGGGATATATTGGGGGCAATCGGCCAATACACCCATTCAGGTCTATTTATGAGGTTTGCCCAATGGCCGATATTCGAAGTAAAAAGAAAAATGTAACTAAAGAGAGAAGAAAAGACCCGAGGCTTGAATTTCATTGCAACGCCATGGTTCAGGGGATTGATGGGATTTTGACCATTACGGACATCAGTTTAGGCGGAGTTTTCATAGAAATAGGCGAACCGTATAAAATAACGGTTGGAAAAATGGTGACCATTAACGCCAAGCTCCCAACTGAAACCCAGGCAGTTAGATTTAAAGCCAAAGTTGTAAACAAAACCAATCGAGGCATTGGATGTCAGTTCATTGCTCTGGATGACTGGGAAAAAGAAGCGATATGCCTATGCTTCGAATATTTTAAGGACACGCTTCCCGCTGGATGCAAGTGATACAGGGTTGAGTCGAGGAAGATGCGGATGAACTTTCAACGCGGTTGATCTTGCTTAATTTCGATATGAGGGAATCGGCCATCCCGGCCGATTTTCGCTTCAACCGGATGGTCAAACATGACGGCAAAGCCCCTGTGGTGAGACCGTATCACCGTACCCGCAACGCTGGGCTTTTTGTCGAAAGCCAATACCGGGAAGCGAAGGCTGATCCGTTGCCCATCTCTGATCGTTCGTCGGCTGATAATATAGATACCTCCTGCGCTCACATTGCGGACCAGATCCCGATACGTTCCTGACTTGACGGTATATTTCGCAGTGAACAGGGCAATGTGGCGCGGATGTCGTCGTCGGTTGGCAATGGTATTCATTGTTTATTCACCTTGTCCCGCAGTTGACCAGAGCACTTGAAGGTCACGACGCGTCGCGGTTTCAACATCAGCTCATCCCCGGTGGCAGGATTCCGGCCTTTTCGCTCCTTTTTTTCCTTCACGCAGAACTTGCCGAAACCGGAAATAAGGATATCATCACCAACCTCCAGGTGGGTCTTGATGAGTTCGAGAAGAAATTCAGCGGTCTCAAGGGATTTGTTTTTGGGAAAATCAAGCTGGGCCTGGATCTGCTCGACGATGCCCTTCTTCGTCAGTGCCATGGGTGGATCTCCGTCTCAGCGATGGTGGCAGTGGAAAAGCGGAACACGTATAGGTTTGCAGAGATCCCTATTCTTGTCAAGGGGTTGGTATCGTTTGGCAAGAGTTACGGTTCGAACTTAATTTCACAGGGCCATCCTGATCCATGTTTCAATGCGCCATTAACCCTAAATGTCTAGCCGATAGCCTGGAAAAGGGCTAAAAGAACACTCGCCGGGTGCGGCGTGGGGTTGGACCGTTGATGAAGAACCGGGGTATGAATAGAATAGCGGTATGGCAGTCCTTTCCGCACAGCGACCCAAAATCGTTTTGCATCTCTGGACGGTCGGTTTTACTATTTTAACCATCTTGTAAAATCTTAAAAAATTAGGAGAAAAATCATGCAAACCTGTCGACTCAACGACTTCCTAAAAGTTCTCGAGCCATGGCTGGATCGGGATTACATCCGAAAGGTAGTTTTAACCAACCAGGACCATTTGTTGTTTTTTTTCACCGATGGTGGTCAAAAAGCCTATCACATCGATGACTGCACCAAAGCCCAGCTAAAAAATATCCTCGCCGATATCCGCGAGAAGGGCATTCCCATCGAAAAAACGCAATAAGAACATGGGACATCAGCTGTATTTTTAGATGATGTCGAGTGATTTGCAGGTTGGTGTTAAAGTTAATGTTCGATTTGGCGATATTTAAATACAGAACGCATCGGTGCCGGTCGTTACCGTTTTAATTTTTAAAATCCTGGCGCACACCCGCAATAAATCCGAAAATCGATGTGATGGGACAGTCCATATGAAACGTATCAAGAAAGCTGTGTTGCTGGCACTACGATACACGGCATATCGCTGGAACCGCCTGCGGACATATTACTGGGCTGACAATGAGCTGCACAAATTGAGATCGGTATATGTGATGCCCAACTTATATTATCGTTGGCTATACCAGGCCTGCTTGTGGCTGTCTGAAAGAAGAAAGTTCAGGCGTCTGGCAGACCGGGCCATGCATACCATCCCCTATCATGTCCGGTTCCATGTGGCTTGATCGTTAGAAAACCTTTTACGGATCACCCCTTGCGCGATATCTCTTCAAGCAGATGCCGATACAATCGGTAATTGGCGAAGGGAACGGTAATGCGAGGCCTGTCATCGAGGCAAGGAAGGTAATGACCGCCATCAAGCAGGTCCGGCACCGTCTCCTCCACCGCTTTTCTCACGGCCGCCTCATCCCGTGCCAATGCAGTTGCGTCGATCCCACCGATCAGGGCGACTTCAGTTCCGAATTGACGGCGAAGCTTAGGGTATTCCATGCCGGCGCTGCGGATGTTGCTGATCCAGAGGCCGTTGATGCCGGCGTCGATGAGCAATGGCAGGAGCGAGGTCAAGTCACCGCCGGTGGTGCACAAAATGCGAAGCGGGACACGATATTTATTTAAAAGGTCGATAACTTTCCTGTAACCGGGTATGGCGAAGCGTACAAACATCGCCGGAGAAACCACGGGTGCGTGGTTGGAGGCAATCGGCTCATAAAAAGAGGCATAGTCTACCGAAACCTTGGAAAGCACCCTCTCGAGGCAGTCACAGTAAAAGTCGGTGGTCCGATTAACCAGGTCCTCCACTATCTGCGGCCTTTTCATCAGCGCAAAACAAGCAGCGCGCAGCGACTCCCAATCTCCCACCCCCAACATCTGCAAGAGACCGCCTCCCGAGGCGTCCACATAGAGCACGCGGCCTTGTTGATGGTTGCGTTGGCTTTGTTTGACAAAGTTTCGCGCATACCGTGATCGCTGGTTTGGATGGTAATGCCGGATGAAAGTGGACGGGTCGTCGAGAAGATCCGGTGCTTGCTGATAAAAGGGGTAACTGTGCAGCGTCAATCCGACGGAATGGTGCGTTTCCAGACCGAAATAGGTCGAAAAGGACTGCTGTCGGGGAAGTCCCTCCCGGTACCATCGCCCGAGGGTACCTTCGTCGGGCTCAAGGTCGAAAAATGGGAACCTGTCCGTTTCGCCGCCCAAAAGGGTTCTTAAAAATCGTTGCCTCTGGGAAATTCCACCCACTATCATCCCCGGCCGTTGATCAAAGGATTATGGGAATATCGGATAAATCTAACTCGCGATAAACATACTAAATAAATATCCCACCGGTCAAAGCATAGTTGGTGTGACTAAACTTAATCGTAGTTTGCCCGTGTCACTTCATCACTCAGGGTTGGCGCAATCACTGGCGCCCATGCGGCGTCCGTCCATGTACCTAAATGGGTGTGCATATCCAGATATTTTTTCGGTATGGGGTGCGTGCCGACAACGACCGCGATCCCATACCGTTTTTCAAGGAAGGCTTTGAATGCGTCGATATGGGGACAGGGTGGGTAACCAACCACGAGGCCGGTAGCTAAATGAATAACCGTGGCGCCATTCTTCACCATCTCTTCGCCGGCATATTCGATGTTTCCACCCGGACAGCCATCACAAGTGGTAAAACCGACCAACTCAACGTCGAGGCCGGCGTAGATGCTGAAGGCACCCTCCTTGTCCCTCATCGCTCGCAAACACTTCCCGCCTGCACAGCGGCGGTAGCGATCGCAGATAATTATTCCAATCTTTTTCATTGACTTATCCCTATTCAGCGGTCGAAAAATGATTTTCAGAAATTAAACACTTTAGCCTCGGCAGCCAAATCTATCAGATGGGGTCCGCCATCGAGGATCATGTTCGAAAAGAAGCGTTTCTCGTCAACCTGACGAGCTTTGGCGCAGGGGATTCAAACGCCAATGGGAACTTGGTTCTCAACCAGATAAGGCAGATAATCATTGGGGCAGTCACCAGTGGGTGTCTTGACTGACAAATCTCTTGCGGAATCGGCCCAGCGAACGCCATTGTCGATAAAAAACAGATCCGTCTGGTGTCCTTTTGAATGCGCTATTTTGGCAAATTGAAAACACCGCGTTGCCGCCTCATTGTCATCTCTGCTCAAGACAAATAAAAAATTAGCCATGTGCTACCTCCTTATCATACTGGATTGACTGCCATAACTTTCAAACACCAGGTTTAAATCCGGGCATCCTGAAGCAGGGGGCATCGAGGCGGTTGCCCAAAAACGCCTCGGCGACCTGCTGAACATCGCCGGCGATGCCACAGATCAGGCTGATACCGGCAGCCTGAAGCATCCTGTCAAACACGTCGCTGACACCGCAGCAAATGACGGCATCGGGATTCAGCTTTTTAACAATCGCCATCCGCTCGGATGGGGCGTACATATCAAAAGCAACCTCCCGCCGATCGACTTCGGTTTGCCCCTCGAAATCGATGATCAACAGACGGGTACATGTATCCAGCACCGGTGAAACGCGATGACGGAATATGGGTATGGCGATTCTGATCATTTCCCATCACCCAAAAGCGCCTGCATGTATCGATTGGGCTTGGTCACCCCCCCCGGCGCTGCCAGCTATGGTCAATGGCACCCGCAGGTTGAGGCCAGGTTGGAGGCGTATGCGGTCTCGGCCAGAGACCACCAGAGCGGGTTGACCGATGCGCCTACAACCGATTGGTAGGGTGCCGTTTTCTCCGCGTGGTGGTGGTGACCGCAGGGAAACGCTCGGTCCAAAAGGATCTCCACTTGACCCGACTCCCCTTCCGGTTCCAGGACATCCAGTTCATTCGAATCAATCCTTTTATCCGGTCGGTCGGGGGAGGCAAATAAAACCGACGCGGCCAGACGGTGGATTTTCGGCGCATCCAGGCAATTAAATGTACGGTCGCCGGCATGCACGTATTCGAACCCCGATGAACGCGTGATGCGCACCCGAGCCGGTTTGGCCTTGCTGTAGTGGGCATACATGCCTAACAGGCGGTCAAAAACAGGGTACCCCAGCTGCCAGCCCGGCACCGATCGGCCGATCTCACCTTTCCGGTAGCATCGGGTTTTTCCGATCAGATCGACATTCACCACCGTTTCTTCGGGATAGACGCAACGCAGGGTATCCAAACTTTCCAAGGTAAAACACGCCATCGTGTCATCTTGGTTCACCCGGTAAATCATGGCAGCGACATTGAACAGGGAATCGGGGATTCTCTGCAACTCTTCGAACCGCGGGGTATGGGTGTCATCGAAAAGACGGCTTTGGCTCAACACCTGTTCCTCGTAGGAGAAGGTGTCAAAAACGGTCGTATTGTCAAATGGATAGCATTTGATGGAAAAATAGCCCTGTTTGTTCGCCGGATTCTTTTCTTCGTTCATGGCCGCTTCCAGTTGGAGGCGGTAGACCCCATGGGCATCCGACAACCACATATACCAGGCCGGCGCATCTCCCCAGATCTGACTGACCGCCTCCATTTCCAGCAGCGCCTTCAACTCGTCGATCCAGGAGGTGGTCACCAGCATACTGTTGACTTTGTTCTCAAAGAAGCTCTCGCACTCAGTTCCCGTAGCCGCCATGTTTTTCAAACAACTCCTTTATTATCTCATTCTTCCCTCGCCCTTCGGTGTGGATGCCATGCTGACGGGCGGTCTCGATTAAAATATCATCCGGGTAGGCCAGGGTCAGGGCATAACTGGATTCATAGGATTCAAAGAAATCATCGAACGTCAGGCGCTGCTGCGCTTCTTTAAACCCCTCCCCAAATCCTTCAACGGTCTTTTGGATCTGTCGGAACAAGTATTTTTTACAGAATGTCCTTTTGCTCTTATCCACTATTTTAGTTCCATCCTATTCTTTTTGAGCGGCCACCCTTCGAAAAAGTCCGTTTGAACCATGATGACGCTCAAAAAGAGAATGGTCCAAACCAGCGATGTATCGCCGGGCTGGGCGATACCGGGCACCTTGGCCAGAAAAAAGGTCGCCAGGGGGGAGTAATAAAACCAGTAAAAAAGCATGCCGCCGGCAACTGCCAGGATGGTTCGTATGACCGCGCCCAGCCACAGGCTTTTTACATGGGGGAAATTATTGAAATAGTGTTTCAGGATAAACGCTGCCAGGATAAAAAACCCGCATATCTCCCCGGCATGGATGAACCGGAAATCCGGGCCATCGGTGTATTGCCCGCCCACAAACGGTTCATCCCAAAAATAGTTCATGATCTGCATCAGGACCAAGAGCACGATGACACCCAGGACAAAGGTGACGACAAGGACGACCAGCCCTTTGGCCCAGGTAGATTCCCCTTCCTTTTCAAGATATTTCCAGGGATACCCGTCCCACAGCAGATCTGACGCCACAATCCAAAACAAGACGCAAAGGACCAGACCGAGCCCGAAAAAGGCGCTGCCCGTGCCGGCAAAATTCGCCCACCAGGATTCCACGCCGGCCTTGTCCTGGGCCGGGTAGAAAAGATAACAGACGTGGGGATGAAACAGGAGTATGTAGATGATGCCGCTGAAAAAAGTGACGGCAAATAATCTCGACCAGGCCGTCACACTCCGATCGTCATTTTGCCAGGGCCATCGGCCGAAACCGGTGCTCCAGAAAAGTGCCGTCAGTAAAAAGGCGGTGAAGTAGTAGACGATCGCGGTGGATGCGTTTTCGCGGGCATTAAAAATTTCCGCACCCTGACCGCCCGAAGCAATGATCGATTGCGGACTGAAATAAGCGATGCCGAATTTCCCGATAAAACCCCAGAAAAAAATAAAAACCAGAAAAAGCATCAGCAGGACGGCAGCGAGGGTCATCACTATGCCTCGCTGGACCGGTCCGAATCGTTGTGTTGAACCTTCCGGAAATGGATAGCCGCCGGCAACGTTGTTCAACAGCACGATGGCGGCAAGAAATCCGACAACCAACGAAAAACCGTACATGGGCGTGTACAGTTTCATCACCGTATTGGGGTTCATGAAAACATACCACAGCAGCCACACGATACAAAAAACCGCCACCAGATTGATCAATCCGAAAAAATAATTGAATTTTTGCCCTGTTCCAGCAGTCGTATTCATCTGGTCGACCCTCCATTAAGACAGCCAGGGGAAGAGGTGAGTGTTCGATCAACGAATCCCCTGGTCTGTCCTGTCTTTATGGCACGCTTTAAATAGCAGTTAGAAAACGACGTGATCACCGTTTGTGAGAAATGCATTGCTCGCGGTGGCCACGGTAGACTGCCTTTTGTATGACTTGAATTTATCGGTGCCTTTGACAACGGGGACACCGGCGGCGGCGGCTTTTTCAGCCCAGATCCATCCGGTGCAATGATTGCAGGCAAGCTTTTGAATCTTGAACGCTTTTACGCCCTTGATGATGTCGTCGAACTTGGGATCCCACGTCTCAAAGAGGGTAATGTGCAGCCCTCCGTAGCAACCATAGGGCTTATACCCTTCAAAATTTTTGCGTGCATAGGAGAACAGAGAGAGAATTCCCGGGTGGCAGCAACCGGTCACCGTGACGATTCCCTTGTCCTTGACATTGAAATAAAATACGTTTTCTCCCCTTACCCGCAGCAAAATGGGAACGTCGAAATTCCTGATGGCAACCCCCGGCATGGGGTTGTAGATACCATCTTTCTCGCCGTCCGGATCGCAGAGAATCAGCTTTCCGGAATGGGGGACATCATTCTTGCAGACATGCACATCCTTGCCTTCCTTGTTTTTGGCCGTCAAATGTGCGCCTTTGAGCAGCGCCATATCTTCCGGATAATAGGTCTTGGGCGCATACATGGTGATGTCGGGTTTGTGCTTCAAAGTCGATTCGATCCCCCAGTAGTGGTCGAGATGCCAATGGGATAGGACCATGAACTCGATCTCCCCGCTTTTCAACATGGCGGGGATGTTGTTCATCTCGTAGATATAGTCCACCCAGTCGTTGTTCCACCCGGAGTCTAAAAGAATCTTTCTCTCTTTACCCTCCAAGGTGGTCACGGTTAAAAGGGCCATGTAGCCGCCGGCATTGTCCCAGTCCCACGGAATGTCATACTGGTTAGTCATCGCTCCGCCGTAATCCAGCATGTGTTTTTTCAAGTTGTCGTTGTCGAACCAGCTGGTCTCGCTAAGCACATCTATACGCACGCTTTTAACTTCTCCGAAATCAATCTTTTTGCGCGCCTGGGCCTCGCGGGTCAGCGCCCCCGCACCGGTCAAAGATGTCGCAACGCCGGTGGCCGCCAAGGATTTTAAAAAGGTTCTTCGTTTCATGGCTTATCCTCCACTTTTATGAATAAGGGTTCATACTACCTTGAATCTTGCACGAGTCGGAGGCTTTCATCTGCAAGGTGCTATCCCGCTTCCCTTTCCATGCCCTGCCTCAGGTCGTAGAGCAGATCGATGATCATCTCGCTCTCGGCATCGGTCAGGTCGAGACCGTACCCGTGCATGACTTGAACCACCAGGTGCCAGTCATCACGAGTTCGACCGGCCTTTTCCGGATCGGCAACTGAAATGTGACACCCCAGGCAATTGCTTTGATAAAGCGTGTACGCTTTCTCATGCATCACCTTCTTCCCGCTTTTCGCCTCCTGCATGGCAACGCCGTGACTCCCGAAGATTAGGAATCCGGACACCAGGACCCCGGCGAGGACAAGCGACCAAGCGGCTCTTTTTCGAACCCAGGCACGTTTCATGGTGATACCCCCTTTTCCGTTGGATGATTGAAATGGATAATGGAAGAAAGAAGATCTGCCCAGAAGACTTAAGCAATAAACATACTATGGCGGCAGATAAAACGAAGATTAATTCCATCTATCTGGAATTAATCTGAAATTAAAAAATCCACTTGATTTTTCACTCGCTGATGTCATATACGGAGGGAACACTATAAAGCTTTTTCCCACAGGCAAAGGGAACAAAATGAACCCAAAAACGCGAACCGACCAACGCGTGGATCGATCCTTTTCGACGCCGAAGATGGGTCATCAAGCCGCAGCGGGAATGGCTTCGTCCGATGAATGCCTCGACGATCAATATCAGATCATCCTGGACAACATCACGGACGGTGTCTACGCGATTGATTTGAACTGGCGCGTCACTTATTTCAATCGCGCAGCGCAAAAAATTACCGGCATCCCGGTAGCGGAAGCCATCGGCCGGTCCTGTTTTGAAGTCTTCCGCAGCAATGTTTGCGAAAGCAATTGTGTTCTCCGAGAGACCCTGGAGTCCGGGTCCCCGGTGATCAATCGACCCATCTATATCGTTCGTGCCGACAAAAAACGAATCCCGATCAGTTCCACGACAACGCTATTGAAAAATGGCCAAAACAACGTCATTGGCGGTGTCGTGACCTTCAGGGATTTAAGTGATATCAGCGAACTGAGAAGGGCGTTGTTCAAGCAGCATTCTTATGAAGATATCGTGAGCAAAAGCGCCGGCATGCACAACATTTTCTCAATCCTGCCGCAAATTTCACTAAGTCACAGCACGGTGTTGATTCAGGGTGCCAGCGGCACAGGCAAGGAACTCATCGCCCGAGCGATTCACAACAACAGCCTGCACAAGGATGGGCCTTTTTTGGCCGTCAACTGCGGGGCGCTGCCGGATACCCTGGTGGAATCCGAACTTTTCGGCTATCGGGCGGGCGCTTTCACCGATGCGAAAACGAACAAGCCCGGAAGATTCGAACAAGCCCGGGACGGCACCCTGCTGCTGGATGAAATAGGAGACATATCCGCGGTCATGCAGGTCCGTCTCCTCAGGGTGCTCGAAAATAAAACCTTTGAACCGCTGGGTTCCAACCAGCCGATAGCCACCAACGCCAGAATCATCGTCGCCACGCATCACCATCTTGAAGAACTGGTCGAGAGGGGAACGTTCAGGAAGGACCTATACTACCGGATCAATGTGGTGAAGCTGTCTCTGCCGCCGCTGGCGGACCGCAAGGAGGACATCCCCCTGCTGGTGGATCATTTCATCGAGCGCTTCAACCGTCTGACGGGAAAAAACATTGCCGGGATATCCCAAAATGCCATCGCCACGCTGATGCTGCACGAATGGCCCGGCAACATCCGCGAACTGGAAAATGCCATCGAGCATGCCTTTGTGCTCTGCAGGGAAGATATCATCCGCGTGGCCTGCCTTCCGGGCCACATCCTTCCGCCCAGCGCACTGAACCCGATTGCACCGGGATTGACCCTGAAGGAAATAGAGAGACGGGCCATTCAGCAAGCGCTTGAAAGAAACCGGGGGAAAAAGGTGGCCACGGCCAAGGAACTGGGCATCAACAAAAACACACTTCGCCGAAAAATACTTCGGCTGGGCATCTGAAATGCCAATCCAAGCGCGGCCGCGGCGCTTTTACACGTCAGCTGACCGTTAGTCGCAACGCGCCAAATAAACCCCATTGGCGGTCACCGACTGCAGCAGGGGGTTGTCAAATTGAACTGTGTGGCCCTCGGCACTGGCAAAAACACCAGAAAGCAGTTCAACAAACGCATCTTCGGGTGGATCGTTGGACCAGAGGGCGAAGATGCCATGGGGCTTTAAAAACGATTTCAGCCGGCGCATGCCCGATTCTGAATACAGGTCCGCGTGACTGGGGTGCAGCCAGAATCCAGGGGTGTGGTCGATGTCCAGCAAAACGGCGTCGAACCTGGCACCTTTCTCCTCGGGGTCCAAGCCGTCACCGCGGATCAAGTCGAAAAAGTCGGCATGGTAGTAAACACAGCGACCGTCACGGCTCAGCGTGCTTCCGTTGGGCACCAGACCCCGACGGTGCCAGTCGACAACCGGTGCAAGGGCTTCGATGACGACCAGGCGCTTGACCTGTTTGAATGCCAATGCAGCCACCGCTGTGTAGCCCAATCCCAGGCCGCCGACGACCACATCCCACGCTGCCCCGCCCAACGCCCCCAACCCGATGTCGGCCAGGGCCACCTCGGAGTCATGGAACAGGCTCGACATAAGATAGTCATCGCCGAGCTTGACCTCGTATACCTCCCGGCCGCTGAGAGACAATATGCGCCGGCGGCGAAGCGTCAGTTCGCCCATGTGGGTTTTCTGGCAATCGAGTTCTTCAAAATTTGACGTCATGGGCCAGGGCACTGCTCCTATGTTGCGTCCGGTTCGGTTGGGGCCATCGCTTGGGCCATTTGATCCAAGAGATCCTCCACATCCCGGGAATCCAATTTCTCGCTGCGCAAGCCGCAAAAGGCCTTCATCTGCAATACGCTCACCGTCGGAGAAGCAAGATCCAGTTTTTTATTGAACACCACCCGCCGCAAGCAGCGGGGAATGTGCTCGCTTTCGCGGTTCAAGATAGTGGCTCAGGTCAAGGATTGTCATCGTTTCCATTGGTATTATTTAGAAAATTTTATGGACGTCGCCGCCACGACGCCCCACACCCAGTTGTAGACCAGAACGAAAGCCGGGGTCCACATGCCCAGGCTCAAGCCGGCCAGTCCTTTGTTAGCCTGGTAGGGAAAAATAAAAAACAGCTGAACCGCGGTCGGTAGAAGACTCAACAAAGTACCCTTGAGCAGGAAGCGTGAATTCAAAAGGGGCAGCACGAACAAAAGCCCCCAGATCCCCCCCCAGACAATCCGCGGATACAGCCAACC
>NZ_JBFELV010000114.1:0-12926 GCF_041551955.1 Desulfosarcina sp.
GGCAATACTGGATTTTAGTCCCTCTCTGAACAGCGGGTGGTCGTCAATGATCAGAACGCTTTTCCTGGAGGCCAATGGTTTTCTCCTTTAACGGGATGGCAATGAAAATATAGGTGCCTTTGTTGGGTTTGGACTGGATGTTGATTTTCCCTTGCAGCAGACGAACCCGCTCCACCATGCTCTGCAGCCCCATGCGTTTTCCTTTCAGGGCCCGTTTCCGGCGGTCATTCACGTCAAAGCCTTTACCATTGTCTTTGATGCGGATAACGATATCCGGAGAGGAGGCGACGACCCGGATGGTTACCCGGTTGGCGCCGGCGTGCCGCTTGATGTTGTTCAAGGCTTCCTGGATCAGCCGGTAGATGTTGATTTCTGTTTCATATTCCAGGTTCAGTTCGTCCACGCCGGCCGCCGCGAAATCGATTTCCGCATCGCTGGATTTGGAAAAATCCTCGCAATACAGGTACAGGGTCTTGACCAAGCCCAACTGGTCCAGACCGGGGGGGCGCAGATCGTAAGCCATGTCCCTGACAGCGGCAATCGACCGCTGCAGGATATCGGACAATTGCCTCACTTTATTGCTCGTTTCGGTCGACTGATCTTTGAACAGGGTCTCCAGGCTGATTTTCAGTGTGGATAGGTCCTGGGCGATGTGGTCGTGTAGATCCCGGGATATTTTAAGGCGCTCATTCTCTTGCGCTTTGATCAATTGATGGGTAAGGAATTGCACCTGATCCTGGGCCTGTTTTCGCTGGGTAACATCGACACCAACACTCAAGATTTCAACGATCCGGTCGGCTTTATCCCGCACGACTTTGTTGGTCCAGGCAATCCAAGCCCGACGACCATCCCGGCGGATATTTTCGATTTCATTGGTGGGGTATCGTTCCGGATGCCTTAAGAAGTCCATCATCAGGGAACGGTAGTCCCGCCCTTCGGAGGACCGCCACGGAATGATGCTTCCCAATATATTCCGTCCGATGACCTCCTGTTCTGGAAACCCGAAAAATATCCGGGCATATTCATTGAAAAAGGTGATGTGCCCCAAGGGGTCATAGCGCACGATGATGCTGTTGGTGTTCTGGACCAGTTCGCGGTATTTTGCTTCGCTGCGGCGAAGGGCGGCTTCGGATTTCTTGCGGGCGGTGACATCCCGGGCAATGGTATGGGCACAGGCGTTGCCGGCAATCACAATTTTGCGGCTGCTGAATTCGGTGTAGATGGTGCGGCCGTCTTTCCTGGCGATTCTTGCCTCACCGGAGATGGATTGACCGGCCCAGATGCGTTTAAAGAAATCACTGTGCCGTTCGGGGTCAACTTTGGCGTAAAGATCGAAAATTTTGAGTTTTTTGAGTTCATCCGGTCCGTATCCGGTTAACTGGGAGGCGCTGCGGTTGAAAATCAGGATGGCGCCGTCGGCGCCGCTGATGAAAATGGCATCCCGGGAACCATCGAAAATGATGCGGTGGCGTTCCTGGCTCTCTCTCAACGTCTTCTCGATCTTTTTTCGGTCCTCAATTTCGTTGAGCAGATGTTCGTTGATCAACGTCAGATCCCGGGTCCGCGCGTGTACCCGTTCTTCCAGGTGGCGCCGGTGCTTTTCCAATTTCTCTTCGGCTTCCTTGCGCTGGTGAATGTCGATGATCATGCCGAATTTGGAGATGGCGCCTCCCTGTTGCACCAGGGGGGTGTCGATGACGTAATACCAGCGCCCATCTTTGGGGCTCTTCACTTCCCAGCGAACGGTTTCCCCTTTGAAGACGCGTTCGTTGCGGCACCAGGGGCAAACCTGGTCCAGGTTATGCAGAACCTTGTGGCAACGTTGCCCGGTGCCGTCGAAGCCCGTACGTTTGATCAACCGTTCGTTCATGAAGGCGATGCGGAAGTCTTGGGTGCAAACATACATGAATCCGGCAAACGCATGGATAATGGCGGATATCTGAAGGTCCCGTTCCTTCAACACGTCCTGGACAGGGCGATGGTCGGCACGAGGGGCTTCTAAGGCAACGCCGGGCGTTCCATCGGAATGAAATTCCTTTGCAGGTATGGATAGGTGCTTCAATCGGTTGCGTTCGCTCATCCGGACGACCTCTGCGGGTGGTTGAGGGCGGGTCGATAATCACTTGCTGAAAAGTTATCTCAGAAGCCTACCGCTGAAAAGAAAAAACTTTGAAAAAGATGAAATATTCGATAGAACACGATACCATTGATAAAAAGGTGACGCAACGTGACTGAAGATGAAATGCTGGAAACCCATGACGATCGACGGATCAGCGTCAAACAAGCCATCTCGGCTTACACCCAGAGCGAGAAAGTCAAGTCGGGAATAATTTGGATCTGCCAGGTCTCGAACCAGGTGGCAGCCATGGACGGTCCAGGTAGACGGCAGGGACTGCGCCTGCTAAAAACGCTGGCCCATATGGTCGCCGATGAATCGGATCTGGCTGCCAAGATCACCGGTGACCGATGCTGGCATGAGATTGGAAAAAAGATCAATATGGCGCTGGTGATGATCAATTCTGGTGTCCCTCAGGAGACCGCCTTTCATTTGACGCAGGCCTTGACCCGGGTTACCCGCCTCGGTGGTCAGGCCGCATCGGTTCTAAAGGAAAGGGGCCTTTTTTAGGAGACTGACATTTCCCTATGTTTGGAGGACCAATAGCGGCATGAAAGACAAAATCGGCATTTACTACTACCCGGTTCCCGAGAACAAACGGGTGCGCATGTATGTGCGCGCGAAAAACAAGGATATTGAATTCAGAATGAAAAATGAAGATGATCCCAGTGTCTGGAATGACCACGGCTGGGTTCCCTATGGTGCCATTCAACAGGCGCAGGTGCTGTACGAAAAACGCGGTCGGTTCGACCCCCATCGCGCATACGACATCCAGGTCGCGAAAGTATTGATTCGGGACGGCGGATAGAGCGGAATCGCGATATATGGATTTTCGGCAAGGGTAACGGAAGACAATGTCCGCATCTATGGTTTTACAGGGATCGGTTGGGCTGGTGGTTTTTCTTCTCCTGGCCTGGTTGATGGGCGAAAAACGCAAACAGGTGTCGCTGAAAACGGTTGTCGTGGGCGTGGGTGCCCAGGTGATCACCGGTATGATTCTGCTGAAGGTGCCGGTTTTCAGGCAGGTTTTCCTGGTGCTGAACGACGGGGTCCTGGCACTGGAGGCGGCCACGACGGCCGGCACCGCATTTGTTTTCGGCTATCTCGGCGGCGCCTCATTGCCTTTTGTCGAGACCTATCCCGGTGCGGCCTTCGTGCTCGCGTTCAGGGCACTCCCGCTGGTTCTGGTCATCAGCGCCCTGTCGGCCCTGCTGTTTCATTGGCGCTTGCTTCCCCTCCTTGTCAGGGGCTTTTCCTGGTGCCTACAAAAGACCATGGGCCTGGGTGGCGCCGAAGGATTGGGTGTGTCGGCCAACGTATTTGTAGGCATGGTGGAATCCCCCCTTTTTGTGAGGCCCTACCTGGAGAAGATGACCCGCAGTGAGTTGTTCACCCTCATGACCGCAGGGATGGCCACCATTGCCGGAACGGTGATGGTCTTATACGCCAGTATATTGGGAGATGCCATTCCTGGTGTCATGGGCCATATCCTCACCGCCTCCATCATCAGTGTGCCGGCAGCCGTCACCGTAGCAAAGGTCATGGTCCCTGAAACGGAACCACCCACTGGTGGACAACTGGTGGTGGCGAATCCGGACGCCGGCAGCATGGATGCTGTCACCCGGGGAACCATTCAAGGCGTTGAATTGTTGATCAATATTGTCGCCATGCTGGTGGTGCTGGTGGCGCTGGTTCATCTTGTCAATACGATGCTGGGGGTTTTCCCTGACATGGGCGGGCAGCCGTTAACCCTTCAGCGGGTGTTGGGGGGCGTGATGGCGCCGATCGTCTGGTTCATGGGGGTGCCGTGGCCGGAGGCGCGGGCGGCCGGCAGCCTCATGGGCGTAAAGACCATTTTGAATGAATTTATTGCCTACCTTGAACTCAGCCGCCTGGCCCCGGGTACACTGAGTGACCGCAGCATGCTTATCATGACCTATGCCATGTGCGGGTTTGCCAACCCCGGCAGTTTGGGGATCATGATCGGGGGGTTGGGAACCATGGTCCCGGGCCGGCGCAGCGAGATCGTCGCCTTGGGTTTACGATCAGTGGCTGCCGGAACCCTGGCTACTTGCATGACGGGTGCAGTAGTGGGTCTTTTGAACTGATCGTTATAAAATCAATTAGTTGCAGAAAATTTATGAAGCACCTGCTTTACGGTATTCCCATCGGCGGAAGCACCGAAGTGGGCCATTATGCTGCCCATGGCCTGCATTTTATTCTTGTAGGCAGAAAAATCGATATTGGCGGCGATCCACCGTTCAATCTCATCTGGTGTGGCCATTTTGGGAAGGTAGGCCTCGATGATGGCAATAAACGGTGATGTCTCCCCCTGACCGCTCTTTTCCAGCATTTCCTTTTCCGATTTAATCAGTTTCTTGAGAATCTTGATGATTTCTTCATCCGGCAATTGTTTATTTTCCGAGCGGGCCATTTCTCCCATGATGACTCGGATTGCATCTTTTCGAACCTCGTCCCGCGCCTTCATGGCTGATTTCAGATCGTCTTTCAGTTTATCTTGAAGCGTCATTGAAATGATCCTTTCCGAAGAATCGAGGTTTCAGGTACGTCGTTTCCCCAAAGTTAAACTGGACATCATCATGTCCATCGTAATCCAGGTCGATCAGGATGTAGCCATAGTTCGGGTAATGTAAAAAGGACAGCGTGATCAGCGAGGGGTCGAAGGGGGGCGTGAAATCGGCATCCAGGTGCAGCATCGCATCCCTCTGGGCACCGTGGCAGACGACCCATTCATCCTTGTCCAACCGGTCGATTGCCTCCGGTGCATAGAAACTCATTGGTAGGGCCTCAGGATCGATGGTTGCCGGGGTGTCATCGATTTCAAAAGCCATTTTTGACAAATGGGTGTCGAGGGCGGAACGGTCGGCAAAAACGAGTCCCATGGCATGATCCAGATCGTCAACGGACCACCAGTTATCAGCACTGAAAACCTTTTTTAAAAGTACCGTATTGTCATACCATGAGGATTGAAGGTCAGCCTCGAAATCGGTGCAGTTTGCATCGACGAGACCCTTTTTAAGTTGGTCGACGCGGCCCATGCACAATTCAATGAACGTGCCCGCCCAACGAAGGGACAACTTTTTTTTCTTCATTTTTTTTCCAGTTTCAACTACTATTAAAATGGATGCCAACTGTTTCAGCGACCATCGGGTTTGTCAAGAAAATTGCGCGGTGGGCTTAACCTGACGCATCCATGATTTTTTGCTCAGTTGGAACGGAAGAAAAAAATGCGCCTTTTGTTGGTTGAAGACGACCAAAAAATTGCCTCCTTCGTAAAAAAGGGATTTAAAGCGGAAGGGTTTGCGGTGGACCATGCCGTGGACGGAACGCTAGGGTTGGACCTGGCTCTCAGCGAACCCTACGATGCCGCGGTTGTGGACATCATGCTGCCCGGATTGGATGGCCTTTCACTGATTGGGCGAATGCGCCGGGAAAAGGTGATGACGCCGGTGATCATCCTCAGTGCAAAAAGTTCCATCGATGACCGGGTCAGGGGCCTTCAAACCGGTGGTGACGATTATCTGAGCAAGCCATTTGCCTTCTCGGAATTGCTGGCCCGGGTACAGGCGCTGATCAGGCGGGCCAGCGGAGCCAAAGAACCCACCCGATTGTCATGCGGTGAACTGTCGATCGATATGCTGACGCGGGAAGTCTTCCGAGGAGAGAAAAAAATTGAATTGCAACCACTGGAGTACTCGCTTCTGGAATATTTGATGAGAAATGCCGGCCGGGTGGTGTCCAAGACCATGATCATGGAACACGTCTGGGATTACCATTTCGATCCCCAGACCAACGTGGTGGAGGCTCGAATCTGTCGGCTCCGCGATAAGGTGGACAAGGGCTTCGAAGACAAACTGATCCACACGGTCCGCGGGGTGGGGTATGCCCTTCGCCAGAACGATTAAACTGCATCGATCCCTATCGTTCAGGTTGACCTTATGGTACGGGATCATCTTTTCATTATCCTCCTGCTTGGCATTTCTTTTTTTCTACGTCCTGATTACCACCAACCTGAGGCAACGCCTGGACAGCCGGCTTTCCGATAAAATCTCCGAATTCGAAGCCATATACAACCTTCAGGGACTTGAGGAGGTCAAATCCGCAGCTCTGATCGAATCCCAGGCGGCCGGTGAGAAAAAAATCTTTTTCCGGCTGCTGTATGCCAGTGGTGTGGCTTTTTCTTCATCCAACATGACTTACTGGCAGGAGATTGGGATCAACCGAAATGCTGTCGGCCAGCTGGTAGAAGGTCGGTCGCGGGTTTATGAAACCTTGACCATCGCCGGCAGGCCGGATCGGGTTCGCATCGCCTACGGGATCATCGGCAAGGGGGTCGTTGCGCAGTTGGGTTATTCCATGGAGAACGACACGGCCTTTATTGCCATTTTCAAGAAGATTTTTCTCATCACCATGTCGGCGCTTATTCTGACCGCAGTCCTGGTGGGATGGTTCATGGCCAGGCGGGCCCTTTCCGGTGTTGAGGCGGTAACCCGAACGGCCCGGCAGATTTCTGAGTCAGACCTCAGCCGCCGGGTGCCGATCACGGCACGCCATGAAGAGATCGACCGCCTGGCGGTGACCTTCAACCAAATGCTGGACCGGATTGAAAGGCTGGTTGTCGGTATGCGTGAGATGGGCGATAATATCGCCCATGATTTGAAAAGCCCGGTGGCGCGGATTCGCGGTATGGCTGAAATCAGCATGTCCGGCGCATCCTCTATCGGTGATGACTTGACCTTGGCCGGCAGCACCATCGAGGAGTGCGACCGCCTGCTGGATATGATCAACACCATGCTGATGATCTCCAAATCCGATGCCGGTGCCGGAGACGAGACCCTCGAACCGGTCAATCTGGCCGATGTGGTCCGCGGTGCGATGGCGCTTTTTGGTCCCCTGGCCGAAGACAAGGGACTTACCCTGAGCGGCGATATACCCGATGTGCTGATGGTGAGCGGGGATTTGAAAATGCTTCAGCGGGCAGTGGCCAATATCGTGGACAATGCGATCAAATATACACCGTCACCGGGAAATATTGACATTCGTGGGTTTCGTGATAAGGATGTTGAAATGATTAACGTTTCCATAACCGACAGTGGCATCGGCATCGACGTTGAGAACCTGCCGAAGATATTCAACCGCTTTTTTCGATGCGACGAGAGCCGGGCAACCGGCGGCTTCGGTCTGGGGTTGAGTCTGGCAAGGGCCATCGCCCATGTCCATGGCGGCGATATCCATGTTGAAAGCTCCATCGGGGTTGGAAGCGTTTTCACTCTCTGCTTGCCCCAGTTGCAATCCAGTTGAGAAGATGCGCTGCGTCGAATCTATAGGTTCTATCTGCACCGTTCCCTTCACCGCGACACGATATATGTTCTGCGAAAACCAATGGTGAACCATGAATTCAACCCCGGAAAAAAATGATGTCGCGATTCCCTACAGCATGCTTCGAGTCAACCTCCACCCGTTGACCCTTGTTTTTATGGGCAGTCAACAATCCTTGGAAGAACCCTTTAAGCAGGCATACTATTCCAACTCTGTCGAGCATGTGCGGCGCTGCAAGCTGTATGCAATTCTTTTTTTCAGTATCTTCGGCGTACTTGATGCCTATGTGTTTCCGGAACAGAAATTCCAGTTGTGGTTTATCCGGTACGTGCTGGTGTGCCCCGTGTTTCTGCTCGGGCTGATCTTCTCGTATACCAATGCCTACCGCCGGTTATGGCAGGGCGTCAATGGGTTCTACATTATCGTCACCGGGTTTGCCTACGTGGCCATGGTGGTGATCACGCCCGCCCCCGAGTCACTCTTTTACGGTGTGGGCACCATTTTTTGCGTTTTCTTCGGATACACGTTTATCCATGCCCGGTTCGTTACCGCCTCCATTGCCGGTCTATTGGTCATCGGCGGCTACCAGGCGGCGATGATGTGGCTGATGGAGGCTACCGGCGTCATCCAGTTGATATTTGGTGCCCATTTTATGGGAATCAATCTATTGGGCATGCTGATCTGCCACTCCATCGAAACTCAGCATCGTAAGAATTTCTTCCTGAATTTCATGCTGGAACAAGAGAAGGAGAAAACAGACGACGCAAACCGGACGCTGGAACAACGGGTAGAAGAACGCACGGCCGCGCTGCAGCGGATCAACCGGGATTTGAATAAAGAGATCCTCGAGAGAAAGCAGGCCGAGGGACGGGTGCGGGCCAGTCACGAACAACTCGCATCGATCCTTGACAGCATCGATGCGGATATCCATGTGGTGGACCTGGAATCGCACATCATTCTGCTGGCCAACCGCCACATGAGAAAGACTTACGGCGAAGACATCGTCGGTAAAGTGTGCTACCAAGCGACCCATGGATTGGATTCACCCTGCCACCAGTGCAAGACCCGCCTTCTGATAGACGAAAACGGCCGACCCGGCGAAAGCTTTTCCTGGGAGGATAAAAATCCGGTCAACGGCCGGTGGTATATTATCTCTGCCCGTGCGATCGTGTGGGAGGACGGCCGTCTGGTCCAGCTCACCGTGGCCACGGATATCAATGCGATGAAAGAGATTGAAGCGCGACTGCAGCGGGCGCAGAAAATGGAGGCCATCGGTACCCTGGCCGGCGGTGTGGCCCACGATCTAAACAACATCCTTTCCGGTTTGGTCGGCTATCCGGAACTGCTCCTCATGGACCTTCCCGAGGGCAGCGAAACACGCATCATCGTCGAAACGATCAAGCAATCCGGCGAGAAAGCAGCGGCCATTGTTCAGGATCTGCTGACCCTGGCGCGGCGGGGGGTAGCCGTTACCGACGTGGTTGAATTGAACCAGGTGGTTCGGGACTATTTGGACAGCCCTGAACTGGCACGGCTAAAATCTCTCCATCCTCGCGTGACGATTCGTTCGGATCTGGCGTCGACGCTGTTCAACATCGTCGGCTCACCGGTGCACCTGGGAAAAACGATTATGAACCTCGTCACCAATGCCGCCGAGGCGATGCCGGACGGGGGGCAGATCACCTTGAGCACAAAAAACCGCTATGTTGACCGGCCGATGCACGGCTTCGAAACGGTATTGGAAGGCGAATACGTGGTGCTGCAGGTGGCCGACACCGGCGTCGGGATCCCGGCTCAGGATCTGGAGCGGATCTTCGAGCCATTTTACACCAAGAAGAAAATGGGCCGCAGCGGCACCGGTCTGGGCATGGCGGTGGTGTGGGGTACCCTGAAAGATCACGGCGGTTTTATCGACGCCCGTAGCATCGAAGGCCAGGGGACCGTATTCGAGCTATATTTTCCCATTACGCGACAGGCTGCAAGGATGGAGGCTGAGGAACTCTCCATGGATCGCTATCTCAGTGCCGGCGAGTCTGTCCTCGTCGTGGATGACATCAAGGAGCAGCGTGACCTGGCGGCATTCATGCTCAAACGCCTGGGCTATCAGGTAGAGGCGGTTGCCAGCGGTGAGGAGGCGGTTGAATACATCCGCAAGGCGCCTGTGGACATCCTGGTTCTGGATATGATCATGGCGTCGGATATGGACGGTCTGGATACCTATCGTCAGATTCTGGCTATCGCTCCGGGCCAGAAAGCGATTATCGCCAGCGGATTTTCCGAATCTGAGCGGGTACTGGAAGCCCAGCGTTTAGGTGCCGGTCCATATATTAGAAAGCCGTACCGCATGGAACATATCGGCATGGCGTTGCGGGAACAACTGGACCCGGCGTCGACCGATGGCCCGCATGAAACCACGGTCATTGACTAGAACCTGCGTGGTGATCAAACTCAGGCCCCGCCACCTGCTTAAAGATTACCATTTGGTAATCTATGAGTCATCTTGCCGTCATCCTCGACGGTTACGTTCGAGCCATCGATTTTAAAACGATTACATCATTTAACGTTGGCATGCACCAGGAGGTTGATCATGATCAATTCGAAGCAAGCGGTTCAATCCTTTCTTATCCTCTCTCTCTTATTCGGCGCGGCCACTTTCCTCTGGGGGGGCGCGCCGATGGTCGGCACCGCACACGCATTCTCGGCTCCGGAAAGTTTCAGCGAACTGGCCGAAGCAGCCAGACCCGGTGTGGTTAACATCCGTACCGTTAAAATCATCAAGGGCGGCAGTCCGGTTTTCCGGCATTTTTTTGGCAACCCCCATGGGGGCAACCGAAATCCATTTGACGAATTTTTCGGCCCGTTTCAAGGAGAAGGCCCTCAGCGCGATTTTAAACAGCGCAGCCTGGGTTCGGGATTTCTCATCGATGGCGACGGCTTCATCGTCACCAACAACCATGTGATCGAGGACGCCGATCAGATCAAGGTGATCCTGGCCGACGATAAGGAATTTGACGCCGAATTGGTGGGCCGGGATCCGAAGACGGACCTTGCCCTGATTCGCATCGTAGGTGCGAAAAATCTTCAGCCCCTTGAACTTGGCAACTCAGAAAACCTGAAGGTGGGTACCTGGGTGGTGGCCATCGGCAGCCCCTTCGGCTTGGAGCAGACGGTCACCGCCGGCATCGTGAGTGCCAAGGGCCGTATCATCGGCTCGGGACCCTATGACGATTTTATCCAGACCGATGCGTCGATCAATCCGGGCAACAGCGGTGGACCGTTGTTGAATATGGATGGTGAAGTCGTGGGCATCAACACGGCTATCATCGCCAGCGGCCAGGGCATTGGTTTTGCCATCCCTATCAATATGGCCAAAGGCATCATCGACCAACTCAAGGACAAAGGTGAGGTTACCCGCGGTTGGCTAGGCGTGGGAATCCAGGATCTTACCCCGGAACTGGCCGATTACTACGGGCTGAAGGCGCAAAAGGGAGTTCTGGTCACCCAGGTATTCGAAGGGGATCCGGCGGACAAAGCCGGGATCAAAGTCAATGACATTATCTTGTCTGTGGACGGCCGAAAGGTGACTACTGGCCGCGAACTGTCTGCCATGATTGCGAATACGCCGGTGGGGAGCCAGACTACCGTCGACCTGATTCGAGACGGCAAAACGAAATCCCTGACGGTAACCTTGGCCAAACGGGACGATGATGAAAAGACGCTGGCCACCCAGAGCCGCGACAATGACGAACTGGGCATCGAGGTTACGGACCTGGATTCAGATATCGCACGCCGTTTCGGTATCGAGGGCAAGGAAAACGGTGTGCTGGTCACGGATGTGAAAGATGACAGCCTGGCCCGGGAGGCCGACGTGAGACCCGGTGATATCATCAAAGAAATCAACCGCACCGTCGTGAAAGACCGCAATGACTTTATCCAGTTGATGAAAAAGAACGAGAAAAGCGAAACCATTCAACTGCTGGTGAAGCGGGTCAATTCGGGGTACCTGGTGGTAAAAATAGAGCGTAAATAGCCATTGCCAGCCCTGTGACGTGATCGGCGGATTCGGGTTGACGACTCGGGTCCGCCGATTAGTTGTGATCTTTTCGGTATTGGAGACAGTTGTGATCGGGGCTTGACACGATCGCAAAACGGAACTAAGTTGGCTCAAAAACGGGTAGTTGCGAAAAATCGAGCTGATTGTACGCGCTACCCGACACAGAAAGGATAGCGTGATGCCGGTTTATGAATTCAAGTGCCAATGTGGCCATATTACCGAAGAACTGGTGCGGATGGATACCCAAGTGGTTGAGTGCCCCAAATGCCACGATAAGGCCAAGAAAATACTTTCCGCTTGCAGTTTCGAACTGAAAGGCGGCGGATGGTATGCCGATGGATATGCATCGGCAAAAAAATAGCCGGCAAGCCGAGATGTCTCTGACGAAGCACCGGCGATATGATCAATCGAAACCCGCCTGCTCCATTTTATACTGCCCGATCATGCCCACATGAGCGCCTGCCTGCCGCCATCGGCAGGATCTTCTCCGGTCGCACTGCTGCCGGATGCTTCTGTCCTCTATGCCCTGATAGATATAACCGGCCCTCTTTTTCGGAAGTGTGTCGGTTTTTTTCATTTTTTCTGCTGTCTTCGGGAAACGGTACCTTAAACCACCAGGGGGTGACATGACACAGGAGCTAATCCATGGAATCGAAGCCTTGACAGCCTTTGCCATCGACGCCATTCGAAGTTCCGGTCAACGGGCATTGGACAGTTTCGGCCAGGGCAGGGGGGCGACCAAATTTGATGAAGGGCTGGTCACTCGGGCAGAGCTGCAGATCAGCACCTGCTTCCAGCAAGTGTTGGACAGCCAGTATCCCGACCACCGGATGTTCACCAGCAAAGCCCTGGATACCACCTATACCCACGACAACCGTCGATACCTGTGGATTTTCGACCCCATTGACGGCGTCGATAATTACCAGGCGGGCATTCCCATCTGGGGTATGTCTCTGGCGCTGCTGGAAAATTTCTGGCCGGTATTCGGTGCCTTCTATATGCCGGCCACCGGAGACCTGTTTCATGCCCGGGCCGGCGGCCAGGCCTTTTGGGGCGAGAAGCCCATCCGGATGATTGACGATCGAACCATCGACGACGAAAGCCTGATGTTCACCTTTTCAAGATTCCACCGGCACTATGTCTCCCGTTTTCCCGGTAAGATCAGGAACCTGGGCTGCACCGGCGCTCACCTGTGTTACGTGGCCATGGGACGTGCGGATGTGGCCGTTACGGCCAACGAGTCCTTTCAAGATCTTTCAGCCGCGCGAATGATTGTGGAGGCAGCCGGCGGGCAGCTGTTCAAAGCCAGCGGTGAAAAATTCTACCTCAACGACTACCTGAACGGGGCGAGGATCGAAGAGCACCTGCTGGTGACCGCTCCCGGCAATTGCCAGGCGGTGCTGGACTGTCTGGAAA
>NZ_JBFELV010000115.1:0-12881 GCF_041551955.1 Desulfosarcina sp.
GGGTGACGATGTTGCGGCTGCCGCACCCGCTTGGCCGATGTTCAGGATGGCGATGTCGGCAAGATTCAGCCCGGCCGGCAGGGCGGTCTGAATCACCTGCCCCAACGGGTGCATGTAGTAGGCGGCAATCCACTTGAAAAACGGGATCATCGTTTCCGGAAAAAGGGGCGTGTCGTCGAGCACATCCAGGATATGTTTGATTTCCATGGCGTCAATCTTGTCGATTGGGTCACGTGCCGGGCCGATCAGGTAGCCGGTGACCCTTCGTCTGCCAAAGGGTACCAGTGCGCGCTTTCCCGGACAGGCCTGCGGTGCCAGATGTACCGGAACGCTGTAGCAGAACGTGTCATGGACCGGCAGGGCCACGGCCACCGAGACGATATGCCGGTGATCGACCAATTGATTTTCCTTGACAGGGTCCACGATGTCTTCTAGATATGAATTTTATGGAGTTGCAAGCGCTTGCCCCAATGGCAAGCTGCAAGTTCAGCGCATTATAGACTCGGAAAGATACGCTTTCAACCATATCATGCGTTGCATGTCTTCCCAATACCTGCTAATATCATAAAATTCGACGGTTTATCCGTCTACCGCAAGTATATGGCGGCAATCATAAAAAACAAAGGAGGAAACGGTATGAACGGGATCCTGAAACGCGTGATCGTCCTGCTGACCACGATGGCACTGGTTGTGGTTCCCTGCGCGACCTGTTTTGCCTCGAGTCTTGAACAGGATGATGACCTCATTGCTGGGAAAATGGCTGCCGAAGTGGTCGTCAGGCCCTTGGGACTTTGCGCCACGTTGATCGGAGGCGCGATTTTTGTCGTAACCCTTCCGTTTTCCGCCCTGGGCGGCAACGCCAATGCCGCCTATGACTACTTGTTGGCCGACCCATTCAGGTTCACCTTCGACAGACCGCTGGGTGAATTCTAACCATTCATCTGATCATAACATTAAAAAGATGCCCGGTGATCGATCACCGGGCTGACAAAAGGAGTCAGTGTGCCCGTACATCTCGTCGAACACCCGCTGATCAGACATAAAATCGGCCTCATGCGTGGGCATGACGTGTCCACCAAAAATTTCAGGGAGCTGGCCAATGAACTGGCTACCCTGCTCACCTATGAAGCCACCAAGGACCTGGAGACCGAAACCATGACCATCCAGGGATGGGCGGGCGAGGTGGTTGTTGAAAATATCAAAGGCAAGAAGATCACCGTGGTTCCGATTCTTCGTGCGGGGCTGGGGATGATGGACGGGGTGCTCAACCTGATCCCGTCGGCCAGGGTCAGCGTGGTGGGTTTGTATCGCAACGAGGAGACCCTGGAGCCGGTGCGCTACTATGTCAAGATGACCAGCAACATGGAAGAGCGGATCGCCCTGATCCTGGATCCCATGCTGGCCACGGGCGGCACCCTGGTGGCCACCATCGACTTGCTCAAAGAATCCGGCTGCAGGCAGATCCGGGGGCTGTTTCTGGTTGCCGCGCCCGAAGGGCTCAAACGGCTGGAAAAGGCCCATTCCGATGTTGATATTTATGTGGCTGCGATAGATGAAAAACTTAATGATATCGGTTATATAATACCTGGCTTGGGGGATGCGGGGGACAAGATTTTCGGAACCAAGTAAGATGCCAGGACAACAATATGGATGAAGCGCCGGTTTGCTCAACTGGCGTTTTTTTTTGCCCGAATCGACCCAGGGCACTGATTTCCCTTGATTTGACTCGCTCTTCAGCGAAGCAGGAATCGATAGAGCCAGCTGTGGATCCGACGGCCGTAAGGCGGCCAGGCCAGACGTGTGCTGTTGAGTCGTCCCCGGGAGAATACCGGCCGTGCCTTGGAAAAAGTCAGAAATCCGGCCCTGCCGTGATATGCGCCCATGCCTGACTGGCCGATTCCCCCAAAGGGCAGGTCGTCCTGGGCCACGTGGGCAAGGGTGTCGTTGATGCACACCCCGCCGGATCGTGTCTGGTCGAGAACGCGTTGGGTCCGCTTCCTGTTTTCGTCAAAGTAATACAGGGCGAGCGGCCGGGGCCGGCCGTTCACATAGTCGATGGCTTCGGCAACCCGCCGGTAGCTGACCATGGGAAGAATAGGGCCGAATATCTCCTCTTGCATGACAGTCATGTCGCCGGTGGGTTCCAGGACCAGCCAAACCGGCATTTTACCGGTATCGGAAAAGGCTTCTGCCGACGGGTTGATCTCGACCAGACGCCCACCCTTTTCCCTTGCATCGGTCAAGCAGCCGGAAAGCCTGTTGAACTGCCGTTGATTGACGATAGCCGTGTAGTCCGGGTTGGCTGCCATGGTGGGGTAGAGGCGGGTGACGGCTGCTGAAAATGCTTCTACAAACGCATCCAGACGGTTCTCCGGGCAGAGGAGATAGTCAGGCGCGATGCAGGTCTGACCGGCATTGAAGCACTTGCCGAAGGCGATTCGCTCGGCAGCGGTGTCAATGGGGTAGTCCGGCGCTACCATTGCCGGAGATTTTCCCCCCAATTCAAGGGTGACGGGGGTCAGGTTGTCGGCAGCCGCACGCATGACGTGGCGGCCGACAGCGGTGGATCCGGTGAAGAGCAGGTGGTCGAAATCCAGCCGGGAAAACGCCGCGGCGACATCGGCATCGCCGGTGACCACGGATACATGATCGTCGGCGAATACCCCGGCCAGCATTTCGCGAAGGGTCTGTGTGGTGTTGGGGGTATATTCGCTGGCTTTGATCATGACCCGGTTGCCGGCAGCCAGGGCTCCGGTCAGCGGTCCGATGGTCAGGTAGACGGGGTAGTTCCACGGGGAGATGACGCCGACCACGCCCAGGGGCTGATAAAGCACCCGCGCCTGTGCCGGTTGAAATATGATTCCGACCCGCCGTCGGTCGGGCCGCATCCAGCGATTCACTAGATCTGCCGCATCGCGGATGCCTTCGAGGCTGGGAAAAATTTCCGCCAACAGGGTTTCGTCGCGGCTGCGTCCGTTGAAATCCGCGTCAATGGCCTCGGCCAGGCGGTGCCGGAAGGCCTTCAGGGCTGCGGCCAGTTGCCTGAGGTGCCTTTTGCGCTGGTCGGCCGAGGGCATCGGATTCATTTGAAAGGCGGCACGCTGGTGCTTCAGCAGCTGCTGCAAGGCAAGGTGCGGTTTATCCGGCATGTTTGGCTGCATGGGCTGCTTGGCTCCTGCCTGAAGGTTGAAGGTTATGGATGAACTAACTTAACCATCCGCTGATCATTCGAAACCACCCATACTGAAAAAACTTGTCATCGCGTCTTGTGCAACGTATCCTGATCCAGTCGTTTTTCGACGACCGGGGGATGGTTTTCCGAATATTTTCATTCCATCGCAAGGCCAGGGTTCATGAATGCATCTTTTTTGACCACGCTGCGCGTATTCGTTCCGTTTGCGGCCGGATATTTTCTCTCTTACCTCTACCGGGTGGTCAATGCGGTCATCGCTCCGGACCTGGCGGCTGATCTGGGAATCGGCCCGTCGGCCTTAGGTATGCTGACCGCCATCTATTTCATTTCCTTTGCTTCAGCGCAATTGCCGCTGGGGGTGCTGCTGGATCGCTTCGGTCCCAGGCGAATGGAAGCGTTTCTGCTGCTTTTTGCCGGGCTGGGGGCCTATCTTTTTTCCCGATCCGGGTCGTTGGCCGGCCTGGTGGTGGCCCGGGCCTTTATCGGTTTCGGGGTGTCCGCCTGTCTCATGGCGGCTTTTAAAGCATACACCTTGTGGTTTCCCAAAGAACGCTGGCCGCTGGTGAACGGATTTCAAATGGCCGCCGGCGGCCTCGGTGCCCTGGCGGCGACCGCACCGGTGGAGGCAGCGCTGCAGACCACCGACTGGCGCGGCGTTTTCATGGTGCTGGCCATACTCACCCTGCTGGTGGCCGTGGCTGTTTACACGGTGGTTCCCGAACGACCGTCCAACGGGGCCGGCGAAAGTTTCAAGCGCCAGTTTCATGGCGTCAAGACCGTGTTCACCAGCCTTGAATTCTGGCGCGCGGCACCGTTAACCACCTTGTCCCAGGCGTCCTTTCTTGCCATACAAGGGCTCTGGGCCGGGCCCTGGCTCAAGGATGTGGCCGGTCTGGAGCGCATGGCAGCAGCCAATGTGTTGTTTTGGATCGCCGTGGCCATGATCGCGGGGTTCATCCTGTTGGGGTCGCTGGCCGATCGATTGAGCCGCTCAGGCATCAGCGTGCTCACGACGGCGGTGACGGGCATGGTTCTGTTCATGGGCGTGCAGGTGCTGATTCTGGCAGGGCCGGTGCGCTGGGCCTTACCCATGTGGGTGCTGTTCGGTTTTTTCGGCACGTCGGGTATCATCGCCTATGCAGCCTTATCCCAGCGGTTTCCGGTGCAGTTGTCCGGCCGGGTCACCACCGCCGTCAATCTGCTGGTGTTTGTCGCCGCCTTCCTGGGTCAGTGGGCCATCGGGGCCATCATTGGCCTCTGGCCGGTCGGTGTTGACGGGAGGTATGCCCTGGCGGGCTATCGCAGCGGTTTTTTAGTCATGTTGGCCATTCAGGCGATGACCCTGCTCTGGTTTTTCATGGCCAGCCGCATAATCAGGAACCGCCAAAAGGCGTAACCGCTTTTATTCGCCATCGGCAACCCTTGGAGAGATCAACATGAAAATTTATACCGGCACGGGAGACAGGGGCAAAACCAGCCTTTTCAGCGGGGAGCGGGTGTCAAAGAGCAGCCCGCGCCTCGAGGCCTATGGCGATCTGGACGAACTCAATTCCGTGATCGGGGCGGTTGCGGCGGTATTGGATGAGGGACAATCCGGGCTGAAAGATGAACTACAGGCCATTCAGGCGCTGCTGCTGGAATCCGGCGCCTGGCTGGCGACGACGCCCGGTGCCGCATCGACACGCTTTTTGAAACCGTTTACGATGGCGCCCGCCAACACCATGGAAGCCGCTATCGATCGCATGAACGCGTCCTTGCCCGAATTGAAGCATTTTATCCTGCCCGGGGGGCACTTGTCCGCATCACTTGCCCATATGGCCCGCACCGTCTGTCGACGAACGGAACGACGCGTGATCGAAATGGTTGAATATGAGGATGGTGAATCGGGTCCCACGGAAACCATGCAGCATATCCTCGTATTTCTCAACCGGCTTTCCGATTACCTTTTCGTACTCGCTCGATTCTGCAATCATCACCAGGGTCAGGGGGATGTGCAGTGGAATGGGTAGGTGGCATGCCTTGTTTTAGCGCCAACCTGGTGGACCGGCATTGGCTGGCCCCCGGCATCCTTGAAATCCGGCTGACCCGACCGGAGGGTGTCACCTTCATTCCCGGCCAGTTTCTGCGCTTTGTCATGGACGGCTACGAGCGGGATTACACCATGGTTTCCACCCCGGATGCGGAAACCATTGATTTTTGCATCGCCGTGGTGAACGGGGGGCGCTTTTCCTGTGACATTCAAAAGGCTGGCATCGATGACACCCTTCAGTTGACCGGGCCCCACGGTCACTTCGTTTTCCAGGGCTCGGCGAATCCGTCGGTGTTCGTGGCCACGGGAACCGGGGTCGCCCCCTTTGTGGCCTTTTGCCGGAGCGGGGTGGATGCCGGCCTTTTGCTTCATGGCGTAGGCACCTCTGATCGGCTGATTTACCGGGATATTCTGCAATCAGGGCTGGGTGGCTATGTGCCATGCATCAGCCGCCCTTTCGAAAAAATGGATCTTCAGGACAACGCCTTTGCGGGCCGTGTCACGAATTACCTGGAGCAACACCTGAAACCCGACACTTATGACTTTTACCTGTGCGGTCGGGGGGCCATGATCCGGGATGTCACGGCAGTGATAGACCAGCAGTTCAGCGCTTCGCGGCTTTTTATTGAAACCTACGACTGACGATTCCGCAAGACGTCCGGTATTGGCCTTGCGCTTCATCGCCTTGGGATTTGCAAGCCTTGATTCCGGGTCGATCACCTACCCCTCTTGATCCTCACACCGGCTGGAAAACCATGCGCTTTTGGCTGTTGTCGTACCGCACCATTTTAGCGCTGAGCGTTCGTTCTTCGCCAAAGATGTTGACCAGCCGCATGCCGTCGGCTACCTCCTCGATGAGGTCCACATTTTCCAGCACTTTTTCTTCGACCCCGTTTTTTATGACAAAGACATTGACGTCGCACATGATCCTTCTCCGTTTCTTTATCCCCGCTACGCAGGCAAAGCGCCGAGGTTATGGATAATTGGCTTGCCGGACGTGAATGCGATTGATATTAACCATGCAATGGCTAGATTGCTCATGTTTGGCAAAGACAGATAATAACGCATTTACTGCTTTAATTAAAGGTGTTGGTCCCATGTTTAAACTGGCCGCCAAAGAGGCGCTCATCCTGATCGGCGCTGCCGTGGCCGTGGCGCTTGCCGTCTATGCGGTCAGGCCCGACAAGATCGGGATCACTCCTGCAGCGGTAAATCAAGACGCCTTGCAGCAGTCAGCGACCGAAAGGGGTTTTTCTGAAATTTCTCTCGAGGACGCCGTGCGCCTCTACCAGGAAAAGCGAGCCCTTTTTGCCGACGCGCGGCATGCCGCTGATTTTGTTGCGGGTCACATCAAGGGGGCCGTCAATCTCTATACGGCGGATCAAGAGATCTGGCTGGCCGAATTCCTTGCTGACACCGATCCCACTGTCGTGATCATTGCCTATTGCGATGGGGAGAACTGCCACTTGGCCCCAGCGCTCGCCGAGCTGCTTTTTTTCAACGGGTTCGGCAACGTCCGCTATCTCAAAAACGGGTGGAGCCGTTGGCGCGAAGGCGGCTATCCTGTGGAATGATCCTATGGCGCATCTCCTTTCCGGCGGGTATCTTGACTGGGCGACCTAAAAATTACTAAAACGAAAATTATAAAAAAGTAATTATAAAAAAAGTATTGACACGTGTCAGTCAATTCCTATCTTTGGGTCAAAAGAAGAAGCACGGTGATTAACCAGTAGATAGGGAGGAAGAACCATGCAACTCGTCAGATTCAATCCAACCAGAGAATTGGCCAATTTCAAGCACCCCATGAATATTTTCGATGACCTCTTCGGTGATTTCTTCAAGAGTGAGCGGGCGGACTTAACCCGGGGGTGGAACCCCAAGGTGGACGTCTTCGAGGAATCCGACCAGATCGTCATGAAGGCCGAACTGCCCGGCGTGGAGAAAGATAAGATCGCCATCGACGTCAACGGCCGGGTGCTTACCGTCAAGGGCGAGCGTTCGTCCGACGATGAGGTCAAGCAAGACCATTACTACAGACGTGAACGGTCATACGGCAGGTTCGAGCGTTCCTTTAGCCTGCCCGATGGAACCGATTCCGATAAGATTCAGGCCGCGTACAAGGACGGTGTTCTCACGCTCAACATCCCCAAACCTGAGTCCAGCAAGACGAAGCAGATAAGCGTACAATAACCGGTATGGATACCAATGAAAAAGGGTATGGGCGGAGGTTGGGTCCATGCCCTTTCTTCATTGAGAAGACGGCCGATAGGGATCGGCGGTGATGCCGTAGCGGCGCATGATCTGCTGCAGGGCCTGGCGTTCCAGACCGCAAGCTTTGGCCGCCTGGGTGACGTTTCCCTGGCTACGGGTAAGCATGTTCCCGATATAGGCGGCATTGAAGGCACTCAGATTGTTTTCTTTGGCCGCCTTGTAGGGTAGGTCCAGTGACGGTGTGATTTCCGCGATGGCCCCGGATGCCCTCTTTCTCCCAATGCCTACGTCCGAGGGCGCGATCTCGTCGGTGGCGGAAAAGAGAATTCCCTGCATGATCATGTTCTCCATTTGACGCACATTGCCCTCCCAACGGCTGCCGATTAAAATGTCCATCAATTCCGCTGAAAAACGCTTAAGGGGCTTGTTTAGCTTGCTGCAGTGCTTTTCCAACAGGTGATTGGCGATCAGCGGGATGTCTTCAGGCCGCTCGCGAAGCGGAGGCAATTGGATGGGCAGGACATTGAGGCGGTAGAAAAAATCCTCCCGGAAATCACCCGATTTTATTTTTTCAGCCAACGGCTGGTTCGTGGAAGCGATGATTCTTACATCCACGCGGACAGGCCGGGCGTCGCCCAGGGACTTGATCTCTTTTTCCTGCAGCACTCGCAGCAGTTTGGTTTGGATGGTGGGCGTGATGTCGCCGATTTCATCCAGGAAGATCGTGCCGGTGTGGGCCTCCTGGAACAGGCCCTTCTTGTCCCGGGTGGCGTGGGTGAATGCCCCTTTTTTATAGCCGAACAGTTCGCTTTCAAGGATCTGCTCCGGAACGGTCGGACAGTTTACCGCAATAAAGGGGCGCTTGCTGCGATTGCTCAAGGCGTGGACCGCCCGGGCGACCAGATCCTTGCCGGTGCCCGATTCACCGGTGATCAATACGGTGAGTTCGTTTTTGGCAACCATCTGGATGGTTTCATACACCCGCTGCATCTTGGGGCTCTTTCCTACCAGTTCCTGGAACATCTCCGTAGCGTGGCACTCATGGTGCAATCTCAGGTTCTCTTTGAGCAGGCGACTGCGTTCGAAGGCCTTTTCCAGACGCATGACCAGTGCATCGTGATCGAATGGCTTGGTGACGAAATCATAGGCGCCTCGTTTCATGGCCTCCACGGCCATCTCGATGTGTCCGTATGCAGTCATCATCACCACCGTCACCTCATCGCCGCGGTCGGCTTTAATCTGCTCCAGCACCTCGAGCCCGCTGATGCCCGGCATCTTGATATCTGCCAGGACCAGGTCGTAGTCGGTGGCACGCAGCATTTCTAAAGCTGCTTCTCCCGATGAGGCGGTTTCTACCTGACAACCCAGTTCGGGCTCCAGACTACGTTTCAGCAGGGTGAGCATATCCGGTTCGTCGTCCACGATAAGAAGATTCTGTTCCATGATTTATCTCCCTGAAAGCGGGGGTGAGACGGGCAGGGACAGCATAAATGCGGCGCCTTGTCCGAGTTCACTTTTTACGGTGATGTTGCCGCCGTGTCCCTTGACGATGCCATAGCTGACCGACAGCCCGAGGCCTGTGCCCTCGCCGGTGGGTTTGGTGGTGAAAAAGGGGTCGAAGATCCGCAGCAGGTTTTCCTTTTCAATGCCGTGCCCCGTATCCGAGACTTCCACGGTGATGCGGCTGGCCGACTCGTTGAGCCCGGTGGTAATGGTAATGGTACCGTTACGGTCGACCGCATGGATGGCATTCATCAACAGGTTGATGAGCACCTGCTTGATCTTTTTTTCATCCATGAGCGACGGGGGGAGATCGGATGCGAATACGGTGTCGATCCGAATATTTTCCAGGTTGCTGTGGTGACGCACGAAGCCGATGACCTCGTCGATCACGGCGTGGATGTCCAGATACTCCTTTTCGGGGCTGGATGTCCGCGCAAAATTGAGCAGATCTTCAACGATGGCCTTGCAGGATTTGACATGTTTCTCAATCGTTTTCAGGTCGTTAAATCGATCGGACCGAGGTTCTTCACCCCGCAGCAGGAGTTGGGTGTAGCCTAAAATGATGCCTAGCGGGTTGTTGATTTCGTGGGCGATCCCGGAAGAGAGTTCGCCGATGGAGGCCAATTTGTCCGCCTGGGCCATCTGTTTTTGCATCAACCGCCGCTGTTCGATGTCCTTGATCAGAAAATGAATGGTTTCGCCATCTTCGGCGGGGCTTTTGGCCAAGCTGCCGGAAAGCAGCATCCGGCGACGGGTGCCGTCTTTCAGCACCAGGTCGAACTCTTCACTCGAGATAAACCCGCGAGCCTCGATTTGTCGGCTAATTGCATCCCAGTCGGCGGGGTCGGATAAAAAATCCTGGAAAGCGAGCCCATGGATCTTATCCTCGCTGTCGGCAGCATTTAAACCGACCATACTCCTGCCCGCCGGGTTCAGGTTGACGATTTGACCATCCTTGCGGGTCACCAGGATCATGTCTTTGGAAACTTCGAAAATCCGTCGGTACTTCTGCTCCGAAATGACCAGCGCCTCGGTGCGTTTATCCACCAGTTGCTCCAGGTTCTGGTTGAGGTAGAGCAACTCTTCGTGGGCATTTTGCAGGGCCTGGCGGTCTTTCAGAATCGTACCGTAAATCGCCCATGTCCGTTCGAAAAAGAGGGTGACCGATCCCACCATGACAAAGGTAAAGGTGTTGATGGCGCCGGAAAAGGGCTGTATGGCCGTCCACAGGTTCGGCTGATTGGACAGCAGGAAGATCTGTTTGAGCAGATGGCCGGCGGATCGAGAGATGGCAAACACGAACAGTGCAAAGCATACCCATAACAGGTAGGTGACGATGATGTTGTTGGGGTCCTTCCGCTTGAGTTGCAGACACAATCCGAAACTCAGGAATGCCAAGACGATCATCAGGATAGATCCGACGACGTCGACCAGCCATATGGGAATCAAAGAGGCGGTCATCACCGGACTCCCGAGCCGGATTCCACGGGCCGAACCTGGTTGAGCATATGGCGCAATCCCAGCATCAGAAAGACCATGGCCGGTACGCACAACAGGTGATCCAGTTTCGCCAGGTAGTAAAACGCCGCCAACCACTCCCGACCCTCTTCCACCGCAACATGGATCTGCCAGCCGCCGAGATTTTGCACCTTCACGGCCATAATCTGTTCATCCAGGAAGTGAACCAGAATCGTGTCCACGTTCCACAAGATGAAAAACAACGCCGCATATTGTATGGAACGCCAACCCGGCTCCTTGACCAGTCCTGCCCGCCTGAGCCAGTAGATCAGGAGCAACATCGAAAAGATGAAAAAGAGATGGGCGAACTGGTGAACCCACACTCCTTCGATGCCGGCGTGTCCCTGGGTGGCCAGAGAAGGGCTGCTTGAAAACAACGTGACGCAGAAACACCAGCATGCCGCGGCATGAGGAAAGAGACGGCCAGGGTTCTGTCGGTTCGTGCTCATTGTTGTATAGTTTACACCCCCTGGTAAATCTGCGTTGAGATTGACAGGCCGCCAACCCCTCCGCGCGTTTGAATTCCCGATGGGGTGTGTTAGGACGTTTTATTGCCCTGATGACTGGATTTGTCGGCGGCATCCAGCATTTTCTGTACGCCTTTGAAATAGGGAAGATAGGGTCTCATATATTTGAACAGGATCCGGCTGAGAATGTACATGGGGATGAACGTGAACATGTAGCCCACACCGTTGTCGAACAGAAGGGAGAGGGGGGGCGCCACCGGAAAATCAACATCGGCGAAGCGTGTACCCAGCCACCCCATGGCAAAGGGGAGTGGCCACAGAATGCCGGCGCTGTAGGCCACCATGGTGAAAAAACCCTTGCCCCAGACATCGGTGGCCTCTTTGTTCAAAGCCTTGTAGCCCGCTTTGTCGCCGGCCTGGTAGGCCGCTATGGACAAGCGTTCTTTTTCCACCATTTCTGCCGATATCCGATCCACATAGGGCTTGTTGAATTTAAGTGCCAGGGAAACGGAAAGTTCACCGACGATGACGCACAGAAAAGAGAGAATGAGGGTCCCGATCAGAAAGTTGGCGATAGGAATGTCGGTCATCCGGTAAAAAAAAATCAGGAATAGATCTATTTTGACATAAATGCTGTGCAAGATATTTTCCATGGATAGGTAAGCGCATAGTAACGGTTATGTGCGGTGAAATCGCTGATGGGCGATTCGCTGACAGGACCGGTGCCGGGCGAAAACCCGGCACCGGTAAGGTATATATACAACAGCAACCAACTGCGTTGTCTTACAGCATCGCGATGCCGAAGAATCCTCTCAAGGTATAGCGCAGGCCAATGTAAAGTGCCAAAACGATGAATATGCCCTTGAGGACCTTTTCGGGGATGTACTTGCCGGTTCGCGGGCCGATCATGGAACCGATGAAGATACCGATCAATTCCACACCGATCAGTGACCAGTGTACCACTACGCCTTTGAGGACCATGAAGTTGAAAATCGCGAAAATCATGCCGATCAGCACCGACAGGGCGGACGTGCCCGCGACGACGAACATGGGCAGGCCGACCACGCTGGTGAGGAAGGGCACATACAAGAACCCACCGCCGATCCCCAAGAAGGAAGCCAGGGCGGAAATGAAGAAACCGCCTGCCAACGCCCACAACGGACTGAAGGTAAACGTCTGACCGAAAAAGGAAATCTCGGTTTCGGCCAGGCTCCATTTGGACGTCTTGACGCCTTGATCTTCAATGGCGACCTTGGCTTTGGCGGCCTCCTCAAAGGCCTTGGCCGCTGCTTTGGCCGCTTTTTTGGAGGCTTGTCCTTTGGGGGTCATTTCATAGACCATGAACCCGCCGATGATGAAGACCACCAGGCCGAAGTAGCCCTGGTACTGGGAGAAACTGATCTTTCCGGCGCTGGTGTAGACCACCAGAAGGGTGGCCAGCAGGGCGCCTATGCCCAGGAAGATCCCCAGGGATGCCACCAATCGTTTCTGTTTCCAGTAGTTGAAGCTGGAGACCAGGGCGGAGGTTCCCACCAACCACTGGTTGGAGACCCGGATGCTGTCGGTGATGGTCTTGTTTAGGCCGGGGGCGGTTTCCTTGAACGTCTTGGCGTATGAACCCAGGCCATAGATGGTCATGTGACCGACGCCGGCCATGATGCCTCCGAAAGCCCCGACCGTCGAAAAGATCCAGCCCACCCAGATGGCCCACAAGAAGCCGACGATGGGATTGAGTTGGGGGCCGCCGGGAATCCCCAGATACCCCGGTTTGCCGTTGGGGTCGATCTGGCCTTTTTCCGTTCCCTGGGGCGCTTGTGCTATGGCTTCTTCCAGGCTGGCACTATGGGCCGTGCCGGCGATCATGATCGGTACGGCGGCGAAACAGAAAATCAGGAGCAACACGGTAATGAATTTAAAATTGATGTTCATATATCTCCTCCATGAAGTTTGGTAGTCAGGA
>NZ_JBFELV010000116.1:0-12789 GCF_041551955.1 Desulfosarcina sp.
ACGTACCCGTCGGATCGCCTTTGGCCGGGTCGAGGCCCAGCCCCAGAATCAGGAAATGGGGCTGAAATTCTTCGATCCGGCGCAGGGCCCGGGCCAGGGCTTTGCGGTAACGCTCACCATCGACCGTCTCGGGCAGGGGAATGTTGAGGTTGAACCCTTCGCCATCGCCGTCGCCGCGCTCCTCCTCGAACCCGCAAAAATAGGGGTAGGCGAACCTGGGATGACCGTGAATGGAGACGGTGAGCACATCGCTTCTGCGGTAGAAGATGTCCTGGCCGCCGTTGCCGTGGTGGTAGTCCACATCCAAAATGGCCACCTTGCCATGGGCGCACAGGTACTGGGCGGCGATGGCGTTGTTGTTGAAATAACAGAATCCGCCGAAGGACCGGCGTTCGGCGTGATGGCCGGGGGGACGGATCAGGGCGTAGGCGATTCGTCGGCCGTCCAGGATCTCGCGGGCGGCGGTCAGGGCGCAGTCCACGCTGCGACGGGCGGCCAGATAGGCGTTGGCGTTGATGGGCGTGAAGGTGTCGATGCAGTAGTAACCGGACAGTACGGACGGTTCCTTGGGCGGCCGGGTTTTGTTGCGAATGGGGAAAATATAGGGATACAGGGATTTCCCGGCGGGCACCTCCGCGCAGGCGCGTTTGAGATAACTCACGAAATCTGCATCGTGAACCGCGTGAAGGTGCTTGTCAGGAAAAGGGCGCGGTTTGATGGCGGTGAACAGGCCGCTGGGTTCGATGGTTTTTAAAATGCTTTTCACGCGCACCGGCGACTCTACGTACCCGCGCTCGTTGACATGGTGGATGTCGTGCCGGTCGTTGACGATCAGGGCGATCAGTTCCTCCGAACGGCTTTCAACGGTGGAAACGATGGCCGCCGGTTTGACATAGCGATAGTCCCGCAGGCGTATCGGGTCGTCCCGGAAGCTCGCCACCACCTTTTCGACGTAGTCCGCCGGACAATAATCAGGATATTTGCGTTCCAGCACGGCCCGCACCACCTGCCGGGCAAAGGCCTTTTTCAGCGGCTTGCCGGTGCCCAGGTCGTCGTACACCAGGTGGGGCATGCAGGTTTCTCCCGGTTCTACGGGCGATTCGTAGCTGGTGTTAACGATGGGCCTGGCCCCGTAACGCTCGTAAAAGCGCAGGCGGGCCCGGTTTTGTTTGAGCTCAGCCGGATCCGGGCAGGTCGCGTCATCATCGGGAAGACACTCGAAAAAAAGGCCGGCCACGTTAAGGGCCGTGGCCTCTCGCCGGATGCGGTCGTACAGGGCGCCGCCGATACCGCCGCCGGCCCGGCCGGAGGCCGTGGCGATCCAGTCCAGGTAGGCGAAGTGCAGCTCTGGTTCGTGCAATAGCATGGCGAACCCGCGAACCTTGGCCTTGATGCTCTCGGCCACGAAGAGGACGGTGCGAAAACGCTGTTTAAAAGGGTTGCGGAGTTTTTCGGCAATGTAGTCGATCTCTTTTTCGTCCACGGCGGTGAACTGGCTGCGCAGGATCGCCTGCACTTGGCTCAGGGTGCTTTTGTTCACCGGCAGTATGTTGTCATAGATACGTCGAATGCGCAGCATGTAGTCGGTTCCTTCGCAGGGTCGATGATGGGGTTTCCTCAGGTGTCGTTGCCGTACGTGCCAGGTGAAAGGCCATCGGCGACGATACGGCCGACGGCGTCGGCATAGGTGATGCCTGCCCGGTCCAGGGCGGCGGCAAATCCGGCGTCGGGTGAAAGGCATGGGTTGGCGTTGATCTCCAATACCCACGGATGACCTGCCGGGTCCACCCTGAAATCCACCCGGGCATAGCCGTTGAGACCGAAATGGTCCCAGCATCGAAGGGCCATCGCTTCCAGGCCCTTCAGCAGGTCTTGATCGGACGCATCGAAATCGAACCGGCGTGGGGTGTGGTGAAATTCGAAGGCGGCCTCGTCCCACTTGGCCCGATAGTCCACGATGCGTGGCATTTCGTCGGTGTAGCCCTCAAAAATGATCTCCGCCGGCGGGAGCACTTCTGGGCCCCGGGGACCGGCCAGCACAGACAGGTTGAATTCCCGGCCGGTGATGAAACGTTCGGCAAAGCAGGCACCCCCCAGCCGGTGAGCCCGGGACCGGAGCAGGGGGAAGACGGTTGCCGCATCGGCATCCTTGACGATGCTCCGCTCGTCCAGGCCGATGGAGGCGTGCTCCCAGACCGATTTGACGATCCATGTGTCCGCGCCGCTGGCGTCTCCATGAACCGACCTGTCATGGCCGGGCCAGGGGCCGATCCACGCAGGGGTGGGGATGCCGGCCGCGGCCATCCACCCTTTGGCCAGCACCTTGCCGGAGGTGAGCAGCATGGCTTCCGCCCGGGCACCGGTGTAAGGCAGGGCCGTGGCGTCCAGGCAGAAGGGGAACAAATGGATCAGCCGACCCTGGCCGCCGATGGATTCCACCAGGTTGAACACCAGGTCCACACGGTGATGGCGCAGTTCCTGCTCCACGGCCAGCAGGTTCAGGCTGCAGCAGATGCGGCAGGGCGAATGGCCCTGCATCTCCAGCGCCTGGGCCACGGCATCGGCCTGGGCTACCACGTCCCGGGCATCGGGGGCATCGGCGTCGGTGACGGTGTCGTGAACAATGGCTATCTGCATCAGGCGGCTCCGCTGAGACGGTCTGCCTGGGGAATCCGTGTGGCGGCCGAGTCGATGATCCAGCCGATCAGCTGCTGATAGGGAACCCCCAGGTGGTTGCAGATGATGGGCAGGTCCGAATGCTCAGGGTGAATGCCGGCCAGGGGGTTGACCTCGATAAACAACGGATGGCCATTGTCGTCGCAGCGCAGATCCAGCCGTCCCGCGTCGCGGCAGCCAAGGGCGCGCCAGGCGGCAAGGGCCACCTTCTCGGCCTCGGCAACCACCGGATCGTCCTCGGCGCGTCGCAGGGCGTACAGCACCCGCGACTCGCACTCCTCCTTGTTGACATAGGAATAAACACCCGGTTCCGCCGTGTCCAGCAGATGCACCTCGATGGTGCCCAGCACACGGGCCCTGTCGCCGGTGCCCACGATACCCGTGGTGAACTCACGACCCGGCAGATAGGGCTCGATGATCACCGGCTGCCGGAAGGCATCGATCAATCGCCTGCAGGCCGCCTCGAGGTCTTTTTTGTCTCGGACGATGGACTGCGGTGTGACGCCCTTGCCGGTTCCCTCGGCGACCGGTTTAACGAAATACGGTGCCGCAAAGCCTACCCACCGGGTCTCATCGGGTGTCTCGACGACGCTGAAATCCGAAGTGGGCACCCCGGCGTCTCGGATGACCCGCTTGGTCATTCCCTTGTGCAGGCTCAGGCTCATCACCAGCGGGTCCGAAAAGGTGTAGGGAATCCGGTACATGTCCAGAAGTGCCGGTACCTGCGCCTCGCGACCGATGCCGTGCATGCCTTCGGCAATGTTGAACACCAGGTCCCAGCGCCGGCCGGCAACCAGTGCGGCCGCCAGTTGACGGCTGTGGCCGATGCGTTCGGTGCGGTGTCCCAGTGACCGGATGGTCGATTCGATGGCGCTGATGGTGTCGTCGCGGTCGAACTCGGCGGTCTCCTCTTCCGAAAAGCCTTCCGCCAGGTATTCAGAGCGAAGGTCGTAAGTCAGTCCGATTGTCAGGGTCATCGGTCAATACCTCCTCGTAAAGCTGGCGGTGCCATTGCTGCGCCAGCTCCATGGATGTGTGGGTGGCCTCGTACAACGACTCGTCGGATGTGAGAAGATGCCTGGGGCAATCCGTATCCGGTTCATCGTCGATATGGTCGGCCGTGTACGTAAACGGGTGAAGCCGGCACAGCAAGGGGCGCACGGCCAGGGCCAGACGGCACCCATGGGATGCCAAAAAGAAGCAGTCCCCGTTGGCCTGGCGCTTCAGGATCCGGCGACTGCCGTCACTGCCGAAAACATGTTGCCGCCATAGCGGATCATCGTCCTGGTCCATATAAGACGAGTCGGCCGTGCGGGTCCATTCGGCAAACTGGCGTTCTCCGGTGACGGCGCCGATGCGCCGCAGATCCCCGGGGGTAATGTATATTTCCCTTTCCTGGCAGCATGTTTTGCCCTGCTGAGCGCAACGACCGCACAGGGTGGGTTGTATCGCCGCCATGGCCGCCTCCTTTGACCACGTCCAAAAAACATCGGGGATGCGCGCCCCGCAAAGGGCCCGTTCCCCGATGGGTTACTTGGTGGATATAATATTAAATTACTGAAATATATTCGGATTCAGGATACCGGTATAATCGGTTTTCATAATTTTTCAGCACAAGTGCATCACTTTCGCGGCCCACTACGTAGTCGGGCATCAAGGGGATTTTTCCACCGCCGCCCGGTGCGTCGACCACGTAAGTGGGAATGGCATAGCCAGTGGTGAATCCGCGAAGACCGCGGATGATTTCCAGACCCTTTTCGATGGGGGTACGAAAGTGTGCCGACCCGGTAATCGGGTCACACTGATACAGGTAATAGGGGCGTACACGCATCTTGAGCAGATGGTGCACCAGGCTGCGCATGGTTTCCAGGTTGTCGTTGACGCCTTTGAGCAGCACCGTCTGAGATCCCAGGGGGATCCCCGCATCAGCCAGCATGGTGCAGGCCCGCAGCGCTTCGGGGGTGCATTCATCCGGGTGGGTAAAGTGCAGGCTCATCCACAGCGGGTGGTACTGGCGCAGCATGCGAACCAGGCGCTGGGTAATTCGCTGAGGCAGCACCGCCGGTACTTTGGTGCCGATGCGCACGATTTCCACGTGGGGAATCTGGCGCAGCCGGGACAAGATCCAGGAGAGCTTCTCTTCTCCCAGCATCAGCGGGTCGCCGCCGGAAAGGAGTACGTCGCGGATGGACGACGTCTGCTCGATGTAAGCGAAGGCCCGCTCCAGCCGGTTGCGGCTGGGGTGAATGCCGCCATGGCCCACTACACGTGAGCGGGTGCAGTAGCGGCAGTAAGTCGAGCAAAAGTCGGAGAGCAGCAGAAGTACGCGGTCCGGATAGCGGTGGACCAGCCCGGGAACCGGGCTCATGCTATCTTCACCCAACGGGTCGTCAGCCTCACCTTTCGTATGTGCGGTTTCGTGAATGGTGGGGATGACCGTGCGGCGAATGGGCTGGTCGGGGTCGTCCCGTGAAACCAGGCTCATATAGTAGGGCGTGATCCCCAGCGGCAGCACCGTTTCAGTGCCGGTGAACGCCGCGCGTTCATCCTCGGACAGGCAAAGCATCGATTCCAGCTGGGCAAGATTGCGGATACGGTGGCTGGTCTGCCACTGCCAGTCGTTCCACAATTTAGTGGGGACGCTGGGAAAATGTCGCTTGCGGAATGATCTGACGGCCGGGCTGAGGATGCCGGCGCGCTGGGTGGGAAACCGGACGAGTCGCCCGGTGGGTTTTGCGGTGACAATGGAAGAGGCTGCTTCCAGGCATTGACTAGGGTCGGGAGGTTCGTCGTCACCTTCCTGAGCTGCCTGCGGCGGAGTTGCGATCAGCTGTTCGTTCCTCTTAGTGGTGAACTGCATGGCGTCTTTTTTCCTTTATTGAAAAAGGTTGTCTTTATTCCGGTCCTCAGCCGTTGGGAACCGGGGCTTCGATCCGAGTCTTATTCGGATTCGATTGGCGCGAATATATGTCTTTTCGGCTTAAATGCAAGAAAAAAAACAGTATCTTGAAAAAAAAATTATTATAAATATACCAATTAGTTAAAAACATTTTTGACCAATTTCGATTGGGGTGGGGTTCTTTTAACCGACGAATTGGGTTTCAGGGGCGCCCGGATGCCGTGCCGAAAAGATTTTAAAGGTAATAATTACAAATAGATAAAAAATAGATGCGGTTTTTGAAGCCAACCATGGCCGTCGGCTGAAAACGATGCCTCGAGCTTAACCTGTGGACAGCACCGGAAATTCATTTTATAGAGCTGGCATCGGGTCTCGGCGAGACCATGGTCTTAACCCATCATCCAACAGAAAGCAGGCCAAGATGACCTTGACGGATACCGACCCACGCGTCGCTTCGATTATCATGGCGGCAGGAAGAGGCAGCCGCATGCAAGGCTATGGCGGCAACAAAACCCTGTTGCCCCTGGTGCCCGGCAGATCCGTGTTTATCGGCAGCCAGCCCATCCTCATGCACCTGATGGAGAATCTGCCGGCCGGTCCCAAAGCGCTGGTCGTCAACCATCGCAAAGAAGAGGTGATGGCGGTCACCCAGGGCACCGGTGCCGTCTACTGCGAACAACCGGTGCTCAACGGCACCGGCGGCGCCATTCTCGCCGCCGACGCGTTTGTGGACGCGCAGCGTAACGCTCAGGTGATCATTACCATGGGTGATGTGCCCTTTGTGCAAAAGCGGACTTACGACCGGCTGGTCGGCGGTCTCGGCATCCACGATCTGATGATTTTAGGCTTCTCCCCCGAAAATAAGAAGCAGTATGGGATGCTGGAAATCGAAGCGGGCAAGGTCAGGAAGATTACCGAGTGGAAATACTGGAAAGACTACCCGGCCGACCGGCAGGATTCGCTGACCGTCTGCAACTCCGGCATTTACGCCGTGCGCGGAACGGTCCTGGCTGATTATCTGCCCATTTTGGCATCCCGTCCGCAGATGGTGCAAAAGCAGGTCAACGGCAGGATGACAGACATCGAAGAGTACTTTTTTACCGACCTGATCGAATTCATGGTCAATGACGGCAAACCGGTTGGATTCCACGTGGTCGACGACGAATTCGAAACCATGGGGATCGATGACGTGGCCGCCCTGGAAAAGGCCCAGGCGATTTATCGGAATCGTATCCCTTAGGCAATCCTGCCATGCCGATGGTCAACGGCCCCTCGATTGTTGATTTCTCCACGACCCTTCAGGTGGTTCGTTGCCAGGAGGGTTGATGCACCAGAACCGGCAAAGGACGTAGAGGCTAGTATGCGTATCCTATTGATTCGGATTGCTCGTGGGGCGGATCACGGGGCCCGCCGGTTGCCTGATTTCCAAAACACGCGCCACCACCTCGGGTCTCAGGCGTCTTCCAGTATGCGCAAGGCCTCCCGGTGCGATGCGTCGAAGGGGTCTGCCGTCGTCCCGACGACATCCGGCGGACATGGTGCCGGAACCATGTAAAAATAGACCGCCTGCACCAGAAAGAACAGCCAGATGCTGATCGCCCAGGTGAGGCTCGAGCCCGGGCCCAACAGCGACACCAAACCCGCACCACCGCCGGCGGTGACCACTTCGGCGGCCACGGCACGAACCGGCGTTCCGCAAAAGCAGCTGCCGCTGCGGATCCAGCTGAACACGCCCAGGCCGAGGAAGAAGAAACCGGTGTAAACACCCGGCCACAGGGCCGTTCCCAGCAACAGGACCATGGGAAACAGGATGGCACTCGGCCTCTTGCCGCTCCATCGGGCCAGCAGCGCCGCATAACCCAGCAGATCCAGCCACAGGGTCAGCTTGAACGCCATGGGCCAGCCGACGGGACCGGCCAGCAGCCAAGCAGCGGGCACGACGGCCAGGGCGCTGATCAATCCATAGACCAGGGTGGTTCGCACATGCCGTTTCATGGGGCCTCTCCTTTCTGCAGCGCCGCTTTTCGCGCCAGCAGCTCCAGTTCGATCTCCTCGTCACCGGGATCGATCGAATAGACGGTTCCCGCGCACCGGCCCGGGGGCGTCTCGAGAAGGCGGTCGGCAGCCCGGCTGCAATAGGCGTCGGCCTTGGCCCTGAGAGTGTCATACTGGAGCCGCTGACCGGCCAGGGTTTCCGCCAGTCGGGTTTTTTCCTGCGTCATCGTCTCGACCTGTTCGGTCAACCGGCTGGTTGCGGTGTCAAGGGCGCGTCGCCGGCGGATCAGCATCCGGGCGATGTCGTCTTTCTCCTTTTCCAGCGCCAGATCCAGATCGCGTTCCAGCTTGTCCATTTCCTGGACGTGGCGGGCGGTCAGGCCGGTCAGGCGGTCGATGCGCTGCGCCAGTGCGGCGGCCTGCTGTTCCTTGTGTCCGAGACTGGTTTCCATTTCTCTCAAGTATTGCTTGAGCAGCAAGCCTTTATCCTCCAGTTGATCCATCACGCCGTGGACATCGGCTTTGCAAAGTCTCAACATGCGGGTCATGATTCCCATCGTAGACTCCTTTGGTTTAGTTGGTTTTTTTGTTTGATTGGTTAGTTGGTGTTGTTGGATCGTTAGGCTCGTTGGGTTGAAACATGTTCAGGCTGGTTTCCGTTCAGAAAGGGTAGGTTTTGGTTCAGGCCAAGGCCGCGGCGATGTTGATACCGCAGGCGTAGTAGAGCTACGTCGAGGATATCAACAGCGCGAGAACGCCGGCCTGGGCCGAAAGATGACCTTTCTGGACGGAAACGATTTTATTTTTTATCCCGCCTGATCTTATACCCGTCATACTGCAGAGCCTTTGAAACCTGTTTTCTCTTCTCGGCTACGGCGGCCGGCGTACCGCTGAAGGTTTCATCCACCTGTTGGCGAAGGGCCTGCACATCCGTTTCCAGGTTCTCGGCCACCTTGGCCGAGCCGACGGCGCTGTTGATGGCTTCCTGCTTGGCCTCGTATTCATGAATCCGCGCCTGGGCGCGGGTCGGGTCGCCGTCGCGAATATCCGCGGCCACGGCTTCCTTCAGGCGGCTGAACGATTCCTGTACGACCTGATCCGCCCATATATCCTTCTTGATGCTGGCCATCACCGCCGCCGGGTCCGGCACGCAGGCAACGGTCAGCGGCCGGGCCGCGTCCACGGTCGACGTCTGGTCGTTATGCCGATAGCGCACCTGCACCCTGCCCATGACGATCTCTTTTTCCTCAGTCGTGGGCACCTGGAAGGTCAGGTAGAGGGTTTTGCTCTGGCCGGACAACAGGTTGCCCGGATGGATGATGGCCGAACCCTCCTCGTGACGGATGGGGTACCCACCGGCGGCCTCCAGGCGAACCCCGGGTTCCAGGGGAATGCGGATGTTGACATCGGCGGCGGCCACATGGCGGGTGGCCTGGAATTCGGATTCAAACACCTGGGCGAACACCCGGGGATCCTCCAGAAAGGTGTAGTGACCGGCGCCCTGGTCGGCGATGGCCGTCATCAACATTTCGTTGAATTCAAGCCCGACGCCGACGGTACTGATCGAAAAGCGGTTCTCCACCGCTGCCGAGGCGATGCGCCCCAACGCATCCGGATCGGTGATGCCCTGGTTGGCCAACCCGTCGGAGATCAGAATGACCTTGCGCTGTCGCAGGGTGCCGGTGGTCTGCATCAGCAGGTCCATCCCCCTTTTGAGCCCGCCGCCAAGATTGGTGCCGCCGCCGGCATGGACGCGCTCGACCACCGCTGTCAGCCGCCGCCGGTTGGCCTCGTTCATCGGCGCCAGCGCCGATTGGGTTTGAACGCCGTTTGAATAGGTTACCAGGGCCAGGCGATCGTCCTGTTCCAACTGGTCCAGCAGGCCGATGACCGCCTGCCGGACGTCACTCAGTTTTTGCCCTTCCATGGAGCCGCTGCGGTCCAGCACAATCACCAGGTCCGCGGCCGGCACCGGATCGCTGTCAATCAGGGGGAGCCGGGCTGCCGTCAGGTTCAGGGAGACGGTCACCCGTCCGTCCCCGCCTTTGAGAACCTTGTCCTGGACCACCTCGGTGGAAACGGTTACCCGCTCGTCTCCGGTCAGGGTGGGAGCGGCCAGGGGAGGGGCCGTGGCCGACCCCCTCATCCCAATGGCGGCCAGGGCCGCAGTGGTGGCCAGGATCAGGCTGAGGATGGTCAGCAGGCTTTTTTTCGTGGTCGACATGATGTTTCTCCTTTTTTACGGGTTAGGTCTGCCGTTTCGATGGACTGAACGGTGCATGATTCGGATGATAACCCAGCCCGATGGAAATACAATTCAAACAAATGCAAAAGGTTAGCGACGTTTTTTTGCATAAGTTTTACTTTGAATCAGGTGGGTATTGGTGGTAGGGATGGACAGCTGCCATACGTTCAGGCACGAGGAGGAACGATGAATCAGCCGAAAGCTCGTATTTTGGTGGTGGAGGACGATCCGGCCATTTTAAAGGGCCTGTGCGATGTGTTGGTCTTCAACGGCTACGACGCCGACGGCGTTGCCGACGGCACCGAGGGCTGTGCGTCCGCATTGAGCGGTCGGTACGATCTGGTCGTGTTGGATGTGATGCTGCCCGGCATGGACGGCTTTTCCATCTGTCGTGAGATCCGCCGCCAACGACCGGTCCAGCCGGTGATCATACTCACGGCCAAGGGGTCCGAAGACGATGTGGTAACCGGCTTCACCGCCGGTGCGGACGATTATGTGAGCAAGCCCTTTTCCCTGAGAGAACTGATGGTGCGGGTGGAGGCGGTGCTCAGGAGAAGCGGGAAACCCCTGGGAGACGAGCAGATCCGCTATGCCGACATCCGGTTTGACGGTCTCAATCTCCAGGCGGTGTGCGGGGACCGGTCGGAGGCGCTGACCCGCCGCGAGATGGACATTGTCGTCTACCTGTTCCGCCATCGGGAACGCATCGTTTCCAAAGCTGAACTGCTCACCGAGGTCTGGCACTACAAGGATCCTGGTGTGGAGACCCGCACCGTGGACATTCATATGCTCAAACTAAGGAAAAAGATCGCTTCCCTGGCCGACGGACGGGTGCTGATCCAGACGGTTCGCGGGGAAGGATACCGCCTGGAGCCGGCGCATTGAAACGCCTGCGCATTTATATGATCATTTTCAGCGTGCTGGTCACCCTGCCGCTGGTCTTCGTCGCCTGGCGGACGTACGGTGCCCTCGATCGGGAAGTGCAGGCGCAGGTGCGTTTCTTTGCCGAACGGCTGCTGGACGAGATCGAAGCCGAACTGGCCGAGCTGGTCCGTCGCGAGGAGAACCGCGCCGTGGACGAATATGGCCACAACCGGGTCACGGAGAAGGGAACGACCCCGTCCCCGCTGTCCCGTTTACCTGACCAGGCCTTTATTCTGGGCTATTTCCAGAGCAATCCGGACGGTTCCTTCCAAACCCCGCTGGTCGAGGATGGGCAGGACCCGCCTGTCGGTTTAGTCGAACGGGTCAACCAGCTTCAGGCCATCAACGCGGTGTTCAATCAGCGTAAACGCATCGCCCAGCTGCCGGTGCCTTCACCGCTGAGGGATCAGGATCCTTCAGCCATCGCTGAAGATCGGCAATCTGGCTTTGCCGACCGTTTCCTGCGGTCAGCCGAACCCCAAAAAGCCAAAAGCGTCCTCGGCCAGGAGCGGGCCCGGGTGGAGGAGATCACCGCCGGCCAGGCGATGAACCTGGCCCAAATGGAATCTGACCGGTCGGCATCCCAGGGTAGGGAAGATGCCGTCGCCGACATGGAAACGGCCGACGCCGCGCCGTCGGCCGATGGCATTCCCTTGCCCCCGGCGGCCGGGCCTGGGCGTAAGATCCACCAGCTGCCGGCGGTGGAAACGCTGCCCGCCAAATCGGAAACCGGTCGGTTCCTGGTGGAGGTGGCGCCCCTGCAGGCCGTGGCCATCGATGACGAACGGGTGTTTATCTTCCGGCGCATCGGCGTCGACGGCCAGATCTACCGGCAGGGGTTCGTGCTCGGGCTGCGAGCCTTTCTCGAGCACCTGCTGGCCGTTCACTTCGACCCCCAACCCATCGCCCGGTACACACGCCTGACACTGAATGCGGCCGGCCTGGATGCATCCCGCCAGCCAAGCGGCGCCGGCGCCGCAACCGCCGCCGGGGATTGGGTCGCCGGCAGAACCTTTCCCGCACCGTTTGGTTTTCTGACCGCCGAGATGCAGGCCGTATCACCGCCGCCGTCCCCGTCCCATCAGACGCTGACCCTGGCGCTGGCCGTCCTGGGTGCGGTCTTGGTGGCCGGCATGGCGGCCATCTACCACAGCGCGCGGACCGTATTGGATTTGTCCGAGCGGCGCTCCCAGTTCGTTTCCGCCGTGACTCATGAACTCAAGACGCCGCTGACCAACATCCGCATGTACGTCGAGATGCTCGACCAGGGCATGGCCGCCACACCGGAGCGCGAGCAGGCGTACCTGGGCATCCTGGCCGCGGAGAGCGCCCGGCTGTCCGGGTTGATCAACAACGTGCTGGAACTCTCACGCCTGGAAAAACAAACCCGACGATTCAACTTAAAGGACGGGGATTTGACCGACGTGCTGGCCGATGTGCAGGCGGTGATGGCCGAGCGTCTGGCCAGGGAGGATTTCGATCTGCACATTCACACCGGCCGGCTGCCCGTCTTTGCCTACGACCGCGACGTGCTGGTCCAGGTGCTGATCAATCTCATGGAGAACAGCATCAAGTTCGGCCGCCATCTGCCTGAGAAAAAGATTGCCATTGCCGCCGAAGCGGCGGACGGCTGGGTCAAGCTGGCGGTGTCCGATGCCGGACCGGGTATTCCCAGACGATCGTTAAAGCAGGTGTTCGACGATTTTTACCGCGTGGACAACGATCTTACCCGAACCTCCGGGGGCACCGGGCTCGGCCTGGCCCTGGTGAAAAAATTTGTCGCCGCCATGGGCGGACGGGTAACAGCGGAGAACAACGACGGACCCGGCTGCACCATCACCATCAGTCTGCCGGCCAACCTTAAATCTTGACGGAATTGAAAAAAATCCAGATAGATAAGCTACGTTTAATCACACGATGGTTCAATGACACAAGGGGGCGATGAAAGTTCGTCATTCGTCATTCGTCATTCGTCATCCGTCATCCGTCATTCGTCATCCGTCATCCGTCATTCGTTATTCGTTATTCGATGTTCAGGTTTTCGAAAAGG
>NZ_JBFELV010000117.1:0-12695 GCF_041551955.1 Desulfosarcina sp.
CCACAAGGGAGAAGGTCACCGGAAGCGACTGCGCGACCGGTTTCTGACATCCGGACTTGACGGTTTTGCCGATTATGAGGTCATCGAATTGCTGCTCACATTGGGCACGCCCCGCAAGGATTGCAAGGATGCGGCCAAAGCGGCCTTGAGCCGATTCAAGACCCTTCAGGGCGTCCTCAGTGCCGCGCCGGCAGACCTCTGCCAGGTGCCGGGCATCGGACCGATCAATTTGCTGGGGCTGAAGCTGGTCCCGGCTGTTTCCAGACGCTACCTTCAGCAGCGGCTTGAGGGAAAAGAGACCTTGAGCAACTCGCGGGAACTTTTCGACTATCTCAATCAAACCATCCGTGATAAAAAAAGAGAGTGCTTCGTGGCCGTCTACCTGGATGCCAAAAACCGGGTGATTGCCGCCGAAACCCTTTTCACCGGGACGATTACCGCCAGTGCCGTCTATCCGCGCGAGGTAGTGGTGGCCGCGCTGGCCCATCGGGCAGCCGCCGTGATTTTTGCCCACAACCATCCATCCGGGGACCCGTCGCCATCGCCCGATGACATGGCCATCACCCGGCGGCTCGCTCAGGCCTGCGGGGTCATGGGCATCACCGTTCATGAACATCTGATCATCGGCACCGAAGGCTACTTCAGCTTTGCCGATCATGGCCACATGGCCAGTATCAACGCCGCCGTTGACGCCCGGTAGCGCACCTGACGAGCGGTGCAACCGAATGATGAGACAATCTCGTGAGAAATAACGATGACCGTGGACCAGAAAAAATTTCCTCCTTGTTTTGCAGACCTTGAAAGCGTCTTTCCCATGGGGGCCGAAGGCTTGAGAGAGACGCCGGAATCCTGCATGCCTTGTTACTACAAGACCGAATGCCTGAGAAAAGCCATGTCGGACAAGGCCGGCATCACCGTTCGCCAGGAGATGGTGGACCGGGCATACGAATCCGGCAGGGTGGGGTTTTTTGAGCGCTGGTCCCGGAAAAAGGCCTTGAACGCTCAAAAACAAAAGAAAGATAAATCATCACAGCCAAACCCCAAATGACAAATCAATTACAATAGTCAAATTCAAAATTCTAAACTTTTTGATCTTGGAAAAGGGGCTTTCCAATCATCAATCGTGGAGAGATCAACATTCCAATAAACGGTTGGCTTTGGGCCTTTTTTAGGATTTGGATATTGCCATTAGAAATTTATTTGAGATTTGAGCGTTGTTATGGGTCGATTGTTTTAAGGTTTGGCGCTTGTAGTTGAAGGAATTGCGAAGCGTATTGATCCCATACAGGGCTTTTCAGCAAAGGAGAAACCATGGCAAAACTTACCGTTTCCGATCTTGACGTCAACGGTCGCCGCGTGCTCATGCGGGTGGATTTTAACGTCCCGCTGGAAAAGGGACAGGTTGCCAACGACAAGCGGTTGCGGGCGGCCCTTCCCACCATCCGCGATATCCTGGAACGCGGCGGGCGCCTGATTCTGATGTCTCATCTGGGGCGCCCCAAGGGAAAGCGGTTGCCCGAACTTTCCTTAAGACCTTGCGCCCTGGCACTGGAAAAGCTGCTTGGACAAGCGGTGGCATTTGCCGACGACTGCATCGGGCCCTCCGCCGAAGAAGCCGCTCAGGCCCTATCGGCCGGTGAGGTGCTGCTGCTGGAGAATCTACGGTTTCACAAGGCCGAGACGGACAACGACGAGACGTTCGCCCGCAGCCTGGCCCGTTTGGCAGACGTGTATGTCAACGACGCCTTCGGTACCGCCCATCGGGCCCATGCTTCTACCGAAGGCGTAACCCACTTCATAGACCGCTGCGCCATGGGATTTCTCATCGAGAAGGAGATCGCTTACCTGGGTGAAGCCCTGGATGCGCCCAAACGGCCCTTCGTGGCCATTCTGGGGGGGGCGAAGATTTCGGGAAAAATCGACGTCATCGACAGCCTGCTGCCCAAAGTGGACCGACTGATCATCGGCGGCGGCATGGCCTACACCTTTTTCAAGGCCAATGGGTTGGAGATCGGCAATTCTCTCGTAGAGCCCGACAAAGTCGACCTTGCCCGCGCCTTGCTGGACAAGGGTGGGGAAAAACTGGTCCTGCCGGTGGACTGCATGTGCACCGGGCGATTGGACCTTGACGCCAGAACCATCGGCGAATTGTCTGCCGTACCCGTTAACGCCATTCCCCCTAACGGGTTCGGCCTCGATATCGGGCCGGCATCCGTGTCGCAGTTCGCTGGCATTCTTGCCGATGCCCGAACCATCGTATGGAACGGACCGATGGGGGTGTTTGAAATTGATGCCACAGCCGTCGGCACCTATGCCGTGGCCCGGGCCATGGCCGCCGCCACGGACAAGGGCGCCATTACCGTGATCGGCGGTGGTGATTCGGCAGCGGCCGTGGAAAAAGCGGGTCTGGCCGATCGAATGACCCATATCTCAACCGGTGGCGGTGCGTCATTAGAGTTCCTGGAGGGGAGAATCCTTCCCGGTGTGGCGGCCTTGACAGATCGCTGAAGCCGGTCACCTTCCTATTCACATTTGTTCTCATGGTAGGCCATTGAAAACAGGTAAAGCAAAGAAGTGGTTCTGGATTGCCTGTTTCCTGCTGGGTGTTCTGTTGTCGGTGCTGGTGTTTCGCCATGAAATCGCCACCGGTCTGATGACGGCTTACCGGTGGATCTCGGACCGTGACCAGGTTGAGCGGTTCGTCGCCGCTTTTGGCCGCGGGGCGCCGCTGGCCTTCATGTCGATTCAGATCCTTCAGGTGGTTCTGGCGCCGGTTCCGGGTGAGGCCACCGGATTTATCGGCGGATACATATTCGGTGCCACCAGAGGCTTCATTTATTCCAGCCTGGCGTTGGCCGTGGGCTCCTGGATTAACTTTGCCGTCGGCCGGTTCCTCGGCCGCCGGTATGTCCGGCGCTGGATCCCGCCCCATACCCTGACGCGTTTCGACAATCTGCTGAAGCGGCAAGGCATCATCGTTTTGCTCATTCTTTTTATTTTTCCGGGCTTTCCCAAAGATTATCTGTGCCTGTTTCTGGGAGTCACGGCACTTCCCCTCAAGGCGTTTTTGCTGATCGCCTCGATTGGCAGAATGCCGGGCACCTTGATGCTGAGCATCCAGGGAGAATTCCTCTTCCAAAAAGACTACGCCTTCTTTGCTGTGGCCTTTGGGGTGACGCTGCTGGTGGCGGTGCTGGGGATCAGGTATCGGGAAACGATCTACCGCTGGATGGAAAAACTGAATAGAAAAACACCTGACAGCCGTTGACCCTAACGAGTAATCGTGTTATTTAAGAATATCAATAGTATCCGGGGCATTGTCTTCCACACCACCCAAACCACAATCCGCCCGAGACTGAGAGGAATTGCAGTGGCCTTTTGGAGTGTCAGAGAAGAACTCAGTCAGTTCAACCGCCTGCGTCGTTCTTATTACGAACTGCTCAGGGACGAGTTGGATCAGTTCATGGTCGACTATGCGCTGATCCAGTCCTATCAGAAGTTTGCCGACCAGAAACTGCCCTATCCGTTCATTGAAAAAAGGGAGCTCAAGCCCCGTGCCAGGATTCCCGGAATCGAGTACGAGAGCCAGAAGACATTCCTGGTTATTTTCGTGGAGGACGTCATTCCGGCAGCCCACAAGAAGTACATCCGATTTTTCGATGTCAACAAGCCCACCAAAAAAAACCTGCTGGAATCCAAGGCGCTTCCCTTGCCCGACAAGTTCGACCGGACCAATAAATACTTTGACTCCGTTCACTTCTATGATTTCATCCATTTGCTGTTGCCGGTGGATTATGCGCTGTTGATCCAGCGCGACCCCACCACCCGTTCGGCCAATCGCTATGGCCTGACCCACTATCATGTAAGGATCGACTGGCCCATCGCCGATGCAGCTGAAGATCTGGCCCAGAGCCTGCGATACATCTCCAAAGATCTCTATGAGAAGGGTGATAAATACGCCGAAGTGGCCCAGCGAAAGCTCTTCGAATATTATGGCATGCCCTTTATGGTGGGCGGCCGGCGAACGGCCGCAATGGTGGCTGCCCAGTACCTTAAACGGATTCCATGTATCTCCACCGTTTATGCCGGCAGCAGCGAATCCCGGGCGCTTTACCGCATTTCCGAACGCGGTGTCTCAAAGTCGGCCTTGGTCCGCCTCTCCAACGACGAGGTCCGACATATTGCCGAAACCCAGAAGATGTCCCCGCCCACCTTCAAGAAGAACTTCGTCATTGCGAAGAAAGGCCGCCAGAATGTGTGCATCTTCCAGGCCACCTACGCCTATACCGACCACTCCCGCCCGCCGGATGACGGCAAACTGCGGGAAATCAATCCAGACGTGAACTGGCTTAGCGTCGGGGCGGAGCACGTGATTCCCAAGCCAGGGGTCAGAAAGTACCCGCCGATTAATCTGAATCTGATCTATACCTAAATGTTGCCCACGCCTAAGGCTTCTATCTGCTTCGTTGCCAAGGGATCGCGGTAAAGCGCTACAGCTTCACCCTTGAAGCCTTGCAGATGAAACCCATAGACACGCGCAAAAAATCAGGTGGTAATCGAGGTGGGGTGTCTGAAGTTGGTTAATTCAATAATCCCAAAATTTGTTGCTATAAAAAACGATCCTTCACCCATTGCGTCAAATCCGCCAGCACTTTTTGCCGATCGGGCAACCGCTCATTATAAATCTCGTGATACAGGTTTTCATAGTGGAAAAGGGTTTTGTCGGCCACGGTCAATGCGTCGAAATAGGTCAGGGCTGCGGTAGCACTGACCAGGTGGTCGTCTCCGGCGATCTGCATGAGGATGGGGGTGTCGATCGCCTCTGGTGAGCCACCGGTGGCCTCAATTTCAGCCATGCACCGGGTAAACCACCGCGCGCTGATGTTGCTGTGTACCCATTTACTTTGCACGTACGCCCTTACTTCGGTACCGTCGTGGCTGATGCGGGTCGGATCCAGTTGGTTGTTCAAAGACAGGGTCGGCCAGATCATGGACAGGATGCGGGCAACGGCTTTTAACAGTGGCGGCGGCGGTTGGGGCACGCCAAGCAGGGGAGACGAGACGACCAGGCCATCGATATGTCCGGGGTGTTTTCTGACAAAGGCCAACGCAATCAGGCCGCCCATGCTGTGCCCCAGCAAAAGGAGCGGCAACCCATCGGTTCGATCCATTCCTGCCATGTCGATCAGTATCTTAAGATCCTTGAGATAGTCGTCGAAATCGTGGATATGTCCACGTATACCCTGGCTTCTGCCGTGGCCGCGATGGTCGATTGCCCACAGGGCTGCCCCCATTGGGCATAGGGTGTCGACCACATGCCCGTACCGGCCTGAATGTTCTCCTAAACCGTGGGATACGACCACCCGGAACCGCTCCTTTTCCGGCACATATTTGCGGTAGAAAAGGGTTGTTCCGTCGTCGCCTTCGAAATAGTCGGTTTCTTCGTGGGTGCCTGCCATCGGTGGCCTCTAAATACGGGGGAGGATTTCATGAAATCGACGGGGTGGCCGGTCGGACCGATGCCCGCTTATCATCGGTCTACATCGCTATTAACACGGACCTCGATCAAAAACAATTTGCTTATAAATTGCTTGAAATCGAACAACATAACCGATACCGTATGCCGCCACGTCAGCTATTTAGAAAAGCGTTTCAGGTGGCCAATCAACCGTTTAATATAAAGGAAAAATGATGGAGACAATTGTCGCCCGCATTAAAAAAGAGTGGAAGGTTTACGTCATGGCCATCTGGATGATTGGCGTGACCGGTTTCCTGTATCATCTGAGCGGACAGGTCATGGAGATCAAGCAGACGAGTCTTAAACTGAGCTCTGACGTGGATGCCATCGAGAGTATCTTCATCAGCACGGACAACAATGTCGCCGACGTCAAAAAACAGGTCGACGGAATGTCCGCCAAAGTGGCCATTATTCATAAACGCGTGATGCGACGATAAGAAAGGCGCTCCGATGGACCAATTGAAAGGTTTTCAGAAGCGATTTCTGCGGGGGGTGGCCCACCCTCTCAAACCGGTGGTTTTCGTGGGGCAGAAAGGATTTACCCAATCGTTGGCCGATGCCATGGACGACGCGTTGGACCACCATGAACTGGTGAAGGTTAAATTCGTCGATTTCAAGAAAAAAGAGATGAAACTGGACCTGATCGAGCAGATAGAAAAATCGGTTCGCTGCGAGACGGTGGGACTGGTCGGCCACATTGCCACTTTTTTCCGCCAGCAAAGCGACCCGGAGAAGAGAAAAATCAACCTTCCCTCCCATGCCGATGGCTGATGGCCGGTGGCATTATCGCCGTTTGGGTTCCGTTCCGCTGACAAACAGCGCTTTTACCGCCCCATCGCCGCCATCCACGGCCGCATGGCCCGTCACCGGATCCATCCACACCGTTTTCATATGGTCTGGAATGTCAAAATAGAGCGCCGTCGATTCGGATCGGGTGGCCTCCATGAAGTCGATCCAGATGGGAAGTGCCGCCCGTGCGCCGGTTTCCTGATTGCCCAATGGTGAAAAATCATCCATGCCCACCCACACACCGGCGGCCACCGCTGGCGAGAATCCAACGAAAAGCGCATCCTTGAAGTCATTGGTCGTGCCGGTTTTACCGGCGACGGGAAGATGGAGTCGTCGTGCCTGCTTCCCCGTGCCTTCCTCGATTACGCTTTTGAGCATGTCCACCATGATGGCGGCCTCGGCTTCAGTCATCACGGGACGGATGGCGGGTCTGGCGCGCCACAGTGACACATTTTCTCTATCAATGATCTCCGTGACGCCATGGGGCGAGATATGGTTGCCGCCTTTGGGAAAGACGGCAAAGGCAGCGGTGATTTCAAGCAGGGTGCTGTTGGCGGCCCCTAAGGCGATGGACAGGTTTGGGGACAGCGGTGAGTCGATTCCCAACTTGTGGGCGAACTGCACCACCGCCGATGGTCCCAGTCTTTCGACGAGTCTGACGGCCGGAATATTCTTCGAGTGGGTCAAGGCGTTGCGAAGGGTCATCTCCCCTTGGTATTGTTTTGAAAAATTTTCCGGCTGCCAGTCCTCACCTTTATTTCCCCCCTTGAACACGACCGGTGCGTCCAGCACCAGACTGGCCTGGGTGAACCCACGGGCGATGGCCAATGCGTAAATGATGGGTTTGAAAACCGACCCCGGTTGGCGTCGGGCATCGACGGCTCGATTGAAGGCGCTTTCGGAAAAATGTCTGCCTCCGACCATGGCCAGAATGCCGCCGGTCCCGATATCGATGGCCACCAGCGCCCCTTGGGGGCTGGCTTCCGGCCCGGCGGTAGAACGCATTCTCTGCTGCAGCCGGACCAGGCCGTCTTCCACTGCCGCTTCGGCGGTTTGTTGAAGGCGTTGGGATAATGTGGTGTGCACCGTCAGGCCGCCTTTGTATAGCAGGCTGGGGCCGACGGCCGCCTCCAGTGCCGGCCTGATGTACTGCACAAAATAGGGGGCGAACCCGGGGGTTGCTGTGCGTGAGGCGTTCAACACCGGTTGGCTGGTTGCCCACCGGTATTGAGCGTCGGTAATCAGGCCCTGGTCCAGCATGAGGCTCAACACCAGGTTCCGCCGCTTTTCCGCCAGGTCCGGATTGACCAGCGGGGTGTATCTGGAGGGTGCCTTGGGCAGGCCGGCGATCAGGGCACACTCGGCAAGGTCCATCTGTGAGGCTGGCTTGCCGAAAAACAGCTGCGCCGCCGATTCCACACCGTAAGCGCCGCTGCCGAAATAGATCTGGTTCAGATAAAGGGCCAGCAGTTCGTCCTTGGTGTAGCGCCGTTCCAACTGTACGGCCAGGATGGCCTCTTTGATCTTACGGATTATTGTCTTTTCTTGTGATAAGAACAGCGTTTTGGCCAACTGCTGGGTGATGGTGCTGGCACCCTCCACAAACTGGCCGGCTATGATGTCCTTGATCACGGCTCTGAGAATGCCTTTCAGATCAATGCCGCTGTGGGTATAAAACTGGCGGTCTTCGGTGACGATCAGGGCGGTTTTCAGGTCCCTGGGGATCTTGTCGATGCTGACCGGCGTCCGTTTTTCAAGAAACAGCTCGGCCAACAGCACCTGGTCTGCCGAGAAGATTCGAGTGGCGGCAGACGGTTCGAAATTCTCCAGTTCCCGAATCTGGGGTAGGTCCCGGGTGAAGGCGAAAAACCCCCCCGCCGTGGCGCCCGAAAGCAGCCCGATCAAACCGGTAATCAAAATGAGGGAACGGGTTCCCCAAAAACGACGGTTGCCCATGGGTCTATTCATCCTTCGTATAATGGTTTTATCGGCCATCATCGGCATAGGCAAGTGCTGATTGGAAAAAATGGCGGCTTTCAACTAGTTGACTTCAATCCGGGGGGGACGTAAATTGAGGACAAACGAGCGGCTGTCAACAATTTGCCAACACCTGACCAACACCGAGGAGAACTTGTATGTCTCATCATCATGACCACGACCATGATCATGACCACGCCCACCCGCACGGGCACGATCATCACTCGCCGATGACATTTTCAGAAAAGCTCGTCAAATTATTGGATCACTGGGTTCAGCACAATGACCATCATGCCGAGGACTACCGTAAGTGGGCTCAGGAGGCCCGGGAGAACGGGCAGACCGAGGTGGCTGACCTGCTGGGTGCCGCGGCCGACCTGACCGGTGCCATCAGCGACCGGCTGCGTGAGGCTGGGGACAAGGTGAATTCGGAATAGTTCATCCGAAGACCGGGCAACAGAAATCTGAGGCGCGTCTTCTTCGGGTTAGCTCCTCAGGACGTTTGAGATGAATGTAATCGTGCCTGTTTTAGGCATCCCGCATATGCAATGGGGACACGACAAGGGGTAATCGCGGTCATCCTGTCATTTTCTGAGGATTTTCTGCCCAACGCATGGCAATTGCCGTTAACGTCCCCAAAATAACAAACCCACAGGCAAGGGGAAGGGTGGACCCATCATAGCACCTTCCGACCAAGGCCCCGAATGAAGAAGAGATGAAATTGGACAGCGATCCGATAATCGCCGCCCCGATGCCTGCCATGTGCTTTAACGGTTCCATGGCGACAGCACTCAAATTACCAAAGAGTATCCCCATGCAGAAAAACGACGGTGCGAAAAATACCATCATCAACCATAGTGGTGTTCGACCGCCCATTTGGTAGGTGACCGCGAGATAAATCGTGGTCAGAACGAGAAATAACAGAATTGCTCGATAGGACAGCACCCGCATTCCGAATCGCATGACGATGCGGGAATTTACTAAGGAGGCGCCACCTACGAAGAGCGCCAAAGCGGCCATATAGACCGGAAATTCCCTGCCCAGACCGTACACCTCCTGGAAGATCTGTTGGGCACTGCTCAGATACGACATCAGCACTCCGGCGATGCACCCAGAAGCGAGGGTGTATCCCATGGAGAGGCGATTGTTACACACCCCGAGGACAGCCTCCAGAATCCGACCGCTGGAAAAGGGAATGCGATCATCTCGGGAAAGCGTCTCCGGCTGCCTGATAGTAAACCAAGTCAAAGCGACAAGCCCCTGAATCATCAAAACGCCGAAAATGGCCCGCCAACCCATTGCCAGCAATACGGCCTGTCCCAATGCCGGTGCGATGGCCGGTACAACAATAAAAATTGCCATCACAACAGACATGATTCGGGCCATGGCCCGGCCGCCGTATTGGTCTCTGACAAGGGCAATGATTGCCGTTCGTGGTCCGCCCGTGCCAATTCCCTGAATCATTCTTCCGATAATCATCAACTCAAACCGGTTGGAAAAAATAGAGAACAAACACCCGATGATAAAAACAGCGAAACCGATAATAATGACGGGCTTTCTACCAAATGAATCAGCAAGGGGGCCAAAAAGCAGCTGACCGATTCCCATGCCGAACAACAATACGGTAACAACGAGTTGAACATCGTTAACGTGGCCAACACGAAGGTCCTTGCCGATCTCCGGCAGTGCCGGCAGCATCATATCGATGGACAAGGCTGTTATGGATATCATAACCGCCATCAAGGTGACAAATTCCCGATATCCTGGACCGCGTCTCATCTGTTGCTGAATCCTTTTTTGATCTTTTCGAATATCGTTCAACCGAATGGCATTGAATGGAAAATATCTCTATCGGTTTGAATCCGATTGACCATAAAGTCAATGGTTGTCCGCACACGGGCAATTTCCTTGGAATCAGGGTTGACCTGGAGCCAGTAGCTTCTTTCAATGTTCAGGTCGGGAAGCACGGGTATCAATTCTTTTTTCCCATGGGCCATAAAATAGGGGATGACGCCGATTCCAGATCCGGCTAGTACAGCATTCATCTGGGCAATGACCGTTGAGGCTCTGAATTTCGCTTTCACCCCAGGGTAAAACTCATCCAAAAAATTCAGATCCTGATCGAACAGAAGGTCATCGATATAACCAATGAATCGGTTCCCGCGCAGATCCGCGCTTGTGTTTATTTCCTGCCGGTCCTGCAAGTATGCCTTTGTTGCGAAGAGTCCCAGTTTGTATCCAGTCAATTTTCTGGCAATGAAATTGCCTTTCTGGGGCCTTTTGACCGTGATCAGGATGTCGATTTCCCTTTTTGAAAGACTGTAATACATGGGGACGGGGATCAATTCCACGTCCAGACCCGGGTGATGGAATTGAAACTGGCTGAGACGGGCTGCCAGGTAGCAATTCCCGATCCCGTCCGGTGTCCCGATACGGATGCATCCCGACAACTGATTGTCCTGTCCCGCGATACGCTCCTCCAGGTAGATGACGGTGCTCTCCAGCCGTTCGGCATAGGGAATCAGCGCCTCTCCTGCCGGTGTGAGCCGGCAGCCTTTTTCCGTGCGATGAAAAAGTTGGGTCTGCAAGGCCGTCTCCAAAGCCGATATGCGACGGGAAACCGTGCTATGGGTTACCTTGAGTTCCTCGGCTGCGGCAACAAACGAATGCGACCGGCATAGGGCCAGAAAAAAGCGCATGTCGTCCCAGTTCAAATTCATGCTTGTTCCTCGGTCTTGCTGTTCATTTATGCACAACTATTGCGCATATTTTAATATTTCCTGATTAATAATATTCAGTCTAATAATAATCAAGAGGAGAAGGGGGCCCGCCACCCTATTAACCGAACCCTTTTGGGTGAGCTGACCCATAAAAAGGAAACGGTGCTGGTCAACACAAAAGCAAGGAGGTGTTGAGATGTTGGAACTACTGGTGGAAAAAGAAAATGAACTGCACGACCAGGCAATCTTTGAATTTTTCTCTCGATTGGTCTCAAGTGTGGTGCTTTCAATTAAAAAAACATCGAGTATGGTTTGTCCAAACAACGTGGTCACCCATGGCGGCGAAGGGTTGCTTTTTAATAGGCCACCACGAATACCGGTGTAGACCAATTCCGAGGAGACGACGGATGAATAAGCAAATGGTTGTCGATGGCGTCAAGCCGAATCTTCAGTTCGAAACGGCCAAATGGCTCATATTCGGCATACTGATATCTACGTATATCCTGGTTTACTTTCATCGTATGGCTCCCGGGGTGGTTTCCGAATTTTTGATGTCGGATTTTCACACGACCGGAACCAAGCTTGGATCCCTGTCCGCCATCTACTTTTTTGTTTATGCCTTCATGCAGCTTCCCTCAGGGGTCGTCGCAGACACTTTGGGAATCCGGACGTCAATAGTTTCCGGGAACATTGTTGCCGGTGCGGGATCGCTGATTTTCGGCCTGGCAGGATCGTTTGAAACGGCCTGCGTCGGCAGGTTCTTTGTGGGGATTGGCGTGTCCGTCGTCTTCGTAAGTATCATGAAGAGCAACTCGGTCTGGTTTCATGAAAAAGCCTTCGGCATCATGAGCGGGTTGACGTTATTGTTGGGCAATCTCGGTTCTGTACTGGCGGCAGGGCCCCTGGCCCTTCTTTTGACCACTTTTGCTTGGCGAATCGTTTTTATTGGTATCGGTTGTCTATCGTTGATCCTTGCTTTGCTCGGATATTTGGTTGTCAGAAACAAGCCCGAAGATCTCGGATTTGATTCTCCGAATGTTTATACAAGTAACACACTCAACAGAACCATATCCCAAAACTGGCTGCAAAATCTGAAAAGCGTTGTCAAGTTATCCCGTTTATGGCCCGGTTTCTGGGTCCAATTTGGCATGGTTGGCGCCCTGTACTCGTTTATGGGTCTGTGGGGTGTTCCTTATCTCAGGGACGTCCATGGGCTTGGCAGGGAACACGCCGCGGACCATATTACTGTCATGTTGTTGAGTTTCGCCGTTGGGTCCCTTTTTTTCGGATGGTTCTCGGACAGGATCGGGAAACGCAAGCCCCTGCTCGTTTTTAGCGTTGTCATCTATGCGCTTACGTGGTTGCTATTCATGTATACCGCTTGGTCCCCGGGTATAGTCGGGTTCTTGCTCTTCGGTATTTTGGGATTCTCGGGATCGGGTTTTGTGCTGACCTTTGCTGTGGCAAAGGAAAGTGCCCATCCGGAACTGTCAGGCATGGCTGTCAGTGTGGTGAATACCGGCTGCTTTATCGGTACCGCCTTGATGCAGCCTCTTTTTGGTTACCTTGCCGATCGCACCTGGACAGGAACCATCGAAAACGGTATTCGCCTTTACTCGGCTGCGGATTATCATCAGGGCTTCATGGCCATGCTATTTTTTTCTCTGCTCGCTCTTGTGGCAGGATTAAAA
>NZ_JBFELV010000118.1:0-12624 GCF_041551955.1 Desulfosarcina sp.
GAATTTTTGTAAGCGTTCACATGTTCAGCGTTCACCGTTCTGGCTTTGTTTTCTATTGGTTGACCTTTTTCAGTTGGATCCTTGAAGTTGCGTCCCGACGTTTTCACCAACTGGCGCAGCTTGAAGCTAGTTTGCGGGGAACTTATCTCAATACCCGGCATCCTTTTTTCTGCTGGACGAGACGGATGGAGAGCCTGCTGAGAAATAGCGCAATGACATAGAGGAAAAATCATGGACTGTCTACCCAAGGTAACTATTTTTGCCAACCGCGACCATTTGGCGGCCGCGCTTTCGGCTCATGTCGCCCGTCTGGCAGCCATGACTGTTGCATCTCAAGGTCGTTTCTGCGTTGCCCTTTCCGGCGGTTCGCTCATGGACATCATCGGTCCGTCCTTGGGTTCAAATCCCCTGCGCGACACCGTCAACTGGTCAGGCTGGCATGTTTTCTGGGCTGACGAACGGTGGGTGCCGTGGAGCAGCCCTGAATCCAATTACGGACATGCGCAGCGTCAGTTCTTCAATCGCGTCAGCATTCCCGGCGAACAGATTCATGCCGCAGACGTTTCGCACAGGCCTTCCAAAACCGCCCAAGCCTATGAATCCACCCTGGCAACGGTATTTCAGCCTGGAGCAGGCCAAGTACCGCGATTCGACCTGATGCTGCTCGGTGTGGGAGAAGACGGGCACACCGCTTCCCTGTTTCCCGGCTATCCGGCTTTAAACGAAAACCGGCGCTGGGTGGTTCCTGTTGTAGACGCACCCAAACCGCCGCCAGTTCGTATTACGATGACACTGCCGGTGATCAATAATGCCCGCCATGTGGTCTTCGTGGCAGCCGGACAGGGCAAGGCCAATATATTGTCGAAAGTGCTCAACGATAACCTGCAGCAGCCGGAACTGCCGGCCCGACGGGTCAACCCGTCCAGCGGCGAGTTGCAGTGGTTTGTCGACCGGGCGGCTGCAGCGGAATGCTGAAAAACGCCCCAAAAAAACATTAACCCAAGCATGCGATGAGAAAATGGCCATGAAAACGATACTTGCCGCAGACATCGGGGGGACCAACAGCCGGTTTGCCCATTTTGAGACCGATCTGGAATCAACGCTGGCACTGGTCGACACGCTCTGGCTGCCTACCGATGAAGCTGATTCTTTTGTGCAGCTTCTCGAGCAGTTGCGATCATCCGATTTTTCCCTGCCGGCCGACGCGGCCGACATGGCCGTGATTGCGGTTGCCGGACCTGTTGAACAAGCGTCCTACTGCGCTCCGCCCTATATCGACTGGGATATCGATCTGGCCAGTCAAGCGGTTGCAAACACGTTCAAAAAAGCGATACTGATCAACGACTTTGTCGCCCAGGCTTATGCCAGTCGATCTCCGGCGGGCCAATCAGCCCGTACTATCCTTCCCGGTAAAATCATTGCCAACGGGACCGTCGGCGTTATCGGTGCCGGCACCGCCCTGGGCAAGGCACTCCTGGTGCCGATAGCCAACAGAGAATTCCTGGCCTTGCCTTCCGAAGGGGGACACGGCTATTTCCCGTTTGTCTCTCAACGAGAGTTCGCTTTTCAACAGTTTTACCGGGAAAAAAGCGGACAGAAACATATCACCGGCAATCTGGTGGTCTCCGGTCGTGGACTGCGCTATCTTCACTGGTTTCTCAGCGGTGAAGATCTGGCCCCTGAGGAAGTGACCAGGCGACTATCCGGAACATCAGAGACCCAGGCATGGGCCGCGAGGTTTTACGGCCGGGTTTGTCGGGACTTTGCCCTTGCGGTGTTGGCCCGCGGCGGCTTGTATATCGCCGGGGGGGTGGCGGCCAGAACACCTGAGATGCTGACCCATGAGAATTTCAGTAAGGAATTCCTCGATTCTCCGACAATGGGTCACATGTTGTCCCGGATGCCGGTGTTTTTGATGGACGATCAAGACAGCGGCCTTTGGGGTGCGGCGTTCCATGGACAACAAATGCTGCGAAAAGGATAAAACGATGGTCCAGGCAAAGAAAAAAAATTGGATCAACAAGGTGGCGATCGTCGGGGTGATCGTCCTGGGGATTGTGGCCTTTCGATATTTCGATCTGGGACAATATCTCACGCTCGATTACATCAAGGGCTCCCAGGAAAAATTCCAAGCGCTCTATCTGTCAAACCGCTTTCTGGTGATTGCCACCTACATGGGGATCTATATCGCGGTCACGGCCCTGTCCCTTCCCGGTGCCGCGGTGATGACCCTGGCGGGCGGCGGCCTGTTCGGTCTTGTCGTCGGAACTGTGGTCATCTCCTTTGCCAGCACCATCGGGGCCACCCTGGCCTGCCTGGTCGCCCGATTTCTGCTGCGGGACTGGGTCCAGGACAAATTCGGCGGCAAACTGAAGACGATCAACGAGGGCGTCGAAAAGGAAGGCGCTTTTTATCTTTTCTCCCTCCGGCTGGTGCCGATCTTCCCTTTTTTCGTGATCAATCTGCTCATGGGGCTGACCCGCATGCGCCTGTTCACCTTTTTCTGGGTGTCGCAGATCGGTATGCTGGCCGGGACCGTGGTCTACGTCAATGCCGGCAAGGAGCTGGCCAAGATCGACTCCCTGTCCGGCATCCTGTCGCCGGGCGTCTTGGCTTCGTTCGTGGTGCTGGGTCTTTTCCCGATCACCGTGAAAAAACTGCTGGCCCTTTACAAGAGGAAATTCAGGCCGGAAGCGGTTGGCCCGAGCGGTGACCAACCAATAAAGTCAGAGAAAAAGGAGACCGCTCGATGAGTGCTCCCGACCGACACGTCGCCGGCCCGACCATCGTTATTTTCGGTGCGTCAGGAGACCTGACCCGGCGCAAGCTGATACCGGCACTTTACAACAACTTGATCAAAAAGCGCCTGCCTGCCGGGCTGCGCATCGTGGGTTTCGCCCGCCGTGACTGGAGCGACGACCAATTCAGGGATCACCTGGGCAATGGCGCAAAGAAATACGCCACGGGTTTCGAGGCGCATATCTGGAACGAATTTGCCCGGAACGTCAGTTATTTTCAAGGCGACCTGGACACGACCGCAGATTACGAGAAACTTCAATCGACTCTCGATGAGATGGAAAATCAAACGGCCGATCGGCTGTACTATCTGGCCACGGCGCCTGATTTTTATGGTCCGGCATGCGACCATCTGGCTGCGGCCGGCATGAGTGCTGAGCAAAGCGGCCGGCGTATGATCATCATTGAAAAACCGTTTGGGCGTGATCTTGCCTCAGCCAGAGCTTTGAACCGACAGGTCCACGCAGCCTTCGCCGAGCATCAGGTCTATCGCATCGATCATTACCTGGGCAAGGAGACCGCCCAGAACATCATTTTTCTGCGTTTTGCCAACACGCTTTTCGAGCCGGTATGGAATCGGCGCTACGTGGCCAACGTTCAGATTACGGTGGCCGAAAGCGTTGATGTGGGACGACGCGGCGGGTACTATGACCAAGCCGGCGTGCTGCGGGACATGTTCCAGAACCACCTGATGCAACTGCTGGCGCTGACCACCATGGAACCGCCGGCCTCTTTGGATGCCGATGCGATCCGCAACGAAAGGGCCAAGGTTCTCGGAACGGTCCGTCCCATTGCGCTGAACGACACCATACGCGCCCAGTACGAGGGCTACCGGTCCAGCGCCGGCGTGGCCCCGGACTCGCAGACCCCGACGTTCGCCGCACTCAAGCTCTTTATCGACAATTGGCGGTGGCAGGGCGTTCCCTTCTACCTGCGATCCGGGAAAGCCATGCCCGCCAAAAGCAGCACCATCATCGTTGAATTTCAACCGCCGCCGGACGTCATTTTCCATTTGGGCCGCAACGCGCACTTCACGCCGAACTTCCTGTCCATCTGCATTCAACCGGACGAAGGCATCCATCTGCAGTTCGAGACCAAAGTGCCGGATACGGTATCCGAATCCCGCTCGGTCAACATGAGCCACTCCTATCTCGAGGCGTTCCCCGACGTCGTATTGCCGGACGCCTACGAACGGCTCCTCCTGGACGCGCTGAAAGGCGATGCCTCGCTGTTTGCCCGCAACGACGGGATCGAGGCGGCCTGGCGTCTGATCGACCCGATTCTTTCCGGATGGGAGTCAGATTCAAAGGCGGCGCCCCTGCACACCTACCCCATGAACAGCTGGGGGCCGGAGGCCGCCGATGCACTGTTGGCCAAAGGCGGCCATGCGTGGCGGATGGGTTGTTGCGGATTGCCCTGCAGGTAGCGCTCAGACAACCAGGCGCGCGAATCGCGCCACATATAGAAAGGATCTTATCATGACCCCATTAGACCAGCTCACCGCGCTCGGACAAGCCGTCTGGTTTGACTATATTCGTCGTTCGTTTACCCGGGCAGGAGACCTGCAGGCGTTGATTGATCAAGGCGTGCGGGGCGTCACCTCCAACCCGGCGATTTTCGAACAGGCCATCGCGGGCAGCGATGACTACGACGAGGACATCCGGCGGCTGGCGGGAGAGAATCGATCGGTGGTCGAAATCTACGAAGCCCTCGCCATTGAAGATATTCGACAGGCGGCTGACCTGCTGCGGCCGCTGTATGATCGAACAGACGGCCGTGACGGTTATGTGAGCCTCGAGGTCAGCCCCGCCCTGGCCCACGACACTGCCGGCACCGCTGCTGACGCCAAACGGCTGTTCGCCGCGACGGATCGTCCCAACCTGATGATCAAGATTCCGGCAACCCCGGCGGGCATCCCCGCCATCGAAAGCGTCATCGCAGCTGGAATCAATGTGAATGTCACCTTGATTTTCTCGCTGGCGCAGTACGAGGCTGCGGCCGGGGCCTACATCAGCGGTCTGGAAAAACTGCATGAAACCGGACGCGCACTCGGCCAGACCGCATCGGTGGCATCGTTTTTCGTCAGCCGGGTGGACACGGCTGTGGATGACGCCCTAGAAAAAATCGGCCGCAGCGATCTCCAGGGATTGACTGCCATCGATAACGCACGGCTGGCCTACGCCCGTTTCAGGGAGATATTCGCCGGCGACCGCTGGGACACATTGGCGGCTGTGGGCGCCCGCATCCAGCGGCCGTTGTGGGCCAGCACTGGAACCAAGAACCCCGCTTACGCCGATACGCTTTATGTGGACAACCTCATCGGACCGGATACGGTCAACACGCTGCCGCCGGCGACCTTGCAGGCGTTTATCGACCATGGACGGGCAAGCTTAACCATCGACAAAGACGTGTCAGGGGCCCGCAGCCGCATCGCTGCTCTGGCCGAGATTGGCATCCGTTTAGAGACCATTACCGGCCAGCTCCTGGAGCAGGGGGTGGCCGCCTTTGCCAAACCCTTCGAGAGCCTGATGAAAAGCCTCGAAGAGAAAAAAGACCGATTATCCGGATCCGGCAACGCGTAAAGCCGCCGTAGAAAAATGAAAGGAAAGGACACATGAAACAAGATGCCGATATTGCCGTGGTCGGACTGGCGGTGATGGGTGAGAACTTGATCCTGAACATGGAGAGCAAAGGGTTTACGGTGGCCTGTTTCAACCGGACCACGAGCAAAGTGGATGATTTTATCAACGGCCGCGCCGCCGGGAAAAACATCATCGGCAGCCACAGCATCGACGCACTCGTCGGCACCCTGAAAAGACCGCGCAAGGTGATGTGCATGATCAAGGCGGGCAGCGCCGTGGATGCGTTCATTGAATCGGTGACCCCCCACCTCGAGGCGGGCGACATCATTATCGACGGCGGCAATTCGTATTTTCCCGACACGATGCGCCGCGTGGCGGAGGCTGAGCAAATGGGATTGCTCTATGTCGGTGCCGGGGTTTCGGGAGGAGAAGAAGGCGCTTTGCTGGGGCCCTCCATCATGCCGGGCGGCTCACGGGGTGCATGGGAGTCAATTCAGCCGATTTTTCAGACAATCTGCGCGTACACGGACGACGGTGAGCCCTGCTGTGACTGGGTCGGAGAAAGCGGTGCGGGCCACTTCGTTAAAATGGTGCACAACGGCATCGAATATGGCGACATGCAGTTGATCGGCGAAACCTACCAGACCATGAAAGCGGGTCTCGGGCTGTCCAACAGGCAAATGCGTGATGTGTTCGCCCGATGGAACAAGGGCGTGCTCGACTCCTACCTGATCGAAATCACCCGTGACATTCTCGGATATGAAGATGAAAACGGAGAAGCGGTGCTCGATCGGATTCTCGACACGGCCGGTCAAAAGGGAACCGGAAAGTGGACGGTGACGTCTGCGTTGGACGTGGGTCAGCCGCTGACGCTCATCGGGGAGGCGGTATTTGCGCGCTGCCTGTCGGCACTCAAAGACGAGCGGGTCGCGGCGGCGCAGTTACTCGGCGGACCCCAGGAGGCTTTCAGCGGTGATACGGCGGCCATGATCGACGATCTCGAACAGGCGCTTTATGCGTCCAAGATGGTATCCTACGCCCAGGGATATCAGCTGATGCGCGAGGTGGCGGCCGAGCAGGGCTGGAAGCTCAATTACGGCGGCATCGCGCTGATGTGGCGGGGCGGCTGCATCATTCGTTCGGCATTTCTCGGAAAAATCAAGCAGGCCTTCGACACCGATGCCGGTTTGGTCAATCTGCTGCTGGACCCGTTTTTCAAGCAGGCCGTGGAGGCGGCCCAGGCGGGCTGGCGGCGTGTGGTGGCTACGGCAGTGCAACTGGGCATTCCCGTGCCGGCGATCAGCGCGGCCCTGGCCTATTTTGACGGGTACCGGTCGGCGAGACTTCCCGCGAACCTGCTGCAGGCCCAACGCGACTACTTCGGCGCCCACACCTACGAGAGAATCGACAGGCCCAGGGGTGAGTTCTTCCACACCAATTGGACGGGCCATGGGGGGGACACCGCGTCTTCCACCTATGATGTTTAGGAGTAACATCATGACAAACACCGCAGAGCATCAGCGACTTCAGGATCATCTGGACCGCAAAGCCAACTGGAAAAAATGGGGGCCCTACGTGAGCGAGCGCGCCTGGGGCACCGTGCGCGAGGACTACAGTGCCGATGGCAGCGCCTGGGAGTACTTTCCCCACGACCACGCCCGCAGCCGGGCCTACCGCTGGGGGGAGGACGGCATTGCTGGCATCTGTGACCGCCACCAGTATATTTGCCTGGCCCTTTCGCTGTGGAACCACCACGACCCGATTTTAAAAGAGCGCCTCTTCGGCCTGACCGGCTCACAGGGCAACCACGGCGAAGATGTCAAGGAGTACTACTTCTACCTGGATGCCACACCGACCCACAGCTACCTGAAGATGCTCTACAAATATCCCCAAGCCGCTTATCCCTACGCAGACCTGGTGGCTGAAAACGGTCGCCGGGGATTCAACGACTTCGAATACGAGCTGTCGGACACGGGCATCTTCGATGGCGACCGCTATTTCGATGTCTTTGTGGAATACGCCAAGGCGGACACTGACGACATGCTGGTCTCCATTACCGTTCACAACCGCGGTCCCAAACCGGCCCCTCTGGATGTGCTGCCCACAATCTGGTTTCGCAACACTTGGAGCTCGGGTTACGAGGCCGGTCCCATGGGCGATGTTCCGGGCCGGCCGATGCTCAGGCTGGTCGACGGCTCCAACGCCGGGCCGCACATACACCTTGCCCACCCGGCGGCCGGCGACTACTTTCTGTTTGCCGACAGACCGGATGACAAGGGCCAACCTAAACTGCTGTTCACCGACAACGACACCAACTCCCAGCGGCTGTTTGGTCGGCCCAACAGCAGTGACTATGTCAAGGACGCCTTTCATCGCCATGTGATCGGTGGCGAGGCTGATGCGGTCAATCCGGCCGGGGAAGGCACCAAGGCCGCCGCCTGGTATCGCTGCCAGGTTCCCGCCCATGGGTCGTGCACGCTGCGGCTGCGCCTCTCCGCCGCCTCATCGGATACCCCCTTTGACGATTTTGAAACCACGCTTGAGCGGCGCGTGGCCGAAGCCGATGCATTTTATGCAGCCATCCAACGCACCGATATCAACCCCGATCAACGGCAGATTCAACGCCAGGCACTGGCCGGCATGATCTGGACCAAGCAGTTCTTTTACTACAATGTGGAGCAATGGCTGAAAGGCGACCCGGCGCAGCCCGAGGTGCCCCCATCCCGAGCCAGCGGTCGTAATCATGAATGGGAACACCTCAACAACTTCGATATCATTTCCATGCCGGACAAGTGGGAGTACCCCTGGTATGCGGCCTGGGATCTGGCTTTTCACGCGATCCCCCTGGCCTTGGTCGACGCGGCCTTCGCCAAACGTCAGCTGACGTTGATGGCCCGTGAATGGTACATGCATCCCAACGGGGCCCTGCCGGCCTATGAATGGAAACTGGGGGACGTCAATCCGCCGGTGCACGCCTGGGCGGCCTGGCGGACCTATAAGATCGACGCCAAACAGCAGGGTCGACCCGATACGCAGTTCCTGGAAGGCATGTTTCACAAGCTGTTGATGAATTTTACCTGGTGGGTCAACAAAAAGGACGGCGAAGGCCGCAATGTCTTCCAGGGCGGTTTTCTGGGGCTGGATAATATCAGTGTCTTCGACCGCAGCGCCCCGTTGCCCACCGGCGGTCACATCGATCAATCCGACGGCACGGCCTGGATGGGATTTTACTGTTTGGAACTTCTCAAGATAGCCCTCGAGCTGGCCACGGACGATCCGGTCTATCAGGATACGGCCGGCAAATTCTTCGAGCACTTCCTGCGCATCGCCCGGGCCATGACCGGTGACTACCGCAACGGCTTGAGCCTCTGGGATGAAGAAGACGGCTTTTTTTACGACACCTTGCATCTGCCGGACGGCAGCTTCGTCCCACTCAAGGTCAGATCGCTGGTGGGCCTGATGCCGCTGCTGGCCGTCGAGACCCTCGAACACGATCTGATCGAGCGTCTGCCGGTCTTTAAGCGCAGGCTGAACTGGTTTTTCGAGAACCGGGTTTATCTGCGCGACAGCGGCGATGTCGCCTGTGTCAAAGATCCGGGGGAACAGTCGCGACGGCTGCTCTCCATCGTCAATCGAGACCGCCTGGTCAAGGTGTTGGGGCCCATGCTGGATGAAAAGGAATTTTTATCCCCCTATGGCATCCGCTCGGTGTCTAAATTTCACCAGGACCGGCCCTACACCTTCACCGTGGACGGTGTGCACCACACCATCGACTACCAGCCGGCTGAATCGCAAAGCGGGCTGTTCGGCGGCAATTCAAACTGGCGCGGTCCCATCTGGTTTCCGATCAACTACCTGCTGATCGAATCGCTGCAGAAATACCACCACTATTACGGGGATTCGCTCAAGGTGGAATGCCCCACCGGATCGGGAAGCATGCTGAATCTGGGTGAAGTGGCCACGGAGCTGTCCCGCCGCCTGATCAACCTGTTCCTTCGTGATGGCAACGGCCATCGTCCGATATACGGGGGTCAGCGCCGATTTCAGGACGATCCTCACTGGCGGGACTACCTGTTGTTTCATGAGTACTTTCACGGCGACAACGGCGCCGGGTTGGGCGCCAGCCATCAGACCGGCTGGACGGGGCTGGTGGCCAAACTGATTCAGCAGTCGGGTGGATGGTTCAATTGACTATGGTAAGAACCCAGGAGATAGAACTCAGCACAGCCAACTATCAAAAAGATGAGGTTTAATCGAAATTTAAACGTATTCACCCCTCACCCCGGCCCTCTCCCCTCAAGGGGCGAGGGAGTTCTTTAATGCTTCTCAGTCCAATAAATGAACATCGCTGGTGCCAACGTTCCCTCGCCCATTCGGGGAGAGGGACAGGGTGAGGGGTGTTTTGTCAGGTTCAAGTGAGATTTCATACGTGAATTCAAAAAGGAGGCAACACAATGAGTGAGGAACAATTACCACAAGTCGTGATGCCGCAATGTCAGGTGGAGCGGGTGTTAGTGGGACAAAAAGCACTGGTTACCGGTGCCAACTCGGGGATCGGCAAGGCAGTCGCCATTGCGCTGGGTCATTCCGGGGCGGACGTGGTGGTTAACTATGTGAGCGGCGCGGATCAAGCCCAGGAAGTGGTCGACGCCATCCAACAGTGCGGCAGCCACGCCCTGGGTTGCCAGGCCGACGTCTCCCGGGAAGATCAGGTGGTGGCCATGTTTGCGAAGATGAAAGCCGAGTTTGGCACCATCGACATCCTGATCAACAATGCCGGCCTGCAGCAGGATGCCCCTTTTGATGAAATGACCCTGGCCGAGTGGAATCGGGTCATCGATGTGAACCTGACGGGCCAGTTTCTGTGTGCCCGTGAAGCGGTGCGCGAATTCAAGCGCCGCGGCGTGGTACCGGATGTCTCCTGCGCGGCCGGTAAAATCATCTGCATGAGTTCGGTGCATGAGGTCATTCCGTGGGCCGGTCATGTGAACTATGCCGCCAGCAAAGGCGGGGTCATGCTGATGATGAAAAGCATCGCCCAGGAGGTGGCGCCCTATCGCATCCGGGTCAACAGCATTGCCCCGGGCGCGATTCGCACACCGATCAACACCGATGCCTGGCAGACCCCCGAAGCCTATGACGCGCTGATGACTCTGGTCCCCTACAAACGTATCGGCGAGCCCGAAGACATCGGTCGGGCCGCCGTGTGGCTGGCCTCCGATCAGGCTGATTACGTCAACGGCATCAGCCTGTTCGTGGATGGCGGCATGACCTTGTATCCCGGGTTTGCCACCGGGGGTTAGGACGGATCCGTCGGGCGCGATTTTAAAAGAGTCAATGCAGTGTGAGAGGAGAAAACCATGGCCGATGAAAAGAATAATGGTAAGGAGGCGTCCTTTGACAGCCAAGATCTTGAAGGATTGACCCAGCATGTGAAAGGTATCCTCGACATTCGGGATCGGACTTATGGCCTCCCACCGAAAACGTATGCGATGTGTTTTGTCGGCAGCGAGGCAGTCGACGCATTGTTGAGAGAGGAGATTGCCAACGACGAAGCCGACGCATTGCGTATCGGAAACATGATGCTCAATGCGGGTGTGTTTCATCACGTCCAACGGGCACACCCCTTCGAGAATAAATATCTGTTCTACCGTTTCGCCTCGGATGAAGACCACGGTAAGGTGGCCCGCAAACCCGATGGCAGCGCGGTCAGATGGGCGGATTTCTTGTTGCCGCTCACCTCGGCCGGCGGTCAGGCCTTTCCATTACAGCCGTCTGTCCCGGAACGCGATCCGGATTTGGCCGGTATGGCCCGGGAGAACCTCGAGGCTTGTGGTGTGGCACCGCTGGATGAACACAACACCCGATTCCTGGATCTGCTGCATCCCAAATCGTGGGTAGACCCGCAGCCCAAGCCTTCCTACAATCTGGTGGTGATCGGTGCCGGTGCCGGCGGGTTGGTGTCCGCAGCAGGCGCCGCCGGTGTGGGTGCCCGGGTGGCCCTCATCGAAGCGCACCTGTTGGGCGGGGACTGCCTCACGGTGGGCTGTGTGCCGTCCAAGGCGTTGCTGCGATGTGCCAAGGCCGTGGCTGCGGTGCGCCATGCATCCCAATACGGCGTCAAGATCAAGGGTGACGTTTCGGTGGACTTCGGCTTCGTCATGGAACGCTTGCGTCGCCTGCGGGCGAGCATTGCGCCCGTCGACTCGGCCGAACGCTACGCCAATCAGCTGGGCGTGGATCTTTATATCGGCAAGGGCGCCTTTACCGGCAAAAACACTATCGAGGTCAACGGCAAGTCCCTCAAATTTGCCAAAGCGGTGGTTGCCACCGGCGGCACGGCGGCGATCCCCAATATTCCGGGTCTCAAGGATGCGCCTTTTCTCACCAATGCCACTGTATTTAACTTGACCGTGCTACCTCGGCGGTTGGCGGTGATCGGTGCCGGCCCCATCGGGATCGAACTGGCCCAGGCGTTTCAGCGCCTGGGATCGCAGGTATCCGTCTTTTCGCGCAGCGGCGCCATTCTTCCCAAAGAAGACCCGGAGGCTGCCGCGATGGTGGAGAATGCGCTGCGCCGGGACGGGGTCACGTTCGTCTACCGTGTCAATTTCCGTGGCGTAGAGAGCCAAAAGGGAAAACCGCCGGTAAGCCTCGTTTTCGACCAGGGCGAAGCGGAACGCAGACTGGAATTCGACGCGTTGCTGATTGCCACGGGTCGCAAACCCGCCGTCGACGGCCTGGGTCTCGAGCAGGCCGGCGTGGAATACGATGCGCGCATGGGCGTTGTGGTCAACGACAGGCTGCAAACCACCAACCCCGACGTATACGCGGTCGGTGATGTGGCCAGCCGGTACCAGTTTACGCACATGGCGGACTTCGGGGCGCGCCTGGTGATCCGCAATGCATTGTTCTTTGGTCGTGACAAGTTTTCCAACCTGCTCATCCCGTGGGCCACTTATACGGACCCCGAAGTGGCGCATGTGGGGCTCTATGAGAAGGACCTTAACGACCGTAACATCGCATTTTCAACCTTCACGCGGGAGTTCGCCGATGTCGACCGGGGGATTGTCGACGGTGAAACCGACGGTTTTGTGAAGATTCATGTCAAGAAGGGCACGGACCAGATCCTGGGGGCAACGATTGTCGGCAGCCATGCCGGCGATATGATCAGCGAGATTACCGTGGCGATGCAGGGCGGGATCGGGCTTGGCACGCTGGCCAGTGTGATTCACCCCTATCCGAC
>NZ_JBFELV010000119.1:0-12422 GCF_041551955.1 Desulfosarcina sp.
CCTTCTCCGATTTCAGGCTCGCGCTCTGGTATACCCTGAAGCTGCCTGCCGGATGGTCCTATCTGGTTTATATCTTCGTCCATCCGCAATTTTCCGGACGCGGCATCGGTTCGATCCTGCTGGGGTCCCTGATGGCGGCTGTTCGCGATCGGGGTGGCAGCCATATGATTGCGGGCATGTACAGCAACTGGCACGCCTCCATCCGCATGCATACCAAACTTGGGTTTCGAATCCAACGGCGCCTGAGCCAGTGCAGGTGGCTCAATATCTTACCCACGCCGCCAAAGGCGGTATGAAATTACAGGCGGCGTTTCATGCAATGAATCTGGGAATAGGCCGGCCCGCAGCCTTCGGCCGCCCGGACGAATGCATCCCGGTCAAGGTGGTCCCCGGATGCGATTTCAATATTTTAGCGTCCAAGGAAAGTATGGCTGTGCGATGGCGAGGGTTCAGAACCCGTCTGCCACCTGGCATGGGGCGGGTCTACTTTCCCTCACCGAAAGCCTTTAGAATCTCCTCGTCCAACTCCTCGTTGCCATTTTTTGCTTTAAATTCCTGCCATTTGGCGCTGTCCTGCTGATAACCGGAAATCACCTGTCGGCGGACGCTCTCCTTAACCGCCACGGTTTCCAGAACAGCCAGCACATAGATATCTTCACTGGGAGAAATCCATGTGTCCTTTTCCCGGGAACCGGACAACGTCTCATCGGTGACCAGTTTGGACACCTGCTTGGAAAAGGCATCCATGGTCTGGTCGTCGCCGATGCCCGTCTGCTGAGCAAAAGTGTTCACCAGTCCGCGGACCTTGACTGACACTTGCCGGGCCAGTTCGCTGCGGGCGTTGGCCAGCGCCTCGGTGCGGGCAAACTGGATGCCGCCCTTGCCGATGCGGGCCGATCCCACCGCCGAAAATTGTTCGTCGCCGTATTGGGCCAACACCCAATCCGGGGCATACTCGTACTCTTTTTCGAAGCGTTCGTTGTCGATCTTTTTCACCTTCTTGCCGCAGCCAGCCAGAACCAGCATCAGGACCAGGGATAGCATGGTCAGGACGATCAGTGTTCGTTTCATGATGCCTCCTGCAAATTAGGTTTGATTTCGGTTGTCACCACTGTTGAACCGGTGGTCATTCGGCCGCCACAACCAAGGGTTTGCACAAACATAATTTCGCCGTTGGTTAGTGCTGAAGCGCCCGTCTGGCAAGGCGCGAGAACCTGAGGAATATTGATTATATTCCGAATGTTTCGCAACACCGCCAGGCGGAATGCAACGGCCCGAAAAATCTGAAATTATTTTTGTGCGAGACCTAACGTACTCAAGGTACGCACAAGCTGGTGCGCGACCTGTTCCGCCACGCCCTCCACGGCCCGGCGGGCCGCTTCGCCTTCATTCACGTGGCCTTTTCTCACGCTTTCATCGAATGTGGCAATCTGCACGTCGGTGTCCATGTCCACCAGTTGAACGTCGGCCATGGCTCGGATGAATCGTACATCCGGATTGCCCAGGTCCAGGGGCTGTACACGGATGGTACCGGTGATCAGACCGGCGGCCTCATCCCGGTATGGGGTCAGCGTATAGCCATCACCGGAGAGCAGGGCATTGAGCCGCCGGGTGAAAGGCGGCGCCGGATTGCCGTCCAATTGAACATACAAGGAGACGTCGCGGGCCATCCGTTCGCGCTGGACGATAATGTCGGAGCGATCGTCCAGGCCGGGCGTCACCGGGCGCCCCAGAACGGAGAGCCGGCTTTCGATGGCCGCCTGGCGGACCATCAGTGCCGTGATGCGGTTCAGGGCCGCCAGCCGAGATAGTCGTCCCTTGACCCCGGCGAGGGCTTCCACCTGACCGTCAATGGCCATATGGGTCTCTGCCAACTCCCGCTGCCACCGGCCCACCGCCTGCCGGCGGTCCAGCACGGCAAGAGCTCGGAACCCGCCGGCGGCATCATCCGGTTCGACCCGGCCGATGCGGGCGCCTTCCAACTGAACGTCGGTATGAATGCGAACGGTCTGTTCCACCTGACGGTCAAACTGTTCCGGCAAGCCCTCCCCGATCCACGAGGTGGCCTGCTGGACGGTCCGGGCATAGACCTGGGACTCGAAGATAGCGGCCAACTCGGCCATGGCCGCCCGTTTGGCCTCCCCTTCCGTGGCCCCGGTGGCCTCGGCAGTCAGGAACCGGTCGGGGGGAAATCGGTCGGCAGCCGGCATTTCCTCGGCAGGTTTCGACCCCGCACAAGCGGCGGCCATGAGCACAACCAGGGTGAGGACCATCCAATGCAGTCGTTTCATCGGTTTTCTCCATGGGCGGCCGCGGTCACCACTGCGCCGCTATTTTATAGTCTCAATGCCTGCCGAAACCGGGTAGCGAAGGTCGCGGAACAGGTATCGCGTGGTTCCCGGTTCCACCGACAGGGTCTCGAAATCGGCCCAGATTCCGCCGCAGGCCTGAAGCTCAACCGCGTACACACCGGCGGGAACATGCATCCGGGTCATATAAATCCGGCCGGGCAGGGTCCGCCAACTGCGCGTGTCCGCCCGTTCCACCACCAGAATATTGACCAGGTTTAGAATGGCCTCGATGGTGCGCTGATCGTTGCGGCTGTCGCTGGATCGGGCGATATTGTGTATAGCCACCTGTTTGGCCACGGCTCTGGCGATGGCCTTGGCCAGGATTCGTCCTTTGCGGTCCTCGAGATTCTTGACGGCGATACGATTGATGTCTTCCACCAGAACCAGATCCGACTCAAAAAAGTGGTCACCGCCATATAGATTCAGGCGACCCTGACTGCAGCGGGGCGGCGTGACCACCATTCGAGGAAAGGCCACGCCGACAGGGCCATGGCGGGTCGGGATCACCACCATGTCCTGAACCTTCCGGGGCGCATAGCCGGTAAATGTGATAAACACCACGCTGCCCGTGTCCGGTGTTCCGTCGAACCGGCGCGGCGGGTCGATGGGGTCGGCGGAAACCAGGCCCTGGATATCCGCCATACGATCAGCGGCCGATGCCGCCCGCACCAGGTCAGCCAGCAGCATGTCCGGCAGGGCCGTGCCGTATGAGCGATAGTCCTCCCGGTAGACCTCAACGGCCCGGCGGTAATCGATGAAGGCGTCGTCCCAGGCGCCGTCCGCTTCGTGGAGGATGCCGCTCAGGTAGCGGGCAAACGCGTCCGCCCGGTAAACATTCTTCTTCTCGTATTTATCGTTGAAAACCGCCAGCAGCGTGTCCAACCGCCGGGCTTCCACCAGGGCGTCTTCAGGCTGGCCGGCCTGCAGGTAGCCGATGGCGGACATCAGGTGAATCATCACCCGTTCGAAATCCTCGCCGGCGTATGCCAGAACGCTGTCGTTGGTGACCAAGGACAGCGCATTACGGGATATACTCTCAGTCCACAATCGCTCGGCAAGGTCCTCGGCACTGCGAAAGTTCGATTGGGCCGCATCGAGGTTTCCGCACTGCATATGTACCATGGCCGCATCCAGAAGATAGATCAGCCGCTGGTTGCTGCCGTATGCACCACCGCTCTCGTCGACCAGGGCGATGGCCGCCGGGCAGTCACCACTTGCCAGATTCTGATCCAGCCGGGAAAAAACATTGCCGCCCGTGCAGCCGGAGGCGATCAGACAGATCATGATGATGGGCAGCAGATAGAGCATGCGGACCTGCACAGATGATCTCCGAATCAAAAACCGAAACGGCTGCGTTTGACCAGCTTCTTGATTTTTTTCTCGCCGATCCACGCCTTGCGCTGGCTCTGGATGTCGATCAATTCCAAGTTGACTTGGTAATACTTGACCTCCTTGCCTTCGACCCGGTCGGAGATGGTGTTGATGGACCCCTGAAGCATGAAATCGGCACCGAGTTCTTCGCCCTCGGCTTTGGCCGTGGATTCGGAGGCGTTGGCCGCCTGGTCCTTTCTTTCCTCACGGACCTCTCCGCGCTGAGCGCTGTTGGCGACAAATTCCACTTCGCCTGCATTGATCAAGGCGCGTTCCAGATCCTTGACAAACGTCTGGGTGTTGATGTGTTCGTCACTGCGGTTGCGCACCGACCCCACGATCACCACCGGGTCCTTGCCCGTGCCGGCCCGGTAGCGGTCGATCCATGGTCGGGAAAGGACGTCGCCGATCATCTCTTCGGACACCAGTCGGGAATCCGTGTCGTTCCAGCGGCCGCTCAGATCCACCGCTTCCTCAACGTCCATTCGGTCCACCTTGACAGACGCGCAGCCGGCCAGAAACAAGCCCGCCACGAGGACTATCCGCATTGTTTTCCACTGGGTGTTTTCGAACATGCCTGAATTGCTCCTCTTGCGATAATTTTGACCGGTCCGGGCCTCGGCCATCAGTATACATCGGTCCGTGAACACATGGAACAAAAATCCTCGGTTAACCCGGCACGCCGTCTCAACAATCGTTGATAGCATCCACCAACTGCCGCAACCGCCCGAAATCCCGCTTGTTGAAATCCACCACCAAGCGGGGAAGGTGGGCCAGTTCCGGCTCGTTGATTTCATCGTCGAGGGGGCCGGACAGACGCATATCCCCCCGGTGGACTAAAATGCCCGCAAAGACTTTTTTAAGCGCGTCCACATCCTTCTGATTCAACGGCGCGGACATGCGGATAACCAACTGGTCGTCTACGTAACGCAGGCTGTGATATCGCGAGTAGAAATGACGGATCCGGGCCACAGCATCCACAGGACGGGTCACTCGTTCAATCAGGCCGAAGTCGTCATGTGAGATGTACCCGTGGCCGGAAAGTTCGTTGTCAAGGAAACTGAACAGATGCTCCCAATAGGTTCCGGATGGTTCGTCAATGCAAAACAAGGGCAGCGGATAGAGTTTGCCGGTCTGCAGCAGGGTGATGGACTCCATGGCCTCGTCCAGGGTGCCAAACCCGCCGGGGAACAGGACCACCGCGTCGGCTTCTTTCAGGAAGGCCACTTTACGGTTGAAAAAGTATTTGTAGGTGATGTGGCGGGGATTGCCCACCAACACAGGGTTGGGTTTCTGTTCGAAGGGCAGCCGTATATTGACGCCGAAGGAGTGTTCCGGGCCGGCCCCTTCATTAGTGGCCTGCATGATCCCGGGTCCGCCGCCGGTGATCACCATGAATCCCGCTTCGGCCAGGTTCTTCCCCAGATCCGTTGCCATTTGATACAAGGGTGAATCGGGTCGGGTCCTGGCCGAGCCGAACACCGTCACCTTGCGCACCTTACGATAGGGACTGAAGACCTTGGCGGTGAAACGCATCTCCTTCATGGATGAGTTCATCAGCTTCAGATCGGCGCGACCGCCGTTTTCTTGCCCGGCCTTCAGGCCGGCCAGGATGATTTCACGTACAATATCCGGGTGGGCAACATCGCCCACCTGCGCCATCAGCCGGTCGATGGCATCATCCACCGGGCCGTTGGTGCGTGTGAAATGAAGTTCCACGGGGTTCGAAAAGCCTTCTTTGCTATCCGGCATCAAATGGATTCCTTTGCTGGGGTTAAATCGCTTCTGAATGCCCACTGACTGTAAAACGACTATTGTAAACGTTTTTTCAGGATTCGCAAGCATCGGGTTCCCTGTCACCGCCGGCTACCCGCCATCGGACAGAAAACGGAGATAGATGTTTCAACACCGTGAATGGTGATTATAATGGGATAAAAACGAAACATGGGAGTCTCGACATGCAGCTTTCAGCGTTTACCGGTGCGGGAAACCTACTAACCCTCGACGTCCGGTCGGAGATCAGCGCGGCCCGTTTCAAGGCAATCTGCCGGGATATGGACCAGGCGGTGGCCGAACTGGGCCGGGTTCGCCTGGTGCTGGTGATGCGGCACTATCCATCATTCAACAGTGCCGAAGATTTCTACGATGACCTGCGATTCCTGCGGATTTACGATCACGCCATCGACAAGGTGGCCGTCGTGTGCGACCGGTTCTGGAAGGACACCTGGGTGGGAATTTTCAGTCTCTTCAGTGGCATTCGCATGGATTTTTTTGAAATGACGCAAGTCGACGAAGTGACCCGATGGATCCAAAACAAATAGCATAATAATCCTGAAATCCTTGTTTCTTCTGCAGGCTAACAAAAAACAATCGCCAAAAATCCAAATGACAACTAAATCGCAATTATCAAATTCAAAATTTCAAACCCTATGGTAATGAAAAAAGAACACACCAATCTTCAATATTGGTGGAATCAAAAAGACCACCAGCGGTTAGCATTGACCCTATTTTGAGATTTGGATACTGTATTTTGGATTTTATTTGGGATTGGTTTTTTGTGTTTTGTTATTTTCCTAAGATTTGACGCTTGCAATGGATTTTTCCCATTTTAAATTGGCGCCCCCCCCTGAACCCACCAGATTGGAGAAGAAATGAACTTCAAGACGCTCAGTTTTAAGAATGCCCACGGCGAGATGCTTTCCGGAAGGCTGGATCTGCCGCTGGGAGCAGTGCCGGACGCCTATGCAATCTTTGCCCACTGCTTTACCTGCAGCAAACACACCAAGGCCGTGGCGGCCGTCAGCCATGCCTTGTCACGCAAGGGAATTGCCGTTCTCCGTTTCGACTTTACCGGCCTGGGTGACAGTGAAGGCGACTTTTCAGATACGACGTTCTCCAGCAACGTGGCCGACCTGATTAGCGCCGCCGGATATCTGAATGCGCATTACGCAGCACCAAAAATTCTCATCGGTCACTCCTTCGGCGGCACGGCCTGCCTCAAGGCGGCCGGCCATCTCCCCGGTGTAAAGGCGGTGGCTACCATCGGATCCCCGTTCGACCCGGCGCATGTTCAGCACCTGCTGGGAGACGCCCGTGAAGCAATCGAAAAAAGCGGTGAGGCATCGGTGACACTGGCCGGTCGGCCGTTTCGAATCAAGCGCCAGTTTCTGGAGGATCTGGATACTGCGGAGATGATAGAGGTGCTGCCGAAGCTCAATAGGGCTCTTCTGGTCCTTCACTCGCCGGTGGATGAGGTGGTGGGCATCAACAACGCAGCACAGATCTACAAGACGGCAAGGCACCCCAAGAGCTTCATCTCGCTGGACACCGCCGATCACATGCTGGGTCAGCCGGCGGATGCCGAGTATGCGGGCAGTGTCATTGCCGAATGGGCCGCCAGGTATATCGATGCTCGGGAGAGGACATCCAACCGGCCCCCGGCGGGTGAGCACCACGTGGTCACCCGCATCGGCAGGTCTCGCTACCGGACCGAAATCACGGCCGGAGGCCATCGCTTGGTTGCCGATGAGCCGGCCGATGTGGGGGGAACGGATACCGGACCGGCGCCATACGATCTGTTGACGGCGGGCCTTGGTGCCTGCACAGCCATTACCCTGCGCATGTATGCGGACCGCAAAGCCTGGCCATTGGAAGCCGTCACGGTTTCACTGGTGCACCGCAAAGTCGATGCGGCGGCGTGCCGCGACTGCGAGACCCGCACAGGCACGATCGATCGTATCGAACGAATAATCGATATGACCGGGCCCCTCGAGACGGATCAGCGGCAGCGACTGATGGAAATTGCCGGTCGCTGCCCGGTGCATCGCACGCTTCACGGCGAAATTGACGTGGTCACCACGGAAAAATCACCGGCGGGCGATAAGGACACCTGATCATCGGAGACGCCAATCATCCCCGCAAGCCATAGTGAAACATCTCGTAGTGGGTCTTGCCGCCGAGCAGCGCATCCATCTTCTCCTGGATCGCCTGTCTCTCCTTGCTCAACAGCCATTTTTCCCAGTCCGATGCAGATTCCCAGGTGCTGATGACCAGGAACACGTCGGGGCGGTCGTTGCTTTTCATGGTTTCGCCGGAGATGTAGCCGGGCTGGGCCGTGGCCAGCGAACGCATCTCCCTGAACAGCTGAAGCATTTGCCTGCCCTTGTCTCCGGGAACCGTACGGGTGATTAGAACTTTGACACTCATGGGAGCCTCCTTTTTCCTGTGGGGGTGAAGACGCCTGCAACCGTTCGTTGTGGATTGGTGATAACGGACTGTCCGGCAATTGAAAGGCAGACGCCGCTAAAAGCGAACGACGGTAAGATATGTCGGCTGCCGGATGAATCGGTGATCTGCTTCATTAAACAACGATATCAGTAGATTGTCAAACGGATATCCTTGATTATACCTTTAAAAATAAGGTCTTGATAGATCTTTTCCAAGGTCAACCGCCGAACCGCCGTCGATGGTGTCTGGCTGGATTGAAAAAGTCAGCGCAGGCATTTCATTCACCCAGGTTGACCACTACCCGGCCCTTTTGCATGCCTTTGAGGATCAGGTCGATGTTTTCGTTCAGTCCGTTCAGGCCGGTCTCCGTGCACAAATCGTGGAGGCCCTCGACCTTCCAGTCACCGGCCAGGTGCTGCCACACCTTGAGCCGGATGTCCATGGGGCAGTTCTGCGAGTCGATGCCGATCAACCGGACACCGCGCAAGATGAAGGGAAAGACGGTCAGCGGCAGGTCCGGTGAGGCCACGTTGCCGCAACAGGTGACGGTGCCCCAGGGATGCGTGGACTTGATGGCCGTGGCCAGGATCTCCCCGCCCACCGTGTCCAGCACACCGGCCCACTGGGCCTTGAGCAGCGGCCGGCCGCTGGTGTCGGCGGCATCGGTCCGGGCAACGATCTGCGAGGCGCCGATGCCCTTGAGAAATGCCGCCTCGGCCGTTTTGCCGGTGACGGCCGCCACGGTATACCCCAGTTGGGCCAGTACGGCCACGGAGACACTGCCCACCCCACCGGTGGCGCCGGTGACCAGCACCGGGCCGTCTTCGGGTTTGACCTGCTCGGTGAGAAAAAGAATACCCATGCCGGCGGTGAAACCGGCCGTGCCGAAGATCATGCTCTCTTTGAGGGTGAGGCCTTCGGGCAGCGGCACCACCCAGCCTGCCGGCACCCGCACGTATTGGCCGAATCCGCCCGAGGTGTTCATGCCCAGGTCGTAGCCGGTCACCAGCACCTTGTCCCCCTTTTTGAACGCATCGACACGGCTGTCGACAACCGTGCCTGCCGCGTCGATGCCCGGCGTGTGGGGGTAGTTGCGTGTGACCCCTTTATTACCGATGGCCGACAGCGCGTCCTTGTAATTCAGGGATGAGTAGTTCACATGGATGAGCACATCCCCGTTGGGCAGATCGTCGACGATTCTCTTTTTAATCTGTCTGACAAAGGTTTTGTCTTTACCGGCTTCCACGACAAGGGCGTTGAATGTTTCGGATGTCATCGCACATTTCTCCTTTGGGTATACGTTTAATTACCGTTAGGTCCGGGGGGTATACTGCCGCTTGAGCCACAATGCCAGGCCGTCCAGTCCCGGAAACAGGGTGCGTTCGGTAATGTTGGCCTGGTCGAGCTTGTCACGGATCTCCCACTTGAGTTCCCGGGGGATAATGATCCGGCCGCAAATATCCGGATGTTTCTCCAGCCACAGATCCAGCTGTGCGGTTGGGCTGGACATGACCGAGAAAAAAGCGAATTGGTTGACAATTCGGGCATCGATGGACGGCGGTTCGAAAAACAGCACCAACTCCTCACCTAAGGCGTCGAAGCCCTTGATGTCGCCCAACGCGTGTTCAAGCATCTCCAGGGTGAAGGCATTGGCCCCGACGTTGACCAGTTCGTCGGACAGGGGGCGGGGCAGCATCTTGTTGATCTTGACGTAATCGGCAAACCAGATGGCGCCGTCGCAGTCGAAGTGGTCCGTGTCCGCGGTAGCGAAATGAGCCGCCACAAACGGGGAATAGGTCCAGTCCAGCAGCCGGGTGGGCAGCCCGTGGTGCTGGGCCACGGTCAGCCAACGCCAGTTCGAGGCGTTTTCGCCGGTCCAGGGCATCTCGGCATATTTGCTGAAATTGCGCAGCAGGTGGTACTCCAAGTGCGAGTGAACGCCGCATCGCCGCGTGAAACTGGTCTTCAGGTCATAGGCCGTGTCTGAAAGCCCCCGAAAGGCATAGTTGGAGCGGTACCGCAACAGCGAGTCCTGCCAGGAGTTGTCGTAGAGGCGCTCGCACAGTTCGCACCAGGTTTCCACCCGGACATCATTGCTTCGTTCGGATGCGTCGGTCATGGCGGACTCCCCGCCGCATGCCTGATAAACGACCCGTCCCGATATTCCCGAAACGCCAGGTCCAGCTCCGCCCGGGTGTTCATGACGATGGGCCCCTGCCAGGCCACCGGCTCCCCGATAGGTTTGCCGGAGATCAGCAGAAACCGGAAACCCTCGTCGGCAGTGGCCGCGGCGACCCGGTCGCCGTCTTCAAAGGCCACGAGGGCGCCGTTTTCCAGAACGGGATCGTCAACGGTCTCGGAAAAAGCGCCTCCACCCGCCACAACATAAGCAAAGACCGTGTACCCCGGAGTGACGGAATGGCTGAAACGGGCGTGCGCCGGCATGGACACGTCCAGGTACTGGGGATCGATGACGATATCGCTTACCGGACCGTTCACATCGCCCACCCGGCCGCACACCACCTTGACGCGGACCCCGCCATCCAAAAAGACCTCGGGAATCTGACGGGACGAAATCTCCTGATAGCGCGGTGCCATCATCTTGTGAGAGGCTGGAAGGTTGGCCCAGAGTTGAAATCCCCCCATTTTTCCCGTGACATCCCCCTGGGGCATTTCCTGATGAACGATGCCGCTGCCGGCAGTCATCCACTGCACGTCCCCCGGGCCGATGGTTCCCGCGTTGCCCATACTGTCACCGTGCGTCATCGAACCGTCAAGCATGTAGGTGATGGTCTCCATGCCTCGGTGAGGATGCCAGGGAAAACCCTTGAGGTAGTGATCGGGGCGCGAAGAACGAAAATCGTCCAGCAGTAAAAACGGATCGAACCCGGGCGCCTCGTTGTGACCGAATGCCCGCTTGAGGTGAACGCCGGCACCCTCGATCACCGACTGGCTTTGGGTTGTTGGTAGGGTTTTTCTAAGGACACCCATAAGAGCACCTCTCCTTTGGCCTAGAGCACTTAAAATAGTCCAAAGAAGCGCTGCCGTCAAATGATTGTCTTTCGGTATTGGAAAGTGGGGGTGGGGGAAATTACCTCGGATTGGTGGCCGGTGCGACGGCGCGTTCTGCAAAAGAAACGTTGGTGTGTTCTTGGGTATTTAATAGGGGCCAACCCGCTGCGGCATGCATGCCGCAGCGGTCAATCATGGATGTGCAGCATGAAATCACATCTCGCTCCGCATGGGCCATGGGTCGTCATGAAGACTCGGCCGCATTCACTTGAGCGGTTCACGGTGTGCATTGCCGGCATCGAAACGCTCCAAAAGATGGCGGCCGCCGCTTACCCCAATCGATAACCGCTTATTTACCGGCGGCACGAGTCTATGTCATACCGATGCGACCCGCGCCGCCGGAGGATTATTGCGGCGGCGGGAACTACCAATGCCCCTCGGCATTGGGTTTGGAAACCAATTTGACTTTCCCGTCTGCAAACGCTTCAACCGCTTCACGAACCGTACCGCTCACGTCACCGCCGACCTTTACCCGCGCGGCATCAAGGGCTTTGAATGCATTGGGACCGCAATACCCGGTGAGCAGCACCTCGGCTTTTTTGTCACAGATCATGGTGGCGGCCTGAATACCGGCACCTTTGAAAGCGTTGACGTTCTCGGTATTGTCCAGCACCTCGACATCCAACGTGTCAGCGTCGACAATCAGGATATAGGCTGCCCGGCCAAAACGGGGATCCATGGGCGACTCTAAATCCTTTCCCGTGGATGTAACGGCAATTTTCATCGATTTTCCTCCCTCTGAAGCTTAATGTCCGCCCCCCCCACAAACCTGATCATCGGCAATCATGGTCAGGCGCCCGGCAATCAAATCTTCCACCACCGGACGGATATCCTGCCGCTGATCGTCGTGGTATACATCGATGCCTGCCTGACGGAATCCCATGAGCGGGCGCATGCCGATGCCGCCTACGATCAGGGCATTGACCTGATTTTGTGCCAGCAGGTTCACCGGCACCATGCAGCCGCCCTGAACGTGTTCCTGGTTGGCGATGGTGGAAATCTTTTCGATGGTTCCGTCTTTCACGTCCACCAGGGTAAACGTGTCACAATGGCCAAAATGTCCCGCCCGTTTGCCGTCAAGACCTCCTTCTTGCATCGAAGGGATGGCGATTCTTCCTTTTTCCATGATTCGGTCTGCTCCTTTTCTTTTTTTATAAGGTACTGTCAATTATTTGGCCGTCATGGCCGGTGTATGCATGATATTTTCCCACACCTGCCGCAGGTCAGCACCCGCCGCCCCGGCGCCGTCGAATTCCAGCAGCGTCTTGCCCTGCACCATGGCCCGGGTAAACGCCTGATCGAAGGGGACCCGACCGACCACCGGCAAGCCCCCCTCACGGGCCATTCGTTCGATGGTGGCGCTGTTGTCCGGGTTCAGATCGAACTTATTGATGCACACCA
>NZ_JBFELV010000120.1:0-12392 GCF_041551955.1 Desulfosarcina sp.
GGCAGCCATGCCGGTGATATGATCAGCGAGATCACCGTGGCAATGCAGAGCGGCATGGGGCTGGGCAAGCTGGCCAATGTGATCCACCCTTATCCGACCATGGCCGAAGCGATTCGCCAATGCGGCGACGCCTACAATCGCGCACGTCTCACGCCGACCATCAAAGGGTTGTTTCACCGTCTCATGGCCTTCAAACGATGAAGCGTTCCTGACGGCCAGGAAGCATCCGGTTGCTCAGCGAACTGAAGCGGCGCCGGTAATTTGATCAGGCCACTCAAGCTGGATCAGTCACTCATCCGGCCCTGGATTTCCCGATGGTAGCCCAGGTACCTCTCCAGCGTCCGATCGTTCTTCCCGTACTTGGGAATGCTCTGCAGAATTTCCTCGAAACGATCTTCGGCTTCTTTTTCCGATTTAATCGCCACGATTCCGTCCGTGATGATATCCACCAGGCGGTCGGCGTAGATGATGATGCGCTCTTCCAGGGTCCCCAGGGTGTAATCTTTGACCGGCAGCCCCAATTCGACAGCTTCCTCAGCGGTAAGCCCGCCGCGGATATGTTTTTCCATCACCGCGGTGACGGCCTCGGGCAAGCCCAAGGCCGATCCCATTTCAGCCCCCACTTTTCCGTGTTCAATCTCATGTGTCCTGGCCTTGCCCAGGTCGTGGAAAAGGGCGCCGCGTCCGACCAGCTCCATATCCAGGTCCGCGCGGATCCGGCCGGCGATCTCCAGGGCTTTTTCAGCCACCTTGACACTGTGGTCGATATCTGCTTCCGAGACGCCGGCCTGGCGCAGCCGGTCGACGTCGGCGGGGTGAATCGTGTAGGGCTTCGGCAGGACGGCCTGGACCGGTTGGCCATTTTCAATCCAAGCCTTTAGCCCGCCTTCCACCATCAATGCATCGAGGCCCTCCCGGCGTAGCCGGTCAACCACCGATTGGCTGACCGATCCGCCCTTGACGCAGTAGAGAACGATGGGCCGGCCCGATGGAAGATCCTTGACCCACCGGTCGATATTTTCGGGGTCGCACCATGTTGCACCGGTAATTTTCTGCGGTGTTGCCTCGTAGTCCGCCCTGCGGCGAACATCGAGCAGGACTGGCGCATCACCGGCGCCGAGCATTTTATTCAAGGTATGGATGTCGATGGACGACGTCATGGTTAATCCTCCTATTCGTTGGATGGTTAAACCACTATTTTCCAGACCACACCTGCCGCCGCCCCGATGGGCACCAGGTACTGAATGGGGAAATGGAATTTCTGAAGCAGTACCAGCGAGACAATGGCAGCGACCAGGGCAAACCCGTCGATTCCGGTCTCGGGCAGGATCACCTTGTAGCCGAACCAGACGGCCAGGTTCAGGATCACACCCACCACGGCGGCGGTGACGCCGGTAAGCGCGGCCTGGATGCGTGGGTTGCCGGCCATGGCCTCGATGAAGGGGGCGCCGGCAAAAATGAAAAAAAAGCATGGCAGAAAGGTGACATAGGTGGTGATCAGGGCGCCGAGAACGCCGGCGGTCAGCGGGGAGAGATCCCCGGGCAGGTTCCAGGCACCCACGAAACCCACGTACTGGGTCACCATGATCAGCGGCCCGGGGGTCGATTCGGCCAGGCCGAGCCCGATGAGCATCTGTTCGGTGCTGAGCCAGCTGTTGCCCACGGCGAAATCGGTGATGTAGGCCAGCACGGCATAGGCACCACCGAAGGTGACAAAGGCGGCCTTGGTGAAAAAAAAGGCGATCCGGGTCAGGGTGTCTTCGAGTCCGCGCAATCCCCACAGACTGCCCACCACCAGGGCCCACAGCCCGAAGCAGATGCAAAAGACCCGCAAGACATGGACGAAGGAGGGTGCGACGTTTTTTTGGCCGTTGACGGTTTCGGCCTCGACCACGCATTCGCGGGTCTGGGCATTAAAGGTGCCTTTGCAGAAGACCTGCGGCAGCCCGCGCTGCAGGATCAGCCCGCCTGCCGCCGCTCCGGCCACAATCAAGGGAAAGGGGACCTTAAAGAAAAAAATGGCGATGAAGGCCATGGCGGCAAAGAGATAGAGCAGGCGATGCTTGAGCGCCTTCTTGCCGATGCGCAGCACCGCCTCGACCACAACGGCCACCACCACCGGCTGGATGCCGTAGAACGCGGCAGCCACCGCCGGAATATCGATGTGGGCCACGGCGAGGTAGCTTAGCAGCAGCATGATGAAAATCGAAGGGATCACGAAAAGCGCCCCGGCGACGATGCCGCCCAGGGTTCCGTGCAGCCGCCAGCCGATATAGGTGGCCAGCTGCTGGGCTTCGGGGCCGGGCAGCAGCATGCAGAAGTTGAGCGCCCGCAGAAATTGGCTTTCACCGATCCATTTTTGCCGCTCGACAACCTCCTGGTGCATGATGGCGATCTGCCCGGCCGGCCCGCCGAAGCTGATAAAGCCCAGCTTGGTCCAGAATTTTAATGCTTCTTTGAAAGATACCGCTATGGACGGTTCTGGAACCGATTGTGTTGTCATGCACGCTCCTTGGCATTGGCCGATCGCGGACGGCTGACCCTTTCAGATGTTGCTGTCAACCATCACGTCGTGGGAATTGCGGTTGGCCGGAGTGACGATTTTTCCGGCCAACCGGTTTCAGGTTATGGGAGTGACGTTGACTGAACGACCTCGCAGCTGTCATCGGGGCAAAAGAGGTCAAGCCAGAGGCTCTTCTTGGCCTTGGGGTCCTCACAGAACACAGGGATCCTGACGCGTTCCGCTTCCGTAAAACACGCGTCATCCGGGCAGAACAGCTCCAGCCACACGCCCCTGTCCTCGCAGGTCTTCTCATATTCCTTTTCTTTTTCCGACAAGGTTTGGCGCTTTTCGTCCGCAAGCACCTCGGCGTGTTTAACGAAAACCCGCTTCCGTTTTTCTGTGTTGTGCGAATCGGTTTCATTGTGATGGGTCATGGTGGGCCTCCTTCCTATATATGGGCACCCAGATATCGCGGCCGAAAACCGCAAACCCCAGGGTGCCGATGATCCCGAAAACGAATGCCGTAAGCAGGTTCGTTTGCGGGCTGATTTGCCATAAAAACGCTCCGCCCAATGCGGCGAAAGCGACGAAACCATCCCGGATCAGATAATAGAGCCCGAACATCCCGGCCTTGCAGCCCTCCGGTGAGAGATCCATGATCAGGGACTTGCGCGTGGGCTCACCAAACTCCTTGAGCCCCCTCAGGACAAACGCCACGAGCAGCCATTCGAAAGAGCGACTGAAAAGCAGCACCAACGGAAACAGGGTGAAAAAGACGAAGGTGACCAGCACGAAAGGCTTTTTGGTGCTGCGGTCGGCCAGGTAGGCCACCGGAATGTAAACCAGAACCGCCGTCGCCATTTCGATGGTCGTCAACAGACCGAATTGCAAGGCCGATACCGGTGCCGTTATCACCTTCATACTCCAGACCACCACGAAGGCATAAGGGATCTGCTCGCAAAACCGGATGAGAATGTCGGTGACCAGCAGTCCTTTCATTGCCGGGTTCATCAGCCGGAGCAGTTTCAACGGATTTTTCTCCGGTGTCAGGTTGCAGGCATCGCCTGAAGACAGACCATCCGGCGTATCGTCTTCGATCATGCGTTGCTGCAGGAAAAGCGCCACGATGGACATGATCAGGGCCACGCCGAAGGCCAGCCGAACACCGTCACGCTCGCCCCATATGCCAATGAACAGACCGCCGAGCAGGGGGCCGAGCGCCATGGGGATGCGGCGCATCAGCGAATGCATGGTTACGCCCATGGTGCGTTTGTTCGTCGGCAGCACCTTGTACATCAGACTCATGGTGGCCGGCAGCGATATTGCCGACCATGAGATAAAGAGCACCGCCCCGGCCAGTACCGCCTGCCAGGCCGGGACCATGATCACCAGAGCGAACCCGGCCATGGCCACCAGGTTGAAGATCAGCAGCGAACGCTTAGTGCCCAGGCGGTCGGACAGGTAGCCGCCGGGAAATGAGTAGAGCGCCGACAGCAGGTTGTCCATGGCCTGAAGCAAACCGATGGCCAGGACGCCACCACCCAGAGCCAGCATGTAAATGGGCAGAAAGCGTTCGGCCATGCGTTCGCCCATGCCCACCAACACCACCATGGCCAGCACACCGACGGTGCTGCGTTGCAGGGCGAGAAAACCGGAGATGCCGGCAGCCCCGCCCGTTATGCGTTCACGAATGGGCATGCTGCGCTTCCTTTACGATTCGTTTCTGGCAGCATCCAGCCGGCACCAGGCATACAGCGCGTCGTAGACCTCGAACTGCCCGGCCATGTTTTGCCGGTCGTCCGGATAGCGCAGGCTGTAGCCCACGGCAATGGCTTCGAAACCGGCAGCCAACGGGTCGGCATCCAGACGATCAGTGTCGGCGGCGTTGATGATTCTGGCCATGCGCAACAGCGCCGTGTCAGTCAGTTCGTAATCTTCGATGATGGCATCGAAGGTGCACTGCGCGCCGCGATGATGTAGGTGGGCACCGGGCGTGTCGAAGGGAATCGCACCGGTCTGTTCGGCGATTTCCATCACCTTGCTTTTAGGAACGAACAGGAACTCGGCACCTGAATCGATGAACCGGGTGATCAGCCAGGGGCAGGCCACGCGGTCCACATGGACATGGGATCGGGTTATCCATTTCATGGAAATACTCCTTGGTCTAAGCCAAAGCGCCCGCTATTTCTTGGCTCCAAAATAGGTCAAGTTCTTGTCAATCAAGGCCTGGATGTCCTCGATGAGGTGGTTGAATTTGCCGTGCACGTCATCTGCAAGGTGCTGTACATACTCGCGAGCGGCTTCTTCACCATATTTATCTTTGAACATCTGGAAGGTCTCCGGGATTTTTGTGATATCGTGGCGCTCATCCTTATGCTGCGGATCATCGATCCATTCATGAACCTCTCGATGCCAGTTGTTGGTCCGCTGTTTGCTGATTTCGGCATGTTTTTCAATAGACGGCATGCGACATCTCCTTTACTTGAAAACGATTGTTCGTGTGCGGAATTTCCGCGTCAGGATGCCTGCTTTCCCTTTTGCCTCTGGAAATAGGCATACAGGTTTTCAACGAGATGCATCCCCAGTGTCATGCGCTGGTCATCATCCGGCTGGGATGCGGCCAGGCCTGTCAACAGGGCGTTGAGCCCGGCCGTTTCAGCACGATCGTATCGGGTGTCCTTCAGGTCGATGTCGTGTATCACTTCGGCCAGATGGGTAAGCCCCCGATCCTGGAGCCCAAAGCGCTGGATCATCACCTCAAATGTGCATCGATCCCCCTCGTGGGTGTACTCGCCGTCGAACATATCGAAGCGGATCTGGTCAGGCTCTGGGGCATGTGTATCTGCATCTACGAATTTGAAAACGGCTGACGGGTCAACAAACCGCCGGACCAACCAACCGCAGGCGATACGGTCCACAAAAAGGTTTTTGCGCGTCACCCAGGTTTTGCCGCGCAGGCCGTCGAGCGTGTGCATGGCGGCGCTTTCATTGGACGACTGCCCGGATAGGCGTGCCGTCAGGTCCTGGATTAATATTTCAGCAGTCCCGCGCTCCGGGGCTTGGAAAAAATCGATGGCCGCCACCTCATCAAAACGACGCTGCAGCTTCGATACTTGAGCCGCTCCCTTGACCGCCGGGTCCTGGGGATCGATCTCTCCTGTTGACCAATCGGTGAGCAGGGTGTTCGCATCCTGGACGATCTTTTGATAATCCGTCTGGCGTGCCGTCTGAAACAGGGCGATGACCTGTTCATCGGTCAGCCCCGCCACAAAGCGCACGTCGCCGATCGACCCATCCCCCCCGCCGGCGACGATCTCTTTGAGCGTCCAGCTTAAATCCTCATGAGATTGCTCTGAACAGGGCATGACATAGACCGACTGTTTAATGGCAACGGCCCCTACCTGCTGCAACCGCCGCCAGATTTTAACCCTGAGCGCGTTTGGCTTAGGGGGGATCTGGTGAATCAACAGCAGCCAATTTTTACTTTGCTGGGACATCTTGCCGACCTCTATATCAACTGTTACGCAAAAAATGTATCAACTGTTACATCTTGTCAAGCACGACCGGTAAATTTTTTCGACAGAACAACCTGAAAAAAGATCTTGCCCATTATATATTTGGTGTTGACAACACCGATCGGTCTGAACTAAAAATATGACTGAGCGTTCGCTCGGATTCTTAATTAAAAGTACGAAATAAACAGTTTTTTCAAAATGTTGAATATGGTTGAGAAAAAACACGAAAATAACGGAATCCCGACACAGGTCAAAAACCAGGCATTGGTGACACAACGCCGGCGGCAGATCGTGGATGCGGCGGTGAACCTGTTTATCGAGAACGGATTCCACAAGACGACCACCCGCCAGATCGCCCAGGCGGCGGGCATCTCCATTGGTTCGCTCTACGAATACATCGCCACCAAGGAGGATGTCCTCTATCTGGTGTGCGATGCGATCCATGCGGAGATCGAGCAGGGGGTGGCCGAAGCGCTGAACCGGGCCAAGAAGGGCAAGAATCCCCTGGCCGAGGTAATCCGCGAATACTTCATGGTCTGCCATCGCATGAACGATCACATTTTGCTGATCTATCAGGAAACGCAATCGCTGCCAGGCAAGTGGCAGCGGGTGGTGCTGGAAAACGAAATCCGCATCACCGGTATCTTCACCGGTGTGCTGGCCCGATTGATGGCATCTGGGGACCTGCCCCGCATCTCCCCGAGACGATTGGACCTGGTGGCTCATAATATCTCGGTGCTGGGGCACATGTGGACGTTCCGGCGATGGTTTCTGGCCAATCATTATGGCATCGACGAGTATATCGATTTTCAGACCCGAAGTATCGTGGGCATGTGTCGTGAGAATGCAGTTTGACGAGAAGGGTTCAAGGGGCCGAGGGGTCAAGTGTCCAAGGGGAAAAACGAAAAAAAGTGCGTCAGGGGTGATATCGATCTTGGACGGGATGATGATGCGTCGCGGTAAGCGGTGATTTCGAATCGCTTGACCCCTCGACCCCTCGAATCCTTGAACCCTCGTATAAACGGTTACCAATATTAAATAATGCAGGAGGGATGGAATGGAATTTGAGCTCAACAAAACCCAGAAGGACATTCAAAAGGCGGTCAGGGATTTCGTCAAAGGTGAGTTTGACAAGGAGTTGGCCTTCGAGCTGGAAAAAAAGCATGAATTTCCCCGCAAGATCTGGAAAAAAGCCTGCGACCTGGGGTTGCTGGGGGTTCATTTTCCGGAAAAATATTCCGGCCAGGGACTCGGTTCGTTAGAGGACATCCTGGTGATCGAAGAGCTGTGCCGCGGCGATTCCACCATCGGCAGCGCCATCGCCCTGGCGCCGTTTGCCTCGGAACTGATCATGCACTACGGCTCCGATGAACAGAAGGAAAAGTACCTGCCGGCCGTGGCTGAGGGTGAAATGCTCTCCGCCGGTGCCTTCACCGAACCGGACCACGGGTCGGACATCACTTTCATGAACACGACCGCTGTCAAGGACGGCGGTGAATGGGTGGTCAACGGCGGCAAGACCTTCATCACCAATGGCGGGCTGGCCGGATTTTACAGTGTGCTGTGCCAGACCGACCCCGACGCCAAACCCGGCTACCGTGGTCAGAGCCTGATCCTGGTGGAAGCGGATCGACCCGGCCTCTCCACCGCCGACGTAGGTGAAAAAATGGGCATCCGCATGATGGCCACCGCCGAAGTGATATTAAAGGACGTGCGCGTTCCCCTGACCAACCTCATCGGTGAAGAGAACAAGGGCTTTTACCATGTGCTGCACTTTTTCGACGAGAGCCGCATCCAGGTGGCCGCCCAGGCGCTGGGCACCGCCCAGGGCGCCTTTGACCGGGCCCTGGCCTACGTCAAGCAGCGTGAGCAGTTCGGCAAGAAAATTGCCCAGTTCCAGGTCACCCAGCACAAGCTGGCCGACATGGCCACCAAGATCGAGCTGGCGCGCCTGATCACTTACAAGGCTGCCTGGAACTTCGACCAGGGCCGCATCGATCCCAAACTCACCTCCATGGCCAAAATGTATGCCGCCCGCACCGCCGTGGAAGTGGCCGACGAGGCCATCCAGCTGCTTGGCGGATACGGCTACATGACCGAGTACGAGGTGGAGCGATTCTATCGTGATGCCAAGATCACCGAGATTTACGAGGGCACCAAGGAGATCCAGAAGAATACCATCGCCAGCGCGTTGATCGGCAAGTTGAAATAGCCGCACCCCACAGGAGGACGCATGAACGATCGCATCCAGGTATACCGGCCCACGAACAACGTCCGGGTCGTCACGGCGACATCCCTTTTCGACGGCCACGATGCCTCCATCAACATCTTCAGACGCATTCTGCAGAGCACCGGCGTCGAAGTGATTCATCTCGGCCACAACCGATCGGTAAAGGAAATCGTCGACGCCGCCATCGAAGAAGACGCTCAGGGCATTGCCATTTCAAGCTACCAGGGCGGCCACCTGGAGTTTTTTAAATACATGGTGGATCTGCTTAAAGACGGCGGCGCCGGCCACATCAAGGTGTTCGGCGGCGGCGGCGGCGTCATCGTTCCCGAAGAGATCAAGGAGCTGGAAGCGTACGGTGTGGCCAAGATCTACACCCCGGAAGACGGAACCCGCATGGGGCTTCAGGGAATCATCAACCACATGGTCCAGCTCATGGACTACTCCCGTGTCGATGGCGTAAATTTAGACCTGACCTGTCTGGACGCGGACAACAAGCTGCTCACGGCCAACCTGATTACGGCCTTGGAGCAGGCCAAAGCCAAGGAAAACGGCCATCTGGCCAAGTTTCGGCAGGAGCTCAAAGCCAGGATCGGCGAGCGTAAAGTGCCGGTGATCGGCATCACCGGCACCGGTGGCGCAGGCAAGTCCTCTCTCACCGACGAGCTGATCCTGCGTATGCTTCATGACCTGAAAGAAATCCGCATCGCCATCATCAGTGCCGACCCGTCGCGCAGAAAGACCGGGGGCGCACTGCTGGGCGACCGCATCCGCATGAATGCCATCAACAACCCCCGGGTCTATATGCGTTCCATCGCCACACGGCGTTCTCATACGGAGATTCCCGATGCCCTGGAAGAGGTGATCGATGTGGTCAAGGCGGCCGGATACGATCTGGTCATCGCCGAAACCGCCGGCATCGGCCAGGGTGATTCCCACATCATCGATCTGGTGGACCTCTCCATGTACGTCATGACCAGCGACTTCGGTGCCGCCTCCCAGCTGGAGAAGATCGATATGCTCGATTTTGCCGACATCGTCGTGGTCAACAAGTTCGAAAAGCGCGGTGGTGAGGATGCGGTTCGCGATGTGCGCAAGCAGGTGCAGCGCAACCGCAATGTCTTCGACCGGTTGCCCGACGATATGCCGGTGTTCGGCACCATTGCCTCCAAATTCAACGATGACGGCGTCACCGCCCTTTACCACGCCCTGCTGGACGGTATCCGGGAGAAGACCGGCGTGGCCTTCGAATCTGGTCTGCCGCGGCCCGACACCAAACAATCCACCTCCAAGACGATCATCATCCCACCGGAGCGTACCCGCTACTTGGCGGAGATTGCCGAAACGGTCCGAGCCTATCATCGCGACACCCAAAACCAGGCCGAGGCCATGCGTCGGGTGTGGCACCTGGAGGAGACGGCCAAAGCACTGGCCGATGAAGGTATCGAGGGAGAAACGGCCGACTTGCTGGAACGGCTTAAAGGCGAAATCGACAAGGCGCGCGCGGCCCTGGCCGATGAAACGGAAAAATTGGTCAAAGGATGGGAAAAGACCCGCGCCGATTACTCCGGTGACGAACTGGTCTATACGGTCCGAGGTCGGGAGATCCGTGCGCCCTTGCACAGCGAATCGCTCTCCCACCAAAAGATCCCAAAGATCTCTCTGCCGCGCTTCACGGATCCCGGTGAAATCTACAGCTGGCTGCGGCGCGAAAACCTACCCGGCTACTTTCCCTTCACCGCCGGGGTGTTTCCCATGAAGCGGATGGGTGAAGACCCCACGCGCATGTTTGCCGGCGAAGGCGACCCGGCGCGCACCAACCGGCGATTCAAGCTGCTGTCGGCCAACAGCGAGGCCAAACGCCTCTCCACGGCCTTTGATTCGGTGACCTTGTATGGCTACGATCCGGACCGCCGTCCGGACATCTACGGCAAGGTGGGCAACTCCGGGGTGAGTGTCTGCACCCTGGATGACGTGAAGGTGTTATACGGTGGTTTCGAGCTGTGCGCCCCCAACACCTCGGTTTCCATGACCATTAACGGGCCGGCGCCGATCATGCTCGCCATGTTCCTCAACACGGCCATCGATCAGCAGGTGGACAAATACACGCAAGAAAAAGGGACGCCACCCTCTGCGGAAGCATATGAAAAAATCAGGGCCATGGTGCTCGAGAATGTGCGTGGCACCGTTCAGGCGGACATCCTCAAGGAGGACCAGGGCCAGAACACCTGCATCTTCTCCATCGATTTCGCCCTGAAGATGATGGGGGATATCCAGCAGTATTTTATCGACAACAACGTGCGCAATTTCTACTCGGTCTCCATTTCCGGCTACCACATCGCCGAGGCCGGGGCCAACCCCATCAGCCAGCTGGCCTTTACCCTGGCCAACGGGTTCACCTACCTGGAGTACTATCTCTCGCGCGGCATGCCTCTGGACAGCTTCGCACCCAACCTCTCTTTTTTCTTCTCCAATGGCATGGACCCCGAGTACACTGTCATCGGCCGGGTGGCCCGCCGTATCTGGGCCGTGGCCCTTCGGGAGAAGTACGGCGCTTCGGTGCGCAGCCAGATGCTGAAATACCACATCCAGACATCCGGGCGCAGCCTGCACAGCCAGGATATTCAGCTCAATGATATCCGGACCACCCTGCAGGCCCTCTGCGCCATTTACGACAACTGCCAGAGCCTGCACACCAACGCCTTCGACGAGGCCATCACTACGCCCACGGAAGAATCGGTGCGACGCGCGCTGGCCATTCAGCTGATCATCAACCGGGAGTGGGGGCTGGCCAAAAACGAGAACCCCTACCAGGGCAGCTTCGTCGTCGACGACCTCACCGACCTGGTGGAAGAGGCCGTGCTCATGGAGTACGACAAGATCACCGCCCGCGGCGGCGTGCTGGGGGCCATGGAAACCGGCTACCAGCGCAGCAAGATCCAGGACGAGTCCATGTACTACGAGATGCTCAAACACACCGGTGAATACCCCATCGTGGGCGTGAACACCTTTAGGGACCCTCATGCCGACGGTGCCGATCTGCTGGAAGGGGCCTCGTGCATCGATTTGGCCCGCGCCACCACCGAGGAGAAGGAGTCCCAATTAAGCCGCCTGAACGATTTTCAATCGCGCAACGCGGATCGGGCGCCTGGGGCCCTGGTGCGGCTCCAGAAGGCGGCCCTTTCCGGCGGGAATATCTTTGCCGAGCTGATGGAAACGGTAAAGTGCTGCAGCCTGGGGCAGATCACCGGCGCGCTTTACGACGTGGGTGGGCAATACCGGAGAAATATGTGATAAAAAAGTGTTAAGTGAAAAGTTTTAAGTGTTAAGAATGAGGCATTCTATCTGTTTAAAAAATTCGATTCAATCCGCTGCTTAACACTTAACCACTTAAAACTTAACACTGCTTCCAACATGCGCAGTTTGATGATTTCGGGATCTGCCATCCCGCGAAAACGTATCATTAACAGGAGAATAACATGAAAGAACCTGTAATTGTCAGCGCCGTACGAACTCCCCTGGGCAGTTTCAACGGATCGCTGGCCGGCATCGGCGCCACCGACCTGGGAGCCATCGTGATCCAGGAAGCCATCCAGCGCGCCGGCATCGAAAAATCCGAGGTGAACGAAGTTCTCATGGGCCAGGTGCTGCCCTGCGGTTACGGTCAGAATCCGGCCAAGCAGGCCGCGGTCAAGGCCGGCCTGCCCTGGGAAGCCGAGGCCATAACGGTAAACAAGGTCTGCGGTTCCGCCCTGAAAACCGTGATGCTGGCCGCCCAGGCCATCCAGACCGGAGATGCCGAGGTGGTGGTTGCCGGCGGCATGGAGAACATGAGCATGGCCCCCTACTACTTGGAAAAAGCGCGCTTCGGCTACCGCATGGGGCCGGGCCAGTTGCAGGACTCCATGATCCACGACGGCCTGTGGGACCTCGTCAATGATTTTCACATGGGCATGTCCAACGAACTGTGCTCCGAGCGCTACCACGTCAGCCGGGAAGACCAGGACCGCTATGCTGCCGAATCCTATCGCCGGGCACTCGATTCGATCAACGGCGGCCGCTTTGACAAAGAGATCGTGCCCGTCTCCGTTCCCCGGCGCAAAGGCGAACCGATCCGCTTTGCCAAGGATGAATGCGCCCGTGAAAC
>NZ_JBFELV010000121.1:0-12369 GCF_041551955.1 Desulfosarcina sp.
CCAGGGAGATAATGCTGCGGGGATGAATAAACAGCGAGAACTGAGCATAAAAGGTGCCTGCCAGGGCGGTAAGAAACGAACTCATGGCCATGGCCACCAGTTTGGCCCGTGATACATTCACACCCAGTGCCATGGCGGCCTCGGGCTCTTCTCCGCCGGCGTTCAGATAATATCCCAGCTTGGACCTGGAGATAAACCATGTCAACGTCAATACGGCGATGAGCATGAGCAGGATAATGTAGTAATAGGGCTCCTTGCCGCTAAACATGAAATTGGCCAGACCCATGTTGACGGGCGGGATCTGAAGCCCCCTGGGGCCGTTGACCTTGAGTGGCCCGAGGTAGTCGATATTCTCGACCATGACGCGAAACCCCTCGGCAAAAGCGATCGTTGCCAGGGCGAAGTAGGCACCGCGCATCTTGAAGGTCGGCAAACCGATCAGCACACCCGCGACAACGGCAATCGCCCCTCCGATCATCATGCCGATCCATGGGCTGACGCCGTATTGCAGGGACAGGATGGTCGATGAATAGGCGCCGATGCCGATGAACACCGCATGGCCCAGCGGCAGGACCCCGGCGAATCCGCCGACCATGTTCCAGGAGGTGGTAAGGTAGGCGTAAAAGTAAATCAGGACGATGATGTGGAGCCAGGTCGGGCTGTCGACAATCAGCGGCAGCCCGAATGCGAGCACGGCGACCGATGCCAGCAAGACCTTGTTGATCGTGTCCTTGATCACCGCTTTGGCCATCGAATCGGCCGATTCCTCCGGCACCGCGGCATTCGCCCTTACGCGTTTCGGCTTTTCAGATGCTATGAATTCCTTACCAGTCATATTTAACTCCGAACAAGCCCGAGGGTTTGATGAAAAGAACCAGTAGAAAGAGTCCGTACACGATTGCTTCGGTCCAGGTGGCGGTCATGAACTGGGGTCCGATGGATTCGATGAGCCCGATGATCACGCCGCCGATGATCGCCCCATGAATGCTTCCCAGACCGCCCAGGACAACGATAATAAACCCCTTGATGTCGAAGAGAACGCCCACGGTGGGGAAGATGTTGTAAAAGGGGACCAGGGTGACCCCGGCGATCCCGGTCACAGCGGTTCCGATGCCAAATGCCAGGTTGTAAATTTTGAATTGATTAATGCCGGCGAGGCTTGCCGCATCTCGATCCAGGCTGGTCGCACGGATGGCGCGCCCCGTCCGGGTGCGCTGAAAAAAGTAGTAGACCCCGACAGCCGTGACGACGGCGGTCACGCATCCCCACAATTTGGGTACGGAGATGAAAATCTCGCCGATCTCGATCATCTTCCCTTTCAGGGGATTTTCCGCAATCGACCGATACTGGGGGCCAAAAAGAACCAGGGTCAGATTATCGAGGATGTACCAGACGCCGGTGGTGACGATGATCACCGTCAGCGGTTCGCGGACATCCTTTTCGGCCTTAAAGATGGGCTTGATCACAATATCCTGCAGGCAGTAGCCGAAGAGGAACATCACCGGGATCACGAAAATCAGGGAAAGGTAGGGATGCAGCCCGGTCAGCGTTACCGTCCAGAAGGCCAGATACATCCCGACCATCAGAAGGGAACCGTGGGCAAAGTTAACCACCTTGAGCACCCCGAAAATGATGGTCAGGCCGAGTGCGGTCAATCCATATATGGACCCCATCATGATTCCGTTAATTGCATCTTCAATGAGATAGATCATCTGTGCCTCCAACCCGCATGAATGGTTTGCCTCGCAACATCGTGGCTCTCATGGGGTTCGACTGATTCCCCTATCCATCCGTCGGCGTTGCCCATGGCCACCACGATTCATGCAAATATGGCGGCCATGGGGCCTATCGTGGACCCTCCCCGCGGACAGCCCCGGGGAAGCTCCACCGTAAGGATCATATCTATTCCCCGTTCGGTCGCATTCCCCGCCGCAAGCGGCGGGGAATGCGCTCCCGGTTCATCAAGGCATGGGGAACAAGGGTTTGTATCCGGCCCTTCTTGCGCTCATGGGCCAACATGAGATTCGTTCCAGGCCGTTTCCGATGTCATTGATCTGAACCATGACCAGGGAGGCATTTTGGTTCTGTCCGGTTTCGTCAAAGTTGACCGAGTCGTAACCGACAATCATGCCGGGCCCGTCCTTGAGTTCGATGTCGGCAAGCGTCTGCCGGATTTTCGCCGGATCGAGGCTGCCGGCCTGTTCCAGGGCCTCCTTGATCAGATACATGGCAAGGTAGGCATCCACGGCTTCACCGGTCAGGTTCGTGCCGTATTTGGCTTTGTATCTTTCATTGGTCTCTTTGGCACCGGCTTTGTTGACGTCGGTTTCCCACTCAACGATATCAAAAATGTACCGGGCATTGTTGCCGGCCGCCTGCATGAAGGAGGGATCCGCATGGCCGCCGCCACTGGTGATGATCGCCTTCAGGTCGACCTTGTACTCGGCCAGGGTGTTGGTCAGAAGAATGGCATCGGCGGCATTGGAGACCAGCATCAAGACGTCTGCCTTGGACCGGCGGATTTTCTGAACCACCGGGCTCAGGTCGGTGGCGGTTGACGGATACGGTTCATCCAAGACCACATCATATCCGCCCTCCTGGGCCAGCCGTTTCCACTGTTCCGCGAACCCCTTGCCCCAGTCGCCGTTTTCATAGACGAAGGCCAGTTTCTTGACTTTGGTATTGAATTCCTTTTCCATATCCTTCAGAAACGAGAATTGATCCCTTGTCCACCATGAATCCTTGGCGGCGATTCTGAACACATTTTTAAATCCCTGCTCCGTAATCTTGTCGGACACGGATACCGGCACGATAAAAGGGATTCCATAGCGTTCGGCAACCGCCGTCGTCGGATAGGTGACGGCAGAATTCCAGCACCCGGTCAGAACATTCACCTTTTCGGTGTTGATCAGTCTTTCGGCCTCGGCAACACCCTTTTCGGGTTTTGACTCCGAATCGGCAAAGAGAAGTTCCAGCTTGGCGCCACCAAGGGACTTGATGCCGCCGGCGGCATTGATCTCTTCAACCGCCATCTCACGGACGTTCTTCCCCTGCTGCCCCACGGATGCAGACGGCCCGGACAGAGGAATGATGTTGCCGATTTTGACAACGTTGTCAGCAGCCATCGCCGGTGCGACGACAACAACTGTGGTCAGGAAAAAACCAATTCCCAGTGCGGTCAGCATACCCATCCATCGCGTATGTTTTTTGTTCATCTCCTTGCCCTCCTTAAATTGGGTTGAGTTCCACTGCGTTCAGCCTGCCCGATGCAGGTCATACAGGTGGGTGATCCGGGTTGAAAGACCGGATCATTGAACCCTCCCCGCGGCAAGCCGCGGGGAATCTTCACCGTAAGGATGAAAATCGATTTATCGTTCGCTCGCTATCGCGGTTCACCATGGCAGCTAACGCAACGGGCGTGCCACCCTGCCAATTGCGTCTCAACCATCTGGAAATAAATAGAATGGGCCGAATCGAATGGGGTCGAAACGGTACGGAAGGATCTATTCTGTCAACGTTGGCGGTCAACCATGGTTGACCCGGTCAACCAAAGTTGACGGATTCGTTTAAAAGCCCGAGATCTGCGTTACGTTTCATCCCTGGTCACTGCGGAGTACCCCTATGTACGCTGCCTGTGGCACCCGCGACAGCGGTATTCTCGGGATGAAACATGAATGTTCGCCGTACGGATGAAGATCGATTTGCTGTTCGCTCGCGAACCCCGCTCGCTTTCGCGGCTCGCAAGCCTTGATCTCGGGTTTTAAACAAACCCGAAGATTGACCGGGTCAGGATTTCTTTTTCTTCAGTCGTTTGTTCAACGCTTGCTTGGAAATCCCCAACACTTTTGCCGCTTCACTCTGATTGTTGTTGGCGGCTTCCAGTGCTTTTTGAACCGCATATTCGGTCAATTCCACGAGGGTGGGAAGCTGTCCAAAAATCGATTCCAGGGAAATCGGGAGAGCGGACGCGGGCGCTTGATCGACAATCGTCTGTCCTGCACGGAGCCTGTCAATGATACCGTGTTCGGCCAACACGTCTGAATGGCATTGGGCGACCGCATCGTAAATATAGCCCTTTAATTCACGAACGTTGCCGGGAAATGGCATGGACGCAAGCAACTCCAACAGACTATTGCTGACGGAGGCGATATGCTTTCCCATACTTTTCGCCGCCTGGTCTGCAAGATAGTCAACCAGCAGCGGGAGATCTTCCATCCTCTCTCTCAGCGGCGGGATCTGAATCAGGTGGGTAGAGAGCCTATAGTACAGATCGGTGCGCAATCCATCGGTCAATCCGGCAAGATGGTTGATTTTTTTGTTGGTCGCCGCAACGATCCGTGCGCGGCATTTTTGGGGGTGATCGTCGCCGAGCGAATAGTAGACACCTTCTTGAAGGAGCCGCAGCAGTTTGACCTGGGAGGTCTTGTTCAGGTCGCCAATTTCATCCAGAAAGAGGGTTCCCTGAACGGCTCTTTCAATCAATCCGGTTCGGTCTTTTTCTGCACTGGTGTATGCGCCCTTGCGATGGCCGAACAGGGTGTCCGAAAAGAGCGTATCGTCCAGTCCCGACACATCCACGGCGACAAATGCTCCGCTGCCGCCGCAGACATCATGAATGGCCCTGGCAAACAATTCTTTGCCGGAACCGGTCTCACCTGTAATCAGTACGGGTTGACCGCTTGCGGCAATCGACTCGATATAGTGAAACAGGCTGATCATGACATGGTTTTTGGTAATGATAGCGGAAAAATCTGCCGGGTGTTGCAACTGTTTGTGGAAAGAGAGCCCCTTCAAGGTCATGACTTCATTTCTCAAGGACGATATTTCGAGGGCGTTTCTCAACGCCGATCCGAAGGTCTCGAGATTGATCGGTTTAACCAGATAGTCATGGGCGCCGAGTTTGAGGCATTCCACCGCCATTTCGATATCTGAGTTGGCCGTGCAGATGATCACCGGCGTCTGGGGATAGGTTTCGCGGAGTTCGGCCAGCACCACTTTGCCGGGTTTGTGGGGCATGTTCAAATCAAGGAACACGATACTGGGATGGCGGTCTTCGAGCACGGCCAACAGGTTCCTGCTGTCGCTGACCCGGGTAATATTTTTTATCCCCATGGACTCGAGCAAAAAGCTGTAGGCCTCCAGTTCTGACTGTTCGTCATCAACCAGAATGACGTGGGTTCGAACACCGGAGAAATTAAGCATTCCGCTCTCCTTTCAGGTCCGACAGGGGCAACTGTATCGTAAACTGGGCACCGACGGACAAGTTCTCAACCGCAATCTGGCCGAGCATTTCCTTTTCGACGATGCGCTTGGCCATATATAGCCCGATGCCCGTTCCGGTGGCCGTTCCTTTGGTGGTGAAGTAGGGTGTAAAAATTTTGGGCAGCAGCGACTCCGGGATGCCGCAGCCGGTGTCCCGGATCTGAAGAACGAGGGAACTTTCCTCGGTTTTCACCTGCAGGTCGATCACCCCTGGAAGGTGATCTTGCCCGGTTTGCTGCGCCTTCTCCTTGATGGCATCCTTCGCATTGGAAATGATGTTCACCAGAACATGCACAAATTCATTCTTGTACCCGAAGACAGAGCGTTCCCGCAGTTCCGTGAGATCGTTGATCTCCAGTGTGATGGCATTTTGCCTCAGTTGGGGGTTGATCAGTTTCACCGCACTTTCAATGGCATCCTGAACGTCAAAGGCCTGTTTTACTTTGGAGGGCCGGAAATATTGCCTGAAATCATTGATGGTCAGGGACATGAACTGAATCTGGGAGTCTGCTTCCTTGACCAGTTTGTCGATGAATGCCTTGGTGATGAGATTATTGTAAAATGCGCTCGGTAGGCTGGCGATATACGTGGACAGGGCATTCAATGGCTGGCGCCATTGGTGGGCAATTGCGCTGAGCATTTCACCCATCGCCGCCATTTTCTGAACCTGGCGAAGCTCATGCTCCGCGTTGGCTCTTTTCGAAATATCCCAGACGCTGTAAAGCGTCACTGTCTCGCTGTCCAGTTCCAGCGTTTTAACCCCCACTTCGGCGGGAAATTCCGTCCCGTCCGCGCGCTTGAAGGCCCACTCGAAGATCACCTGCTCTCCTGACGCCAGCCGTTGAAGGATCTGATCGAACTTCGTTTGACTTTCCTGCCCATCCTGCTGGACGTCCGAAGACAGGTCCAGCATGGTCTTGCCGATGATCTGCTCATGTTCGTATCCAAACATGAGAACTGCCTTTTGATTAGACTCGATAAAACGAAAGTGCTTGCTGAGTATGATGGCATTGGTTGCCACGTTGAACAGTGTCTGATAGCGCGTTTCGATCTCTTTTCTCCGGCTGATTTCACCGATCAGGTCTTTGTCCTTGCCGGATAAAATTTCTTTGTGTTGCTTGACGATCCTTTCGAACCGTCTTTTGGATATCACGAGAATCAGCGCGCTGCCGCCAACGACCAGGAACATGAGCGCAGTAAAAACCCCCAATATTTTGAACACCATGCCCATGGCGAACAGCATGGCCGTATTCTTGGCCAGCGTGTAGGCCTCTCTTTTCAGAACCGTTGTACACAAAAACCAGCCCGTATAAGTCAGTTTCTGAAAGGAGAGAATCTTGTCCTCTCCTTTGTACTGATAGTAGTATGGACCTGAGCCGGCGGACTTGAAGACGGTCAGAATCTGCTGCAGGCTTTCATCCGATTCCTGGATTTTGGTGGTCATCAGCAGGGTCTCATCCGGATGCACAAGCACCGTGCCCTGGTTGTCGATGATGAAGGTGTAGCCGGATTTTCCGATTTTGACGTTCATCACATTCTGCCTGAGCGTATCCAGGATGATATCCGAACTGAGGACCCCTACGAATTCATTGGCCACCACCAATGGCCGGACGATGGCGATGACCATTTTATTGGTGGTCATATCCACATAGGGCGTTGTGAAGGTCGTGCGATTGTCGGCCATCGCTTTCTTGTACCAGGGGCGAATCCTCGGGTCATACCCGTCGGGAGGGTTCCAGTCGGCACCGTCAATCATCGTGCCGTCCTTCAAACCGATGTACACATCGGAAAAATTACCGGCTTTCATCGCCATTTTTAACAATCGCAGGATTTGCGGATTTTCGACAATGGGTACCTGTTGCACGGCTGCCGCCGTGGCATCGACGATCCGTACGTGTTGGGCGAGCCAAAGATCGACTGTTTTCGCCGCGCTCTCAGCAATCTGCTGCTGGTGGTTTTGAATCGTTTTTTCAGTAATCAACCGTGTGCTGTTGTATGTGACCCCGGCCAGGATCAGGATAATCAGCAGTCCAATTGACACCCATAAATAGGTTGCTTTGTGATTCATGGTCTTTCCCATTGAAGCGCAGTGGCGAGCGGTTGTGCCGTCTCCAGGCACGGGGCCGCGCGCTCAACTGAAAAGCGCCTGCCATGCAGCGCCGCTGCAGTGCAATCAACGGTCCGCAGTTGGTCGGGACGGGCATTTATCCCTTTCTTTACAATGAAACCCCTCCCAGAACAACAACCATGCCATTGAAGCCTTCACCAGTTATTCCCTCCAGGTTTCCTTGCCGACCGCACATGACGGTGAGGGGGGGCCGCTTCGATGTCATCCAAAGCATTCCCCATGGGCGCACGCTGCTGGCGGACAGCGCCGTTTTGCACCACGTGCAGATCCCCGGCCGGCCAAGACGGCTCAGACGATTCAAGGCCTTGCGCAGACGCTTGGAAACCATCGACATTGCCATCCACCGCGGTCGCCTGATGACCGGACGGGTTGAGCCCTTGACCCCTCCAAGCCTTATGCGTTATGCAAAGCTCAACATACGCATCCCGATGTGACCCTTCAGAGCGATTTCCCATGCAAAAGCCCCTCACCTGCCGCAGCATTCTCATCATTGCCGACATCGAGGGCAGCAGCGGATGCGGCAGCTACCGGGCCTCATCCTTTCTGACAAGGCCCTGGGCACGCGCCTGCGCATCCATGTCCCGGGACGTGGATGCCGTGGTCAAGGATCTATTCGATGCCGGCGTCGACCGGGTGACGGTCAAGGATTTTCACCGCACCGGCTACAACCTGATGCCGGAGTTGATCGACCGCCGCGCCCGGATCATCTGCGGCTACCATCAAGGCCCCGTGCCGGGCTTAGGCGACCCCGGAGACGCCGATGCGGCGATGATGATCGGCATGCACGCGGCAGCAGGCACGCAAGGATTCTTGCCCCACACCCTGACCTCACGCCTGGCATCTCTGGTTGTCAACGGCCGCCCCCTGGCAGAGGTGGAGTTGTTCGCCGCATCCCTGGCCCCATTCGACATCCCGGTGGTGTTCTTTTCCGGCTGCCCTGCGGCCTGCGCTCAGGCGGGTGAACGCATCAAGGGCATTCAGACGTTTCCCATCGACAAAAGTATCCCCTCGGAAGCGCTTGACGCCGGCCGATGGCGAAGCGATCTGGCACAGGCGGCCGTTCACGCCCTGACCAACGGCTCGGTGGCGCCCCATTGCCCCGACGGTCCCTTCCACGCCGAAATCACCATCCGGGACGGGGCAGCGGCAGCTGCAAAAATGGCCGATCGATGGGAATTTAAACGCGCCGGAGCCACCGTAAGTATCGATGCGGAGGATATCCACACCCTGTTTACCAGCCTGATCCGCCTGTGCTACCTGCCCCCGCTGGCCGAAAAGACACTGCCCTACAGCCTTGACCTTTTCAATCTGGCCGGCCGCCTGGGCCGGCTGTGGGTCCGACGTCAGTTGAAGATCGAGTCCCGACATTGACACCCGGTCCGCCTTCATCTATACCTCCACCCGTATGGAACAGCTAAGACCGCCAGCTGCGCTGGGCGCAATGTTTCGGTTTGGCAGACAAATGCCGGTGCCGGTTCACAAATGGCAGGTTGCGGTTCAGGCCGAGGCCGCAGTGATGCATAAAGGAATATTTATCTTCAACCGATCAATACTTCGGGAAAATGCAGATTTCAGACGGGTTTGTAAAAAGTTCGAGATCAAGGCTTGCAAATCCCGAGGAGCGAGGTGTATCGGGAATACTCCGCAGTGACGAGGGATGAAGCGTAACGCAGATATCGGGCTTTTTTACGAAGCCGTCCAATATAATATATGATTAGTATCGACAATATACACAAGAGCTTTGGCGGCCGCGTGCTATTCGACGGCGTCAGCTTCAAGGTCAACGCGAAAGAGCGCATCGGCCTGGTGGGGCGCAACGGCCACGGCAAGTCGACCCTGTTTCGGATCATCGTGGGCGAAGAAGGCTGCGATGACGGCGCCGTCACCATGCCCAAAGGCTATCGCATCGGTTACGTTGAGCAGCACATCCAGTTTACCGAAACCACCGTGCTGGCCGAAGGCATGAAAGGCCTGATCGCATCGGAAAAAGACCACCACTGGAAGGTGGAGAAAATTTTGGCCGGCCTGGGATTTTCCGACGGCGACATGGTCAGGAGCCCCCACGATTTTTCCGGCGGCTTCCAGGTGCGGCTCAACCTGGCCAAGGTGCTGGTTTCGGAACCAGACCTGCTGCTGCTGGACGAGCCCACCAACTACCTGGACATCACCTCCATTCGTTGGATTGAAAATTTTTTGCTCTCCTGGCCCCATGAGCTGATGCTGATCACCCACGACCGGGGGTTCATGGACAAGCTGGTGACTCACACCGTGGGCATTCACCGCCAAAAGGCCAGAAAGATCGAAGGCAATACGGAAAAGTACTACGACCGCATCGCCCAGGATGAGGAGATCTACGAAAAAACCCGGCTCAACGACGAGCGACGCGAAAAAGAAATCCGCCTGTTTATCTCGCGATTCCGGGCCAAAGCCCGACTGGCCAACATGGTCCAATCCCGGGTCAAAACCCTGGCCAAAATGGAAAAAAAGGACAAGCTGGAGCAGGCCAAAAACCTGGAATTCTCCTTTCGCGGCAAGCCGTTCAAGGCCAAGCAGGTGTGCACCGTTGAAGGCCTCTCCTATGCCTGGGGAGCACAGCGGCCGCTTTTCGAAGACCTGAATTTCTCCATTCTGGCCGGAGAGCGCATCTGCGTCGTGGGCAAGAACGGCAAGGGCAAGACCACCCTGCTCAAAGTACTGGCCGGCAGTCTGCCCCCTGCATCGGGAAAGATCGCCTACAACCCGCAGGTCGAATCCGGGGTGTTCGAGCAGACCAATGTCCAGAGCCTCGTGGACAATAGGACCGTAGAAGAGGAGCTCCTTTACGCCCAGCCGGACGTGGACCGCCAGAAGGCGCGCAACATCTGCGGAGCCATGATGTTCGAGGGCGACAGCGCCTTGAAGAAGATCAGCGTGCTATCCGGCGGTGAGAAGAGCCGGGTGATGCTGGGCAAACTGCTGGTCACCCCAGTGAACCTGCTGATGCTGGACGAACCCACCAACCATCTGGACATGGACGCCTGCGACGCCCTGCTGGCCGCCATCGATAATTTCGACGGCGCGGTGATCATGGTCACCCACAACGAAATGTTCCTGCATGCCCTGGCCGACCGGTTAATTGTCTTCGATGACGTCGGCGCCCGCATGTTCGACGGCAGTTACCAGGCGTTCCTTGAAAAGGGCGGCTGGGGGGACACGCCGGCAATGACCCGGCGGACGGACGAAGCAGACGTCGACCGGGCCCCCGACCTTCCCCGTCCCACGAAGAAGGAACTCAGGCGCCTGCGATCGGAAATCCTCACCGAGAAATCCAAGGTGCTCAAACCTATGGACGATGCGATCGCTGCAGCCGAAAATACGATTGAAAAAAATGAGGCCCTGCTCGACCGCTTGAACCGGGAGATGGTCGAGGCATCCGAACAGGGCGATGGCGCCCGAATCGGTCCCCTTTCCCAGAAAATCCGAGCCTGCCAAGAGATCATCGAAGCCCGTTTCGCCGACATGGAGCAGATGGACGAACAGCGCCAGCGGCTGGAAAAGAAATTTGAAAAACGCCTGGCGGAATTGGAGGCATGAAATCCATTCTGCTGATCAATCCGCCGGTCGCCAAGCCCTGCGAACCTCCCGCAGGAGCGGCCAAACTGGCCTGGGCCCTGCGTGACCAAGGGGTCGACTGCCGAACCTACGATGCCAGCATCGACGGCATCCTGGGGCTTATCCGGCGGCCGATCACGGCCGACGACACCTGGTCCCGGCGGGCTATAGCCGGACGGACGGCCAACCTCCAGGCCCTGCGGTCCCTGGATCTTTATGGCAACCGGGACCGCTACAAACGGGCGGTCATGGACACCAACCGGACCCTTCACATGGCCGGTTTAGCATTCGAGGCGGCCGTCACCCTGTCCAACTATGGATCGCCGACGCTTTCACCGATTCGCAGCACAGATTTGGTGCAGGCGGCCGGACAATTCGAATCCAACCCGTTTTATTCAATCTTTTCACCAAGGCTGTTGGATCTTTTCGACCAACGGGAACCGGCGATCGTCGGCCTGTCGATCAATTTCATGAGTCAAGCCCTGTGCGCCTTTGCGATAATCGGTTTTATCCGCAAGCAGTTGTCCCGGGTGAAGATCGTCTGCGGCGGCGGCCTGGTGACCTCCTGGATGAACATTCCGAACATTGGCAACCCGTTTGCCGGACTGGTCGACGAGATGGTTTGCGGACCAGGTGAAAGCCGGCTGATCGAGATGTGCACGGGTAAAAATGACATCCCACCCACGATCACCGGTTATGACTATTCTTGCGATGAACCGGACCGCTATTTATCACCGGTGCAGGTGCTGCCTTACAGCACCTCAAGGGGATGCTACTGGAGAAAATGCGCCTTCTGCCCGGAAACCGCTGAAGGTGGGCCCTACTCGACCGGCACCCCGCAGGCGCTTATGGAAGATCTGAGACAAGCGGTCGCCCGCCGTTCGACCGGGCTGGTGCATTTTTTGGACAATGCCCTCTCACCCCGGCTGCTGGGACATCTGATCGGCCACCCGCCCGGCGTTCCCTGGTATGGATTCGCCCGCGTCACCCGGCACCTCACCGACCCTGACTTTGTAAAAGGGTTGAAGGCCTCCGGATGTGCCATGCTGAAGCTGGGAGTGGAATCCGGGGATCAGAACGTGCTGGATGCCCTTGGCAAAGGCATCCACATCGATACCGTATCCCGTGCACTGGAAACCATTCACCAGGCGGGCATCGCCACCTACGTGTACCTGCTCTTCGGCACACCGGCGGAGGATGAGCGCAGCGCCGCTAAAACGCTGGATTTTACCCTTGGCCATTCAGCCTTCATCGATTTTCTCAACCTGGCCATCTTCAATCTCCCCCGCAACAGTCCAGAGGGAAATGAGCTTCAACTCCGGGCTTTTTCCAGCGCCGATCTGGGTCTCTATTCCGATTTTCACCATCCCCGGGGGTGGGACCGCAAG
>NZ_JBFELV010000122.1:0-12368 GCF_041551955.1 Desulfosarcina sp.
GCCAAGGGTCAGGGCACCGGTTTCCTCATCGATTCCCACCAGCACGCTGTCAGGCAGTGCTTTTTTTAATACGGGCAGCCAGCGTCGGCCAGCGGTCTCGTGATGGGGGATGACACAGGTGCGGGAGAGCAGACCAAGGCCGGGGTTGACCGCACTCCCGGTCGGATCGAAAAAATCGCTGCCTAGCACCATTGCCCCGGCGCTGCTTCCGGCGATCACCGCGCCGGATCCATGGGCCTTCAGCACGGCCTGCCAACTGCGGCTGCCCCGCAGGCTGTGGGCCAGGTAGGCGGGAAATCCGCCCAGCAGATAGATCAGCCGGGCCTCGAGCAGGCGGCAGGCAATAGCGGGATCATCGGCCGTGGCGCGATCGACCAGTGGCAGGCTCTCGACCTGTACTGCACCCAAGCTTTTAAACCAGCGCACCGCGTTCCGCCCGGCCCACTCTGCATTGTGGTCCGGCGCGGCTGCAGCCGGTATGACCACCACCGGGGCGTGCGAACCGCCAGCTGCAGCCATGGCTGCCCGGTCGGGATCCGCCATCCGGCCGCCGAATTCCGCACCGCCTTCTATTAAGAGACGACCGGTCATCATTTTGTTGATCCCCTGTTGGGTCAGATAGGTGCCTTTCGCTTCATCCATGGTCATCCGGAGGTTTTTCCGCATGAGGGAACCGATCAACCGGAGAATCTTGCTTCAATAAATATTCCAACTCCCGATCGAGCCGCTGGGCATCCTTGAAGAGGAGGCCGTGAATGCCCAGTGATCGTGCAGCCGTCACGTGCCCCACAGTATCGTCGATAAAGGCGGCATGGGCCGGGCGCACCCCCAGGCGATCGAGGGTGGCATGGTACACCGCTGGATCGGGTTTGACCCGGCCTTCGTCACCGGAACAATAAACCACGTCGAAAAGATCCCGGATACCCCACTCGCTCAGCCATTGATCCAGGCCCATCGGATGATTGGAAAGCACCGCCAAGTGGCAGGTGCCGTGAAGCCGCCGGATCAGTCGCAGGACATCCGGGTTGACGGATTCGTCACTGTAATAGCGGCGCTGAAAGGCGTCGATCTGCCATTGCCGGGTCAGACCCAGCGACGGGCCGATGGCACGCCAGAAGCCTCGCATGGTCAGCCGACCGACCAGGGCGTCCTGCCAGGCCGGGCCGTCGAACATGATCCGGTTGATGTTGCCCTTAACGATCCCCAAATCCCGTTCGTATGCGCGAAAGCAAGCCGTCGGACGCGGGGTCGAAATAACCAGCCCGAAATCGAATATCATCGCTTTGATCATCGCGGCATGTTCCCTGTGTTTCTGGATGGCCTGTCTGAGCGCCCGAAAGGCATCAGTGTATACGCTGCCAGTTGAGATCATCATGGCTGATGCGAATCGTCCCTCGGTCATCGATAAAGCGGCCATCGGCATCCACGGGAAAACCGATCACGTCAATCGGTGCCATACGGCTCATCCCATGGGCCTGGCGCGCTACGCGGGCTATCATGGAATCCAGCGGTCCGCCCCAGGTTGCCAGCGCAAAGTGGGTGTGCGGGAAGCGTTTCAGCACACGGCGCAGCTTCTGCGAACCGACGCTGCCGGCTTCGGCCCAGAATTGGATATCGTCCGGACCGTTCTGAACCAGATCGGGCTTGTACCGGTAACCGATGGGCACTTCCACCTGCAGCCGGTTATATGTCGGTAGGTAGAGGGCCCACAGCAGTGCTTTCATCACCACATGGCGAAGGCTTTCGACCGACTTCTTCACCATAACCACCTTCCGGCTGCCGGCGCGGAAGGTGTATTTGCCTTTGAGCAACAAATCGCTGTCCATAGGAATCGGTTCCCGTAAATCAACCGCCCGACCAGCATGCCAGCTGCTGGTTCAATGACTGAAGATAACGCGGCCTGACCATTTTTCCACCGCATGGTCCATTTTTTACGTGACGCCTAAAAGGTGAGGTGCCGAAGCCCATGTTATCCGACTGCCCAGCATGCCTGCGTTGGCTGGACCACTCAAGTTATTCCGGCACTTTTTTTCGACGCAGGTAATGCTGCACGATCTCACGGGCCGTTGTCGTGGACGCCCGACGAATTGGCGGGTACAGCCGGTGGCAGTCCACCATGGAGAGGCGGGCCGTCACCGCACCCACTTCCAATTCATCACGGGTATGCGGATAAGGTTCGTCGGTCTCAATAATCTCGTCCTTGGCGATCAGCTTGCTGTAGACCAGTGCACGTGCCGCGAGAAGATCTTCCTCCTGAAATCGGCGCTGCGGGTGAAAGCGGTAATGCAGGGTCAGCAGGTCTCCGGGGCCATACAGGTGGCCACGATAGCCCATGGATCGCACGGCATCGGCCATGAGAAAATGCACGCGAAGGCGGTATCCGGCCGGCAGCCGCCGCCTGAGCTCGTGCCGCAGGGGAAAATGGATCTGCCCGGCCTCGATATAGGTGTGGCCGTGCGCTGTGATCACGTCGGCCATGGCCGACGCCCGCATCCAGTCCCGCAGGGTAAACCGATCTGCATCAGAACGGGCGAATCGTTTGACCGCCTCGACGGTGGCTTCGAAAGTGCCACTGGTCGACACCGCGTAAAAGTCGATTAGGGCGGCGGTGGCCTCCCGTTCGGCCATGTATACCCTGTGCTGCGCCGTGCCCACCGACAAATCGGATGGCTCCTCTCCGTCGGCGAATCGCTCGTGAATGGCCAGCAGATGGTCGATAAATGGCTCAATCTGGTAGAGCCGGGTACCGACCCGGTGACGTTTGCGCAGGACTTCGGCCATGCGACGGCTGAATTCTGGGTACTCCAGGTCCTGGGTCTCGAGGTAGGCGTCGATGGGCACCTGCCCGTTGAGCATGGGCAGAAACTGGGGGTCGGGCGGCTCCTCTAGAATCACCGCATCGTGGCGGGCCATCAGCCGCTGCGCCGCCGGAATCGTTTCCGGGCGGTGGTTGGCAAGCACGAGGGTGGCTATAGAGGTCATGGCTTGTATCCGTTCCGACTGAGTCAGCGGCCGACGCTCCCCATGTCCCAGAGAATTGTCGACGTCACCGGCGTGGCCATGGCTGGGAGCCACCTGCAGTCCGGGTTGATTCTATCGGCCATGGGTCTGGCGCAGACTCAGGGGCTGCTTTTCCGTCAGATACTGCCAATACCGGCGCGGCAGCTTGCTCAGGTGCAGCCTGGGATTGTTGCGCGCCGGCACGTTGGCGGCCGCATAATAATTCTGCCACAAGGTTTGGCAAAGCTGTTCATGATCGTTTCGACAGGAGGCCGTCAGGGCGGCGACATCCATCTGCAGCGCCTGCGTGCGGCGGCCGTCATAGGCGAGCCCGTAGCTTCTTCGCGTGTCGTAAATAATCCAGCGCTGGTCGGCAAAACGCGATTCGAAATGTCGACGAACCAGCGGCAACACATCGTAGCGGGGGGCCACCAGGGCCAAGTAGCCATCTTCGCCGGTCTGTTCGAACCGAATCAAGCCCTTCATGCGATGCGCCTCGAGGCGGACCTGACGACTGAGTTTATCGATGTGGATGAAGGTCGACAGATGGGTCGTTCCGGTTCGGCCGCCGCGGGTGGCGATGGCATCTGCAACCAGCCGGTAGATCATGGTTTCAACCCCGGCGTGGCCCGACAGGAAAGCGTCGAGCAACTTGCGGCGGCGCTTGGCGCCCAAATGTCTCTTCAGCCCCTTCCAGACTCGATCAGCAATGTCCGGGTCCGTGTCGATGGTAACCGGTTGTTCAAACAGCTCCCTCTGGCCGTGGCCACAAGGTTCGATGGCGTCCGGCGGCACCTTGTCTGTATAAGCCTTGAAAAGGGCGCTGAGCAGTCCCTCGAAGCTGCCGTCGGTTTCAAATACCCGGCGCCTTACGCTGCTTGAGGGAAAATTGATATTTCCTGGCGGTGAGGCAACGGCTGCGGTATCCAGGGGTATTCCCGTAGTAGTCACCGCCCATTGCCCTACCGGCATGCCGTCGCAGCGGATGTATGGCCGGGCCCGGGAGACGATTGCGCCCAGCTGCCGCAGATGCGCCAATCGTATACGTCCTTTTTTTCGCAGGTGAACGATGCGATTGGCCGACTTCAGCCCGATGCCCGGCACCCTGAGAATCATTTCACGGTCGGCGGTGTTGATGTCGACCGGAAACCGTTCCGGATGCCTCAGGGCGAAGGCCTGTTTGGGGTCGATCGTCAGATCGAGCCAGGGTGAGGCGCTGTCGATCACCTCGTCGATGGAAAAGCCATACAGCCGCATCAGCCAATCGGCCTGGTAGAGTCGGTTCTCGCGCCGCAGCGGCGGTTCAACCAGATCCGGCAATGGCTTGCGTGACCCACCCACCGGCACGTAAGCCGAATAATAGACCCGCTTGAGGGTTTGCTGCCGGTAGAGCCCATCGGCCAGGTTCAGTATCTCATAGTCGGACTCCGGACTGGCGCCGACGATCAACTGGGTGCTCTGTCCGGCGGGCGCAAAGGCGGGCACATGCCGCAGGCGTTTGCGGTCCGCCCGTGTCTCGGCGATCGTTTCACGAATCACCCCCATGGGGGTCAGCACGGAGGCGTAGGTTTTGTCCTGTGCCAGGCGCATCAAGCTGGCTTCGGAGGGCAATTCGATATTGACGCTCAGCCGGTCGGCATGCTGCCCGGCCTGTTGAATCAATCGCCGGCTGGCGAATGGGACGCACTTTAAGTGGATGTATCCGTTGAACCCCTGACCACGAAGCATCCGCACGGTTCGAACCAGCCGCTCCATGGTGTCGTCGGGGCTGCGTATGACCCCCGAACTCAAAAAGAGGCCCTCGATGTAATTGCGCCGATAGAAGTCGATGGTCAAAGAGACGATCTCGCGCGTCGTGAAAGCCGCCCGGGGGATATCGTTGCTGCAGCGGTTGACGCAATAGGCGCAATCATAGATGCACACATTGGTCAGAAGGATTTTCAGCAGCGACACACATCGACCGTCTTCGGTGTAGGTGTGGCAGATGCCCGAGGGCGCGCTGTTGCCCAACCGCCGGCCACTGTTCTTCCTGCGGCTGCCGCTGGATGCACAGGAGACATCGTATTTGGCCGCATCGGCCAGTATGGTCAGCTTGTCTTCAATGTCCATGCAAAACACCCCTTGGGGTCATCTGAAGCCGATCACGATAACAGCTGCCCGTGTGAGCCAATTGATGCATGGCGACAGGGTTTGCATCCTTCTGGCGTTTCGGTTCGAAACGATAGTGGATGGTGACCGCCTCTTGAAAATAAGTGAATACTTCGTATACTAATGGTTCCCAGTCGTCGATGGCTGCCGTCAACTTAACCGGAAGGGAGGTCGATATGGTCGAACTGAAAACCCTCAAACCCGAAGCGGTTCCATCCGCACTCGATATGGCCAAACGCTATCGCATGCTCAATGAACCGGACGGGGCGGAAAGCATCTGCCTGGACATCCTGGTGGTCGCCCCCGACAATCAGGAGGCCTTGATCGTCCTTTTGCTGGCATTGACCGACAAGTTCTTAGAAAGCGGGCTCAACCCCTCATTTGAGCAGGCCCGTGACATCGTGGCCCGGCTGGACAGCGCCTACTGCAAATCCTATTATACCGGGATTGTATTCGAGCGGCGGGCCAAATTTCATTTCAATCAGGGCGGCCCGGGTTCAGGAACCGTGGCTTATGATTGGTTCGTCAAAGCCATGAACGCCTATGGAGAAGCACTGGCCGGCTGCGACCCGCACAACCAGGATGCCGTCTTGCGCTGGAACGCGTGTGCCCGTTTCATCAACAGCCACCCCGAGGCCAAAGGGGATGATGCCGATCATCCCGAAATGCTGCTGGACTCTTTCGATACACCCCACTGAGACGCCGGATTTACGTCTCTGCCTGCTTCTCCTTGTGTTTCTCGATCAGACGTTTGGTCTGGTTGATTCGCTTGGTGATCAGAATGGAGCGCGGACAGGACTGCGTACATTTGAAATGGTTCTGGCAGGGCCACACGCCATCGGGTCGATCCAGCACGGCCAGGCGCGCCTCGAATCCACGATCACGCGTGTCGGCATTAAAACGGTAAGCCTGAGCGATGGCCGCCGGTCCGATAAAATCGGCATTTTCGTCCAGAACCGGACAGGCCGAGTAACACGAGGCGCAGAGGATGCAGTTGGTGGTGTCGTCAAATTGCATGCGTTCGTCTTGTGACTGTATGCGTTCTTTTTCCGCCACCGGTTCGTCGTTGATCAGAAACGGCTTGACCGACCGGTACTTCTTGAAAAATTCGGCCTGGTCAACGATCAGGTCGCGCTGAACCGGCAGGTACCTGAGCGGTTCCAGCGTGACGGTATCGCCCTCCTTTTGGGCCACCTCCTTGACCAGGGTCTTGCAGGCCAGGCCGTCCTTGCCGTTGATACGCATGGCATCCGACCCGCAGACGCCGTGGGCGCAGCTCTTGCGAAACCCCAGGCTGCCGTCCTGAAAGCGTTTGACCAGCATCAAGGCGTCCAGCAGCCGCTGGTTGGGACCCACCTCCACACTGAATTCCTGGAAGTAGGGGGCGTCGTCGACGTCGGGGTTGTAGCGCTGGATGTTAAGGATGATGTTCATTATCGCCTCCTTGGGATCAATAGGTACGCGGTTTGGGTTCCCATATGCTTGTGTCCACCGCTTTGTAGTCAAGCCTGACCGTATCCCCTTCCAGGTAGGCCAGGGAGTGCTTGAGCCAGTTGTCGTCGTCCCTTTCCGAAAAATCCTCCCGGCTGTGAGCCCCCCGGCTCTCCCGGCGATCGAGTGCCGCCGCGGCCGTCAGCAGGGACAGATCCAGCAGGTTGCCCAGCTCGATGATCTCCAGCAGGTCGGTGTTGAAAGGCTTGGCGGTGTCCTGGACGCGCACGGACCGGTAGCGCTGCCGCAGGGCCTTGATCTCATCCACGGCCGCCTGCATCTCCTTCTCGTTGCGATAAATCCCCACCTTTTCCATCATAATGGTCTGCATCTCGTCCGTGATGTGCCCACCGTGGGGTCCGGATGAGCCGTCGGTGAGGCGATCGATAAAGCCACGCGCCTGGTCGGCGGCGGTTGTGTCCGGCTGGGGCATGTCGGCCCGCTTCACATAGCCGCCGATGTGCTGACCGGCCCGCCGGCCGAACACGACCAGATCGAGCAGGCTGTTGGTCCCCAGACGGTTGGCCCCGTGCACGGAAACACATGCACATTCACCGGCCGCATAAAGGCCGTCGACGATGGTCCCGGCACTGTCCATGATCACGCGTCCATTTACATCCGTGGGGATGCCGCCCATGGCATAGTGCGCCGTGGGCAGCACCGGGATGGGCGTTTCGGCCGGATCGATACCCAGGTATGTCTTGCAGAAGCCGGTGATGTCGGGCAGTTTGCTGGACAGGACCGCCTTGCCCAGGTGCGTGGCGTCCAGATGAACGTAGTCGTCGATCTTGCGATCCCCGCGGATTCCCTGGCCGGCGCGGATCTCGGTCAGTATGGACCGGGCGACGATGTCCCGTGGGGCCAGATCCAGCAGTGTCGGTGAGTAGCGCTGCATGAAGCGCTCCCCGTCCCGATTGCGCAGGATACCGCCTTCGCCGCGCACCGCCTCGGAAATCAGGATGCCCAGCCCCATGATGCCGGTGGGGTGAAACTGGAAAAACTCCATGTCCTCTAAGGGAATCCCGCGCCGGGCGCATACCGCCGGGCCGTCACCGGTGTTGGCGTAGGCGTTGGAGGTGATCTTGAAAATGCGCCCGAACCCGCCGGTGGCGAACAGGACAGCCTTGGCGGCGAAGACATGCAACTCGCCGGTGGCCAGTTCCACGGCCACCACGCCCTGGGTGGTGGTCCCGTCCAGGAGCAGGTCCACGACCTGGAACTCGTCGAAAAAAGCCACCTCGTTTTTGATGCACTGCTGGTAGAGCGTCTGCAGAATCATGTGACCCGTTCGATCGGCCGCGTAGCAGGCCCGACGCACGGGGCCTTCGCCAAAATTGCGCGTGTGCCCGCCGAAGCGGCGCTGGTCGATGCGTCCCGCGGGGGTGCGGTTAAATGGCAGTCCTCGGTTTTCCAGATCGTAGACGGCCTGGACAGCCTCTTCGGTGAGTATTTTGGCCGCCTGCTGGTCAACCAGGTAGTCACCCCCCTTGACCGTGTCGAAGGCGTGCCATTCGGGCTTGTCCTCCTCCACATTGCCCAATGCGGCGCTGATGCCGCCCTGGGCGGCGCCGGTATGGCTGCGGATGGGATACAGCTTGGAAAGAACCGCGGTTTTGGATTGCTGGCTGGCTTCCAGTGCGGCATATAGACCGGCACCGCCGGAGCCGACAATCACCGTGTCGAATTGATGGATCACGGGCACCTCCCTGTGGTTGGCATCGTTTGTTGATTCATGTCGGGTTACCGTTGTTTGCCCGGGGACGCAAACGCCTAAACAAGAGGGTTTTTTCAACAGTATCCGTTGGTGTACTATGGCTAAGTTAAAACTGCCACCTTTCGAAGGCGTGCCGGCTCAGACAATCTCAGGGGCGCGCGAATAGAAGAAGAGCGTGCACGCAGCGATGAAATCAGTTTGACCCGTATGGCAGCGTCGGAACCCACCAGAGCGCGACACGAACTCCGGTATTAAACCAACTGTGAGGGGTTCAGACAAGCACTTTTTTATTGACCCGCGTCGAAATGGGCCCTACGTTGACCTCCAGCCTCGTCCAAGGTGGTTTCCACAGCAATAAAAAACGGGGTATTGAAGCAGTATGTCACCATTCGGCTCACACTTGCAACGGTTTGCCATGAACCCACCACTTGGCTTTTCCAGACAACTCGACGCACCGGCCAACCGCGTGTGGCGTCTGATTACGGATACGCGAACCTGGCCCGTGTGGGGACCTTCCATTCGGGGGGTCGACTGCCAGCACCGTTATATCCGTGCTGGCTCGAATGGTCGCATATTAACCGCCTTAGGCGTCTGGATGCCGTTCGTCGTCGGCATCGTTGAACCCGAATCCTATTGGGACTGGCGCGTGGCAGGAGTGGCGGCCACCGGCCACCGGGTAGAACCCCTTGGACCGAATCGATGCCGGCTGACCTTCACCGTGCCGGGCTGGGCATTCGGATACGGCTTGGTTTGCCGGCTGGCGCTAATGCGCATTGACCGGTTGCTGATGCAGGTCAGAAAGCAGCATGTGTCATAGATCCGATTATATTCGCCCGCGTCATTGACCCACCAGCGCGATTGATATCCTTTTCTCACCCTCTCCACACCGCCAACGCCAAACACACCCAGCCCACCAGAAATGCGACACCCCCAAGCGGCGTAATCGCACCCAACCATCTCAGCCCACTCAAGCTCATCAGGTAAAGGCTGCCAGAAAAGAGGAGAATGCCGGCGACGAAAAACCATGCGCCGCAGGTGCCAAGCGCAGAAGGCCACTTTGCCTGCACCCAAGCCGCTGCGATCAGCGCAAAGGCGTGATACATCTGATAGCGCACCCCCACTTCAAAGACCAACAGCATCTCGGTGTTTAAGCGGCTCTTCAGGCTGTGGGCACCGAATGCACCCGCGGCAACCCCCGCAAAGGCAAACAAGGCGCCGAGCGTAAAAAAAACACGTTCCATTTACCGCTTCCCTATTTTCGATTCATTTTTGAAAGCCTTGGCAAAATGTCCTGCCAGTTCTGTTTGAAACCAAGCATTGACAGGTAGACACAGCTCTCAGGGTAGAATTTATGGAGCGTTTTGAGATTGTCGACAGGATCGAATGGCTCCGCATGTTCATCTTTTTCTTTACCGACGCTTTTGTAAAAAAGATCGATGTTTTTTGACATCCAGGCTTCAATGACAAGGGGGACGCCAAGCATTTCGATTTGGGAAACACTTTCATTTTTTCCAACAATCGGTTGGGTAACCACAAACCTTGCACCGGCAGACAGCTTCTGCTTCAACCGGTTGGTCTCAACTGGCATCGGTTTGAAGGGATTGAAAGCCGCACCAGTAACGAATTGATCCGGGTATGTGTCGTTGATATAGCGGATCAAATCGATAGAGGTGGCAACGCTGAATTGGCCATTGATGCTTTTTGGATCCAACGTCGGCAACAGTGGTCCACCGTCTCCCCTGACAACAAGCATATATTTCAAATCCGCTGAAGCTGCTTTTTCCAAAAGACCGTCAAGTTCCTTTTTGGTGTGGAATGTGTTTAAATTAACAACGACTTTATCACGAAGAAAGGAAAGATTTCGCAATTCGATGCTTTCCAGGGCCCCCAACCTTGGCTGCCCCATTGGGTTGTCTGGTATGGATAAGCCGCATCCCGACTCGATAATCTGGTTATACCGCAGGGCAAATCGGTCCAGGTTGCCGTCGATGTTGTCTTCATCAGATCGTTTCGGTGAGAGTAACTCGACAATGTAAGGGAAATTAAACATATCTCGTCCTCCAACGAAACCGGTTAAGTGTTAAAATCTGGCTCAACATGCTCATTTATCACACATTAACTTCGCTTTTTCGCCAAATCTCGTCTTGTCTTGCCTGCGCCCATGACGTTTTTCACCACCCTGTTAGACCGTGTTGCGCCTGGGTTTGTTATCGCCGGTGGTCCGTGCCCTGCCAAAAAGCGCCGCGGCAACACCGCATTGCCAAAATAGAAAACCAATCAAATAGAAAAATTCACTGGCCAGGCTTGACCGTGGCTGCACGAGGGCCATGCCGATGATACCGCCGCCGATGAAACCGACGAAAAGTGCGGTCAGAAGGGAAGAAATACTGATCCTCAAAGGCACGAGATAACGGCTCGCGGCAACAAGCAAGAGCACACCGAAACTTCCTGATATGCCACATGACAGCACCGCCAATTGATGGACCAACGGTAAGACTTGGAATCCAACCGTCACCGCCACATACCATGCAGCTACACTGAAGATCAGCAAGCCCATGCATCGCAGAACGCGGTAATTGACGTTTTTGACGCGTGGCACGAGAACGAAAACGCCGAAAAACACCCCGGGAAGAATAAAAAAGGTATCATCCGACAGGTTAAACCAGGTGGACAACAGATGCGGCAATGAAACGGAGAGGTAAGACAGCAAGCCTGAAATGCATGACAAAATGAACAACCGCATTGAAATCTTCACATTCGATATCCCTGAAAAATAAAAAGTGTCTTTTCAGCACTGCCGTTTAGGGCAGAACATCCCCCCCAGCGGTCTGATGGCGCGAAGCAGATATCCGGTTCACCGGGGCCGCGGCGAGGATTCGGTTTCGTATTGGTGCCGTAGGCGCGAAACCGTATCCTTTTCCCAACGGGCGGTGTACGTTAAAAATGATGTCATACCGCCTCCGATGGGAAGATTAACCCACAGAAATGCGCCGAAAAAATCGAAGTAAGCGGTGTGAGTGACTTTGGTGTATGATTGGAAAGGTTCCATCCGTATCGACCCATAATGAAACCGATGCCCGCATTCCCGAGGGTTTTCCAACTGGAAAACCAAGCGGTGTTCATCAGGGAATAGGGTCGTACGCCATCTGAACGTTTCGTTTGGTGCGTTCGAATAGCTGTTTTCGGTAATGGTAACATTGCCTTTTTCAAGGACAAGCCGATGTTCTCTGATATATCTGTTGCTAAGGAGAAAATCGCCACCAAAATCAGTCTTGAACCTCCAGAAAGCATCCACCGGAACCGGCACCAGGTAAATCAGTTTGAACGCCTCTCCACCTCTTTTTTCTGGTTTGATTCTGTATACAATTTGTTGTTCGCTGAGCAGTTCCGCATCATCGGGTTCAGCGTTGGCAGGATGAATAGGCATACCAACGAAGCCATTCAAAAAAATGAAGGAAAGGGTGCATAGTAAAAGTCTCGAAACGATCTTGATACCCATTGGCCATTTATCCAGACAGCCTCAACAGCTCAAATGATTGAATGAAAGGTCATGATAGCAATTTCTCACTGTAATGGACTATGTTGCCGGCCCAATGTAACGGACGGCAATACCGAAGCGCTGCTCCGTCGTCGCCTCAAGCATCTCACAGCGCTTGACTTCACCAAACACTTGCGTCTTCAGTTCCTGGCATGCTTCTAAAGCCTCACGACCCCCGGAACAATACGCAGGTGCGAAGCCAAGGTCGATAGGATCATTGCATCCGTAACTGCGTATGACGACAATCGTACCCGGTGCCAATGACTGCTGTGCCTCGAAGTACATGCCGAAACGACTGTAATTCCTTGCGATCGCCTCATTCTGAGTTGGGTGGTTAAAGAAATGATAGGTAACTGCCGTGTCTTTCACACAGCGCGGGTGTTGTCTTTTTTTCCGTTCAATCATGCTATTTTTTTACCTTCCAACGTGTGCCGGTAAACGATCATTGGGGTCCTGCATGAAAAGGCGAGGCAAGGC
>NZ_JBFELV010000123.1:0-12317 GCF_041551955.1 Desulfosarcina sp.
GACACCCCAATTCCCGTATTCATCAGCAATAATTTTTTTTTCCTGGCCGGCAACCTATTGGGTATGTTCGCCTGTTATTCGATCGAATACTATCTGCGAAAGGAATATATCCAATCCCGCATGCTAGAGGCTGAAAAGTCGAAAGTCCATGCAGCCAACCTTGAATTGGAAAAGGGGGTTGCGGAGCGAACCTCTCAATTGGTTATCATGAACAAGGACCTGCAGCAGGAAATTTCAGAACGGAAGCGCAGTGCCGAGGCGCTCAAGTTGAGCGAGGAAAGATACCGGACGATTCTCGAGAGTATGCAGGAGGGGTATTTTGAGGTCGACCTGGCTGGAAAGCTAAAATTTTTCAACCATTCGGCGGCGAAGATTTTGGGCTACTCTCCACAGGAGATGGAAGGTCTTGATTACCACGATTACACAAACAAGGATACCGCAAAAAAGATGTACCAGGTGTTTAACACGCTATACACCTCCGGCAAGTCAGTGGACGTCATGGACTATGGTATCGTCAGAAAAGACGGTGAAGTAAGGATTCTTTCTATGTCCACAAGTTTGATCCGGAACTTGCAGGGTAAGCCCGCCGGGTTTCGGGGGGTGGCAAGGGACGACACTGCCAGAAAGCGGGCAGAAGAAAAAATTCGTCAGATGAACGATGAACTCGAGCAGCGGGTGGTGAATCGGACGGCCCAGCTCAACGAGGTTAATTTGGCACTCAAACAATCGTTGGTGACTGTTAAAAAAACACAAGACCGACTGGTGCAGACGGAAAAAATGGCCTCGCTAGGAAGCCTCGTGGCCGGTGTCGCCCACGAAATCAATACCCCGTTGGGAATCGGTGTAACGGCGTCGTCTTTGCTGGAGGAGAAGACACGTCATATCAACAGTCTGCACGCGTTCGGAAAAATGAAGCGGTCGGACCTCGATAAGTACCTCAAGGCCGCGAACGACGCCTCCTCATCGATTTTGTTGAATCTGAATCGGGCGGTGGACCTTATTCGGAGTTTTAAACAGGTTGCCGTGGACCAATCGAATGAAGAACGACGATCCTTTGGCGTCAAGGATTACATCGACAACGTTTTGCTCAGCTTACTCCCTCAGTTGAAGAAAACAAAGCACCATGTTCAAGTTGATTGTCAAGAGAAATTACAGATCAACAGCTACCCCGGTGCCTTCTCGCAGATCATCACAAACCTCGTAATGAACTCCCTTTTACATGGCTTCTCGGGAATCGAAAGGGGAAAAATTCAAATCCGTTTTTCAAAAACGCGTGCTGCCTATGTGTTGATTTACCGTGATAATGGTGTGGGAATGGATGAAAACACGCGCCTTAACATATTTGAACCCTTTTTTACCACCAAACGCGCCAGCGGAGGCACAGGCCTCGGCATGCATATTGTGTTTAACATCGCCACACAGACATTGAATGGTTCGATCAGCTGCGAAAGTGAACCCGGAAAAGGAACTGTCATTGCCATAAAGATCCCGTTGAATCAGGAGATAGATGATGTCTGAATTGCCGAACCAGAATGATAGTCTCGCCGACGATCTCGTATTCGCCGAAGAAGAATTCAATGAGCAGGACATGGGGCACAATGGCTCATGGAAGATTATCATTGCCGACGATGAGAAAGAGGTTCACAACATAACCAAGATGGTACTTGATGATTATCGCTTCGATGGAGGCGGGGTGGGGTTACTGCATGCCTATTCAGGTAAGGAAACCGAGCGTTTGATTTGTGATAACCCCGATACGGCCATCCTGTTGCTCGATGTCGTGATGGAATCCGACACCTCCGGTCTGGATGTTGTCCGCTATATCCGTGAGACGCTGAAAAACAGCTTTGTACGGATTATCCTGCGGACCGGGCAACCCGGGAAAGCACCGGAAAAGGAGATCATTACAGAATATGACATCAATGACTACAAAGAGAAAACCGAACTGACGGCCAACAAACTTTTTACGACCATCACATCCTCGTTGAGAGCCTACCGAGATTTGCGTACCATCGAAAGAAACCGTAAGGGTTTAGAAATAATAATAAATTCAACCGGCCATCTGTTTGCACACCAAAGACTGCAAAAGTTTACAGAAGGAATACTGACCCAGCTTTCCTCGCTCCTCCAGGTAAACGAAGACTCGCTCTTTCTTCAGTCTTCCGGGTTTGCCGCATCTGACGCAAAGGACAAACTAGAAATCATTGCCGGCACCGGGCGATATGAGGTCTACGTCAATAAATACGTTGAAGATGTTCTGGATCAGGAAGTGAGGATGCATTTGAGCCAGGCTATTCAAAAGAAAGAGAGTCTGTTTATCGATGACGCATACGTCGGGTATTTTCAGACAGAAAACGGTTCCAAAAACCTCCTTTATTTTGACGGATGCAAATATCTGACTCATCTCGACAAGGACCTTATCCGGATTTTTTCAACCAATGTAGGCATCGCCTTCGACAACATATATCTGAGCAAAGAAATTATCGAGACCCAAAAGGAGGTTATCGAGACGTTGGGTGAAATCGTCGAGACTCGCTCGGAGGAGACGGCAAACCATGTCCGCCGGGTTTCGGAGCTGTCATACTTGCTGGCGATAAAGCTGGGGATGGATGAACAAGAGGCGAATCTACTGCGCATGGCATCTCCCATGCACGACGTAGGCAAAATAGGTATTCCCGACGCGATTTTGAACAAGCCCGGGAAACTCACCGCGCAGGAGTTTGACTCGGTGAAAAGACATACCAGGATCGGCTATGAAATCCTATGTAAATCGAATCGGCGGATCATCGAAGCGGCTGCAATTGTGGCTTATCAACACCACGAGAGGTGGGATGGACTCGGATACCCCCAAGGACTCCGGGGTGAGGACATCCACATTTTCGGACGAATTATCGGCCTGGTCGATGTATTCGATGCACTCAGCAACTCGCGCCTGTACAAATCAGCTTGGGAGAGCGAAAGAGTGTTTCAATACATCAAGGAATCCAGGGGGGCATTGTTCGATCCGACGCTGGTAGATCTTTTTTTGGATAATTACCAGGAGTTTTTGGATGTTTGTAACAAATACGCGGACTGATTGAGGGTCGGTCACGAAAAAGAATGGGCCTTGACAACTGAAACAGAAGATGCCGCAAAACAATGGATCAAGGAGGGTAGCATGCTTTAGAACCACCACCGGTATACCCAGAAAGGCAAGGCGGCCCAGATTTGCATCCGGCATTCACGAGGGTGTGTCTATCCACGAAGATCGGGCTGAATTTTAACATGGCGTTCACCTCCGGCTATTTGACCATGCGCAGGTGGTGTTGCTTGCGGCGCCATTCATCGAAGGCCTGCAGGTGGGCCAAAAGGTCCTTGCAATCCATCCTTAGCAGCTTCACCTGCCAGATACTCGACGGTGAGATGCGGGCGTTGAAGATTTCGAAAATGCTTCCGTGGCCGCCGGGATCCATGGTTTTCAAGTGGTTGACCAGTTCTTCCACCTTGGGGAAGTAGTCGTTGATGTCGACAGGGTTCTCGACGATTTCAGCCGCCCGCGCTTTCAGATCCCGGTAGGTGTTCGGGTGCATCGACGCAGCGGTTCGGGTCGCCGTCAGCGCCTTTTCCCAGCGCGCCTGCAGTTCCCCTACGGTCAGATGGCTGTCCATGATCCTGTCCAAGCATGGTGGCCTGCCGACAGGCATTAGAACTAAGCGCCTGTCGGCAGGTCTGCGAAGCGACAATGCCGGGTATCAAAATCGGCTTTGTCCGTTCTATGTCTACATGGCCGTTTCCGGGTGAAACACGTTGACTTCCTTCAGGTCTTCACCCAGATACTCGCGTTCATTGGGGCCCAATATACCCAGGGAGAGGCAGAGCAGGGTCCACAGGTGAACCACGGGGTAGCCCCCGCCGTAATGCTCGCTGAGTTCGTGGATCTGCGCGTGGCAGTTGTGGCAGCCGGCAATGCAGTAGTCGGCGCCGGTGGCCTTGATCTGTTTATCTTTAAGTTCGCCGTATTTGAGGCGCTGTTCTTTAAAGCCGGATTGCAGGAATCCGCCGCCGCCGCCGCAGCAGAAGTTGTTGGAGCGGTTGGGCTGCATGTCGATGAAATTCTCTTCACCGACCACGGATTTGACCACGTAGCGCAGATCCTCGGCAATCGGGTCGCCGTAACTTTTGCGGACGATCTGGCAGGGGTCCTGCACCGTGAACTTGATCTTCAGGTCTTTATTCCAGTCTGAATTGACTTTGAGTTTGCCTTCACGAATCCACTTGGCATAGTACTCATAGATGTTTTTGACTTCGAAATGGTGTTCCAGATTGAATTTTTTCAGTCCGGCCCGGACTGAAAAGGTCACGTGCCCTCACTCGGTGTTGAGGAATGTTTTCACCCCCAATTTATTGGCCTGATTGACGGTTGTCCGGGTTACCTTTTCCCAGGAGTCGTTGTCTGCCAGGAACATGCAGTAGTTTTCTCCGGCCCAGCCGGCGCTGCCGTACGTCCAATCCGCCCCGGCAAGGTGCAGGATCTTCCACAGGGGAACCAGCTCATCAGGTTCGGTGACCGGTTCCCGTGAATTCTGGTTAAGGAAGAATTCAGCCCCTTCCTTGTCGATGGGCGCCTGCATGTCGGCGAATTCGGGCTGCGCTTCCTGATACTCTTCCAGTACATCCTCCACAACGAAGACGAAGTCATCGGGTGCGGTGCCCATGGCACTGGTGCTCTCATTTCTAAGGGCCATGTCGCAGGATCCCAGAATGCCCTTGGGCCGCTCTTCTCTCGGGCGCAGCCCCCTGGCGTTGTATACCAGCTGCGGGATGTCGATACTCATCGGGCAGACATAGATGCAGCGCTGGCACATGGTGCACATCCACGGCCAATCCGATTTGGCGATCTCCTGGTCCAAACCGAGTGCGGCCATGCGCAGGAACTTTCGCGGATCCATACCCTCCAAACCGGTTGCCGGACATCCGGACGAGCAAGCACCGCAGGTGAGGCACAGGTTCAGGTTGCCGCCTTCCGGCAAGATCTCCTTGACCTTGTCCATAAAGGTGTTCCGTTTTTTGCCGCCCAACCGAATGACATCATCATTCATCGATTTCGCCTCCTGTTCTGATTTAAGGTTGTCATCTGCAATTTAATTCAAGTTATCGTGTTCAGGGTCCGATATAGGGTTCAGGGTCTCGGAAAAAATATATGGTACCACCTTGTTTGTCTGCCAGTCCGGCACAATGCTCAGTTCAATTTTGTTTTTCAGCGGCCCTTATCCGGCGGCCACCGTTGGCAGGGCCGTTCGACTGTTACCTTTCCAGCAAAGCATAAAGCGTGCCCGAACGCTATACGTCAGAAGTTTTAAAAAAGAATGTATTTCCAGGTAGATAAAAACAGAATACAGCGGTGGTATCGCCAGACGGTCGCAAACCTGCACCTATATGGGAGGCGGTGGGTTCTGATCGTGCGACACTGGTTGATTGACCTGGCGGAAAAAAAACGGTCGGTGTGGTCATTTAACCCTTGCCAAGACGGTTTGATTATTATAAACAGGGTTTCTAACGTAATAGTCCTGCTATTGGCAGGAAATGCGCTTACCCCTACGTAAAGCGGTGTTTGCCTCCCTTAATAAAAATTAATGCAGACGTAAATCCCTAAACGGCAGGTGGATTGCTGACAATCGTGCATGTGGCCAGCCGCTTCATGCACCCCAAACTGGATGGTCCGGCTGTGGATATGTGCAGCAGGGCCTAACCATGATTATAAGGCATCTCGAAAAGGTCTTTTGGCTCAATTTCTGCTTTGGATGCTCGTTTCAAATCCTCGACATACTGCAGTATGCATGTGGGTTGAAACGCGTATCCGCCTTGATCTTGAACCCATATCCTGTTTTTGAGATGGCTTCTAATCAACAACCAAGAAAGACGAAGAAGAAAATTTGATGGACGAGAACAAGCGAAAAAAAATAGAAGCCAAACTCTTTCAGCTTTTTACGCAGACCGACCCAAACACGAAGGCCGGTTCCCGCACGAAAACGACACCCACCATTGTCAAAGTCATTCGTCGCCGTAAGGGCAAACCCGATCTTCAGGTCGCCTGAAACACACCTAATCGGTTCCTGTTTCTCCACTTCCTGCCAAACCGCATGGCGAGCCGCCGTGGAGCCACCGGCGGTCATGAAACCATTGCATGGTTTCGGAAATAGTGGTATTTAAACGGTATTTGAACTGAAGCGGAAATTATTACCTTGTCTGGTCTTCGCGTGCAGCGGTTTTCTGCACCTGTCGCCGTGCATGGCGTTGTTCCCTTTTTCGGGGCACGCGGGTTTTCCGCTAAAAGGACAGGACGAAGATGACCTGAAGGTGCCTTGTGGCTATGATGCAATCCCTGATCGCCTGCCACGAATGTGACCTGCTGCACCGCGCGCAACCGCTGCCGGAGAACAGCAAAGCCCGCTGCAGACGTTGCGGGGCATTGCTGTATGTCCACTTCCCGAAAACCATCGATCGGTCGTTGGCCTTGGCCCTTACTGGCCTGGTGTTGCTGGTCATCGCCAACATCTACCCGTTTTTGTCGCTGGAATCCCAGGGAACTATCTTGGAAACCACGCTCATCACCGGAGCGATCATCCTTTCCGAGCAGAGCATGGCGGGTGTGGCCATGCTGGTTCTGCTTACCAGCATGCTCATCCCTTGTTTGCTGCTGGGAGCCCTCGTTTACGTGTTGTGGCCAATGAAATTAGGGCATCGCCTGCCGGCCAACCGGCGGGTTTTCAGGCTGGCGCTCACCCTTCGCCCGTGGAGCATGACCGAGATATTTTTTCTGGGCATCCTGGTATCCGTGGTCAAACTGGCCAAAATGGCCACCATCATCCCCGGTACGGCCCTGTTCTCCTTCCTCGCGCTGGTTTTTGTGCTGGCGGCGGTTAATACCTTTCTGGTTCCTATCACCATATGGGAGAAAATGGACCAATGGCGATGACGCGCGTATCTGCGGACCATTCTGCCGCCCGATCCGGCCTGTTCAACTGCCATGGCTGCAGCCTGCTGGTCCGACGGTCGTCGGCGGCCGGACGGGTCCAAGTCAGATGCCCCCGATGCGGTACACCGCTTCATATTAGAAAACCGAACAGCATTGCGCGCACTTGGGCCCTGTTGATTGCAGCGATCATTTTTTATATTCCGGCGAATCTGTTGCCGGTGACTATCACCACCTATCTCGGCAGCACCCAGTCCGATACGATTATGAGTGGTGTTATCTTTTTCATGCAGACCGGTTCCTGGGGGATTGCCCTGATTATTTTCGTGGCCAGCATCGTGGTTCCCATTGCCAAGCTGATCGTCCTGGCTGGACTTCTTCTTTCGATTCAACGGCGATCCCGTTGGCGGCCCGAAGAGCGAACTATTCTCTACCGAGTGACGGAACTGGTGGGGCGCTGGTCCATGCTGGATGTCTTTGTGGTCACGGTGCTGGTCGCTTTGGTTCGGCTCGGTTACCTGACCACCATCGAAGCGGGACCCGGCATCGTTTATTTTGCCGCTGTGGTCGTCATCACCATGATTGCCGCCATGACTTTCGATCCGAGACTGATTTGGGACGCGCTGGAGAAAAATGATGAATCAACTGTCCGCTGAACCCGCTGTTGACGAACCGATTCCCGAGCCTGTGATCGGGCGCGGAAAGCGCTTTTCCATTGTCTGGCTGATTCCTCTTCTCGCCGCGTTAATCGGCGTTTGGCTAGCCGTTAAAGCGGTCCAGGAAACGGGTCCGACCATCACGATTGTCTTCAAATCCGCCGAAGGGTTGGTGCCCGGTAAAACGGAAATCAAATACAAAGATGTCACCGTCGGCAAGGTTCAGCGCATTCAACTCAGCGAGGATCTGTCCCAGGTCGTGGTCTCTGCGGACATGAGCCGTGAGGTGGCCGCTCATCTCAACGGGGATACACTGTTCTGGGTCGTCAGGGCGCGTGTGGCTGTGGGTGAAGTGTCCGGCATCAGCACCCTGCTCTCCGGTGCCTACATTGGTATGATGCCCGGTCGCAGCGGAAAAGTCGTAAACCGGTTTGAAGGCAGTGAGAAGCCGCCGGCCATTTTCAGGGACACGCCAGGGCGGCAATTCAAGTTGCGGGCCGAGCAGTTGGGCTCCCTGGATATCGGGTCTCCGGTGTATTACCGGCAGGTCAAGGTGGGGCGCGTCACCAATGTGGATATGGCCGAAGACGGAACAGGTGTGCTCCTTGATATATTCGTGGCAGCTCCCTATCACCATCAGGTCAAACGCGACTCCCGGTTTTACAATGCCAGCGGCCTGAACGTGAAAATCGGTGCCGACGGGGTCCGCATTGACACACCCTCGCTGGCCAGTCTGCTGGTGGGGGGGATTTCGTTTTTCACTGCGGAGGACATCAAAACGGCTGCCCTGCCTGCTGAGAACCAAGTCTTCTCTCTGTATGACAACCGTGACGCCGCCAATGCAGCCTCCTACAGCTATCGTGAGTATTATCTGCTCTACTTTGAAGAGACCGTTCGGGGACTGTCGCCGGGCGCTCCGGTAGACTTCTACGGCATAAAGATCGGCGAAGTGGTCAGCATTCGGTTGCTGTTTGATCAAGATACGCTGACTTTCCGGATTCCGGTGCTGATTGCCATCGAGCCGGACCGGATCGAACTTGCCGGTGAACTGGCCATACCCGAGTATGAAGTGATGGAGAAGCTGGTGGCAAAAGGGCTGCGTGCGCAGCAGCGGACGGGGAACCTGCTGACCGGCCAGAGTTACGTGAGCATGCGCATTCAACCGGAGGCTGAACCCCAGGATATCCGCACGGGTGACGTGTATCCGGTACTGCCCACCATCCACAACACGGTGGAGGAGCTCGCGGCAACGGCCAAACAGCTGTTGAATCGCTTCAACCAACTTCCCCTGGAAGAGACTATGGCAGACATTCGGGAGGCCGCGCGCCAGGTCGAGGCGATGACCGGATCCAAGGCTCTGGAAAGCGCCATCGACAATATCGACCAGAGTTTTGCCGATTTCAAGAAAGTGACTTCCGTCCTCAACGACGGCACCCTGCCGAAAGTCAACCGTATGCTGGACCAGGCAAGAGAGGCCATGGCCCGCGGCGAGGAAGCCCTTGCCACTGCCAACTCCGTGTTGGGCGAAGGCGCACCCATCGCCCACAACCTGAATCGTCTGCTCCTGGAACTTCAGGAGGCGGCCCGGGCCGTGGAAGCCCTGGCCGACTATCTGGAGCGCCATCCCGACGCCATCGTTTTTGGAAAAGGAAACCCGGAATGAACCGCTTATCGCTGTGGACCCTCGCTTTCATTTGTTCGCTGATCATCAGCTTATCCGGATGCCGATCCATTACCCCATCTGTGTCCTACTATATCCTGAATCCGCTGACCGTCACCTCCATCTCGGCAGCGGCTGCCGATGGTGAGCGGTCCAAGACCGTCGGTGTCAATCCAATTGAACTGCCCGGATATCTCAATCGGGTACAAATGGTGAAACGGACCGGGCCGAACCAACTGGAAGTTTCTTCCCACCACCGGTGGGCCGATTTTCCGGACCGCATGATTCAGCAGGTGCTCGGCGACAACCTCCAAATGCTCATGTCCGATGCCCGGGTGTACACCGCGCCCTGGCCGGCCGGCCTCAAGCCGGATGTCACCGTCGACGTGACATTCCTCGAATTGATCGGAACCACCGATAAAACGATGCTGCTCGGCGCCGTGTGGACAATCACCGGCAACGGTGACCCGTCGCCGTCTCGATGGACAAGAATTTCAGAGACAATCACCGGACCGGGCTTCGATGCGCTTGCCGCCGCCCACAGCCGTGTGCTCGAGGCATTTTGCCGAGAGGTTGCCGAGACGTTGAACCGTTTTCCGATCCATTGACGCTTGCCCACTCGTTTCAGTCGCCGTTAGAGACTTTGGTTTTGATGAGAAATGAGAGCGCCAGACAGACGAGCGCGCCCGCCAGGCAGACACTGAATGCACTTTTGAATCCAGACAGCGAATTCAGTTCGCCGGCACGACCAGCCTTGTCGATGATGTTGCCGGTCAGCACTTGAAAGGCGGCGACACCCAAAAAGGGCGCCGGGTTGAGAATCCCGGAGGTCAGGCCTAAACGTTCGGCTGGCGTGGTTTCCCGGATGATGCCCCAGATCGTGCTGATGAATCCGCCGATGACAACCCCCATTACGAAAAAAAGCGCTGCATAACCGACCATGCCCAAGCGGTCGAACACCATGAGGATGGCCAGCCAGCACATGGTGTAAACCGCCGTGAGGAACGTCAGTGTGTGGGCTTTGTTCAGGCAAAAACGATTCGGCATCCAGCCGAATAAGGGTGCGCCGATGATGACGCCGACGGGGATCAGCATGTTCAGTTGGCTGGCCAGGATACGTTCGACGTTTAGCACGGCCATTAAAAAAGGGGTGGCCCACAGCCCCTGAAGGGTCACTGCCGTTCCGTAGACGCCGAAGAAAATGGTGACCTGGAGCCAGAATTGCTTTGAAGCAATGATCGTGACCGTGGTGCGTGCCAGGCCCGGTGACGGCGTGGCGGGCGAATTGTCATGTCGTTGATGCGGGTGCTTCGATGGTGGTTGGTCGCGGGTTGCGGCCAGCATCAGGATGGCCATCCCCATGGTGACCCCGCCGATGAGAAAAAAGGTGGGCCGCCACCCCCAGGTCCCGGCTGCCCACGCCAGCGGTGTTGTGGCGACCACCGCGCCGAAGTTGCCCACGGACATGAGCAGCCCCACCATGGTGGCGAACTCTCTTTCACTGAACCATTGCGACAGGGCCTTGACCGTCGGTACGTAAACCCCGCCCACCCCGAAACCGATCAGTGCACGACCCAGCGATGCCCACCCGATGGAGGGGGCCATGCCGAAGATGAAACATCCGGCGGCTGCGGTCATACTCCAATAGGCAATCACCCGCCGGGGGCCGATGCGGTCCGCCAGGTAGCCTACAATGGGCTGGTCCAATGCGTAGATGTAAAAATACATGGACGACATGAAGCCCAGGGCCGTCGCATTGGTGTCAAACGCCGCCAGCAGGTCCGAGGCGATCACCGAGGTGGAGACCCGGTGGAAATAGACCAAAAAATAGATCAGACAGATGATGGAAAAGACTACCCAGCGGTGGGGGTCGCGAAATGAAGTGGAGACGGGTTGATCGATCAAGGCCACACCTTTTTACCGGTTCAGGATGAGAACGGCCTGCCATAGCATAGACGGGCGTCGATGTACATTGTGAAAATGATCCGATGGCGACGATCAATGGTATTGACGAATATAAAAATATTATGATATTTGAATATTTTTTCGTGAAGATCGTTCTTGGCAACCGGAGAAAGGCTGCACCCGAATGTTCGAAACCGTTCGTCAGAGCAAGACCACTGAAATCATCATCGGCCAGATCCGCACCGCCATCCTGGAAGGACGACTGGCGCCCGGGGACCGGCTGCCGCCGGAAAAGCAGTTGGGCGAGCAGTTCCAGGTGAGTAAGCAGACCCTGCGTGAGTCCATGCGTGCGCTGGAGCACATGGGGCTCATCGACGTGCGCAAAGGGGTCGGCGGTGGGGCGTTCATCGTGGAAGTGGACGAACAGGTGGCCGCCCAGAACCTGGCCAACTACCTTTATTTCAAGAATCTGACCATCGCAGACCTTTCCGAGTTCCGTCGCATCATGGAACCCTACGCCGCCGCACGGGCGGCCGAAGGCATATCGCCATCTGACCTGGAAACGCTGCAGCAGTTGAACGAATCGACCCGGGAAAACCTCAAGGAAAAAAAATGGAACCATGTCAGCCGGAACGAGATCGCCTTCCATCGGCTGATCGCACGCCAGACGAACAACCCCATCCTGGTCCTGATGCTGGACTTTGTCGAAACCCTGCTTGAGGATTTCAAACAGATTCTCAAACCCGACGCCGGTTTCATGGAATCCGTTCTGTTGGCCCATGAGCAAATCCTTGGGGCCATCGCCGGTGGTGACCCCAAACTGGCCGCAGAGCAGATGCTGGCCCACGTTATCGATGTGGAAACCTATCTTTCCCGGCTGAAGAAAAGCGGGGCGGGCAGGAAGCTGTGGGAAAACTGCCTGCAGATGACAGAGGGCTGAATTCCGAATTTAGGGATTCAGGAATTGAGGCATTGAGGGATTTGGAATCGAATTAGTGCGAACCGCGAACCTCGAATATTGAATGGGGAAGGGATCGGCTAAGCAATCGTTCACGATTAAATCGGCATGTTGATTTTGTTTTCAATCAACATTGATGGTTCCGTAAAAAGTCACAAGTGGTGTCACTCCCGCGAAGGCGGGGCA
>NZ_JBFELV010000124.1:0-12277 GCF_041551955.1 Desulfosarcina sp.
AAACAACAGCGATTCCCCCCGTGCCATCCGGCCGGCCGGATGAATGTCGGGGATCAGCCGTGGCGTCTGCGTCAGCACCTGGGGGCGGCAAAAAGGGCAGCGCGCCGTCTGCCGGGCATCCGGTGGCGGCAAGGGCAGGCGCTCAACACCCGCCTCTTTTTCATTCACTCGGCTGAAGGCAATTCGACTGGTACGTCCGGAGATGGGGTTGACCCGAATTTGAATGGTTCGGTCGGCCAAATCGCCGGAAGGCTCCATCAACCGGGCCTGAACCGTCTTTATCGAGAACCAGCTGTCGGCAGGAACCGGTTTTTTTTTCACCGCATCCTCCTTGATGTCGGTATCCGTGAAACCAGCCTACCACATGGCGCAGGCCACTTCAAATCGATCCGGCCGGCTGTTTGACGGCTATTGATTTTTTTGTCAGCCCGTATTACATCCAAAGTTCATCTGCCCCTAACGCTCATCAAAAGGAGGTGAAAATGGCAAAAGCGCCATTGAAATACCAACTGATCAACCCGGTTAAAATCCGAACCGACGAACCCGATTTGGATTTTCCATCCGCCCAGTCCATGGCCGATGCAAAGGTAAAGTCACTGTGTCCGGACCCCATGCTGATCTCATGGTACGATGCCACCACCGGCGAATCGCACCCCAAGGTCGATTGCGGCGGTGCCGGAAAGCTGGGTTGGCTCAATTATGCCCAGTCCCGCAATTGTGACATGACGGTCGACATCAATGACGAACAGTTCGTTTTCATCTACCTGACGCAACCATAGTCCTACCGCCTCTGAATTCTTCGGCACGGAACCATTAAAGACTGACCATGCGCCCGTCATACTCCCTGTGAGATCTGACCCGGAACCGCTGTGTCCCATCGAGAAAGGAGCACCATGAGTGAAATCGCATTCCAGGACAACTATCCCGATGAACTAAGCCACTGCTATGGATGCGGACGACTCAATGCGGATGGTTTGCAATTAAAGAGCTATTGGGATGGTGATGAGACAGTCGCCCGATTCCGGCCGCGGCCTGTCCATATGGCTATCCCCGGCTATGTATATGGGGGTCTTTTGGCCTCTTTGATCGACTGCCACGGCACCGGTTCGGCATCGGCAGCCGCCGGACGCGCCCGGCCGGACGAGGCTCCGTTCCGATTTGTCACCGCATCGCTGCATGTCAACTACCTGCGTCCGACCCCGATCGATGCCGAACTGGAAATCCGCGGCGTGATCAAGGAATTGAAAGAAAAAAAGGTGGTCGTATCGGCAACGGTATCAGCCGAGGGAAAGCTGTGCGCCACAGGTGAGGTGGTGGCGGTCCGGATGCCGGAAAACATGCTCCGCTGAGACCCCACATGGCTACTAAAAAAACAAAGGAAGCCTCATCGAACATGTTCTCACTGGAGCACTTTCACCGGACCTACGACACCGTTACCACACCAGTGACGATCAACGGGCAAACTTACGGGTTGTTCACGCCCGCTTCCATCGACCGGTTCATCAATCCGGACGACGTGATGGATAATTTCCCTTTATGGGCCAAGATCTGGGAAGCCTCCGGTGTCCTGGCCGGCCACCTTGCAGGGATACCGCCGAACCCCGCGAAAAGCATACTGGAAATTGGATGCGGCCTGGGGATGGTGGGCATTGCCGCTGCCAGGGCAGGCCATCGCATCACCATGACCGAAAACAACCCCGACGCCCTCAATTTTGCCCGGGCCAACGCCCTGGCCAACGGCTGCCCGGAGATGGTCATCGAGCGGCTGGACTGGAACGCGCCGCAACTGGATGGTCGGTTCGACATGATTGTGGGATCCGAAACCGTCTACAAAGCCCGCGATATCGATGGCCTCGAAGCCATGTTCGACCGGTACCTGAATCCCGGAGGAACCATCATTCTGGCCGAAGGGGTGCGCCGCACCGGCGTTGACTTCTGGGATCGCATGCGCAGCCGCTACGAGGTCAAGGCCCGGCGGCAGACCCTTCGATCCGACCAGGGAACAATGCACATGGTTCTGTTCCGGTTGCAGCGCTACGCCGAACGGCAATTGGAAAACTGACCGCAAATGGCCAGAGGCGACCAACTCAGCCGGCAGTGGAAGATCATCCAGACCCTGGTTGCCTCCACCCAAGGTAAAACCGTTCCCGCCCTTGCCGACCGGCTGGGCTGCACCTCGCGGACCGTTTACCGGGATCTGGAGGCGCTTCAGGCCGGCGGATTTCCCATCACCACCGAAAATAGGGACAATCGCAGTTATTGGCACATCCTGAATCCCAGCCGCCAGCAGATTCCCCTGGCCTTCAGCATCCCTGAGCTGATGGCCCTGTACTTTGGCAAGGACATGCTCAAGACCTATCGGGGGACCGTTTTTCACGATGCCATCGATTCCCTATTGTCCAAGATCAAAGCCACCCTGCCGAGCGCATACATCGACTACCTGGACCGAATCCGTGACCGGGTGGATGCCGGCCCGGCCCCGAGGAAAGACTATACCCGCTTCGGCACCATCATCGCTGCATTGAACCGAGCGATCATCGACGAAAAAAAAATCCACATGGTCTACTTTTCCATGGGCCGGAAAAAGGAAAGCCGACGAACGGTACACCCCTACCGGTTGCGCCATGTTGACGACACCCTCTATCTGATCGGCTATTGCGCCCTGAGAAAAGGCGTCCGGACATTTGCGGTGGATCGCATCGAAACCGTGACGCCCAGCGATGATGGATTTCAGGTTCCCGCGGAATTCGACATGAAGGCCTTTTTGCAGGACAGTTTCGGCATATACCAGGGATCGCCGGTAAGGGTGAAGATTCGCTTCCTTCAATCAGTTGCCGGTTATATCCGCGAGCGCACCTGGCACCCGAGTCAACACCTGTCGGATCAGGCCGACGGCACGCTGATCTTCACCGCCACCGTGGCCGGCATCGAAGAGATCAGCCACTGGGTTCTGCGCTGGGGCGCCGGGGCCCAGGTGATAGCGCCGGCGGCACTTCGTCAGACCGTCGGTCGCCATGCGGCAGACATGGCTTCCCACTATCGGGACGCACCCGCCGATGAGGACCGGGAAACAGTCTCGCCACCCCCATCTCATGAGAGGCCGATCCAATGACGATCACGTCGAAACTGCCGGATGTGGGTACCACCATTTTTTCGGTCATGTCCACCCTGGCCGCCGAGCATGGGGCCGTCAACCTGTCCCAGGGGTTTCCCGATTTCGATACGCCTCCGGCACTGATCGATCGCGTCCTTGCACACATGCGGGCCGGCCGCAATCAGTACGCGCCCATGCAGGGGGTGGCTCGGCTCCGGGAGCGCATCGCCGCGAAGGTTGCCGATCTTTACGACAACCCGGTCGATCCGGACACGGAAGTCACCGTCACATCGGGGGCCACCGAGGCGCTGTTTGCAGCCATCACCGCAGTGGTCCGCCCGGGTGACGAGGTCGTGGTTTTCGAACCGGCCTTTGATGCTTATGTTCCAGCCATCCGTTTAAACGGCGGAACTCCGGTCTATCTTTCCATGAAGACGCCCGATTATCACATCGACTGGGATGAGGCCAGCGATGCCATCGGGGACAACACCCGGTTGATCCTCATCAACTCCCCGCACAACCCCACAGGCACCGTGCTTTCGTTGGCGGACATCGCAGCATTGAGGCAGATTGTGGCGGAACGGGACATCTTCATCATCTCTGATGAAGTCTACGAGCACATCATCTTTGACGGCCTGGCTCACCAAAGCGTATTGAGAGACCCGCTGCTGTACGCAAAAAGCTTCGTGGTCAGTTCATTCGGCAAGACTTACCACACCACCGGCTGGAAGATCGGTTACTGCGTGGCGCCGCCGCCCCTCACGCGAGAGCTTCAGCGGGTCCACCAATTTCTCACCTTTGCCTCGAATACGCCGATTCAATGGGCTTACGCCGATATTCTGGCGGACACATCCCTGTATCTCGGGCTGTCGGATTTCTACCAGAGGAAACGGGACCGGTTTCTCTCCCTGCTCGAAGGGTCCCGGTTCAAGCCCCTGGCCTGCCGGGGCACCTATTTTCAGATGATGGATTATTCAGCCATCTCTGACCTGGACGACGCGGCCTTTGCCCACCAGATGACAACGGCGCACAAAGTGGCGGCCATCCCGCCGTCGGCATTTTACCATGATCGACAGGACAACCGGGTGTTGCGGTTCTGCTTTGCCAAAAGAGACAAAACCCTGCAACAGGCCGCGGAGATATTATGCAGGATCTGAAAATTGCACTGATTCAATCGGACTTGGTATGGGAAGACCATGAGGCCAACCTGAACCGTTTCCATGAAACCATCGACCAGGTTGAACCAGGGGTTCATCTCATCGTGCTGCCCGAAATGTTTTCTACGGGGTTTTCCATGAACCCGGGCCGCCTGGCACAGCGCATGGACGGGCCGACGGTGGCATGGATGAGGGCGCGCTCACGTGAGCGCCAGGCGGACATTACAGGCAGCCTGATCATCGAAGAAATGGGGCATTTCTACAACCGCCTGATCTGGACCAAACCCGACGGCAGTCTGCAGTGGTACGACAAAAAACACCTCTTTCGCTTTGCCGGAGAGGAAAAGGTCTATCGCCCCGGTGGTGAGCATCTGCTGGTAACCTGCCACGAGTGGAAAATCCGTCCGTTTATCTGTTATGATCTCCGCTTTCCCATCTGGACCCGCAACCTCGACAATGCCTACGATGCAGCCATCTTCGTAGCCAACTGGCCTGAACGACGCGCCCCGCATTGGAACGCGCTGCTTAAAGCCCGGGCCATCGAAAACCAGTGCTATGTGGCCGGGGTGAATCGGGTGGGGGTGGACGGCAATGGCCACCGCTACCGCGGTGACACCTGTATTATCGACCCCATGGGACGGGTGGTCGCTCACATGACCCACAAGGAGGCGATCGTCAACGGTGTTTTTTCCGCCGCAATCCTTAAAGGCTATCGAAATGAATTTCCGGCCTGGATGGATGCCGATGGTAAGATGATCGTGAATTAATCCGGATTCTTTATTGGAAGAGGTAGCGGCCGAGCCGGCCGTAGTGGTCGGTGGTTTCAAAATCCAAGCCGACGATGTTGGACTGGATCCGCTGGACAATGCCCGTTTCATGGACCTGGGAGTGCTCCTCGTCATCCAGGGTGAACTCGATGGTCAGTTTGTCACCCACCTTGAACTCAGGCATGCTGTTGACCGAAAACTGAATGCCCGACTGGGAGATATTGCGTATTTTGATCAACCCTTTGATCGGGTTGCCGCTGCCGCCCTGAAATAAGAACATCCCCACTAGGTTCACCGACTTTCTAAAATGGCGTCGGCGCTCCAGCAGCACGCGATAATCGTTCCCACAACTGCATTTGCATTTGAGCCGAACCGCCGTCTGGAACTGGGAGAACTGGTTCAAGTCCCGGATGACCCCCTTTTTGCAGGCCGGACAGATAAATGTGCCTTCTCCCCGATCATTGATAAAAATCCGGTGTTCTTTCTCTTCAGTAGACACATCGGCTGGGGTTTGTGCATCTAAGTCATTTTTTACTTCGGGAACCATGAAGCGCTCCTGTTCCACCCTATCTATTTGGCATCTTATTATTCATATCGCCACCCAATGGATAAACTTGAAAAGGAATTTGTGGGGCAACCCAATAAAATTTACTTACAGGAGGTTGGGATAGACACGGTTTCATAACCGACATCCGGTGGCAGCTTCGCGCAGCTGGCCGCTTGGGTGGCCAACTGGTCGCATCGCTCGTTGCCGGGATTTCCCGCATGTCCTTTGACCCAGACCCAATGCACGTCATGCCGGACGCAAAGTGACAGCAGGCGTTCCCATAAATCGACGTTCAGGGCTTTTCCACCATTGCTCTTGCGCCAATTGTTGTGCTGCCATTTTTTTGCCCAGCCCTTGGTGATGCCATCCACCACGTAGCGGGAGTCACTGTAAAGGACGACGGCCGAGGGGGTCTCGAGTTGTTCGAGGCCGACAATGCAGGCCAACAGCTCCATGCGGTTGTTGGTGGTTTGACGAAAACCGCCGGAAAGTTCCCGGTTTTCCCCGGACGATGACATGACCACCCCATAGCCGCCGGGACCGGGGTTGCCCAAACTGGATCCGTCCGTGTAGATGATGATCCGGTCTGCAAGGCCGGCATCCGGTTTATCGATGGGGGTCTCGGTGTTTCGGGAATTTATTTTTCGTGACGGCTTTGGCCGTATGGGTTCGCCAGAACCCTGATCCCGGATAAACGCCTCTGCCTCCTCACGTGTCGAAAAGCCCTTGTACCGGGCGCCTTGAAAGCCGATCACCTGGTTCTGGGCACCGGCATCGCCGAACCACTCGGTGTAGATGCCCGGCCGCCTGCCGACGGCAACGGCGTAGTATTTTTGCTTGGCCATACCGATTTATCTTCTCCTCCCGCCGAAAAGCCAGATGGCCATCAACCCATAGATACAAAGAATGCCGACGCTGATCAGAAAGGCATATAGAATGGACCCCGACCAATGAGCCATGATCGGAAAGAAGAACGCGTTGACCATGGCAATGATCAGAATATGCACCAGCAGCGAGGGACCTGAGAAAGACATCGTCATTGACTACTCCTGACAAACGCGTGTGCCGGATCCAGTCAGGGGGAAATCCCGAAACGGAGCCACTTGAAATCCTGGCGAAGCTTATCTGGAACCTCGTTGCCGATGCGACCCATGAAGAGATTTTCGGGTTTCAGGCAGATGTTCGGTTCGTTGGTCTGAAGCTCGATGAACCCGTGGGGGTTGAACAGCCTGATGAGCATGTTGCGGTATTGTTGTGCGTTCATGCCCGAACCATCCAGATCCCAGGTCCATGAATACCCGACCATGTATGCAATCATCCGTTCGATCTTTGGGTGGGCCAGCATGAAACGGACCATGTCTCCCGCAATCTTGCAGGATCGAAGCATTCTGCTCACTTCCACCGCCTTGACTTCCATCATCATGCCCGGCCCCAGCTCCGTCCACCGTTCGTCGGCTTCCGGGTGGCTGAAAACTCCGAATCCCACGATATGCTGGCCTTCCGTCAGGGCCAGCACCACATTGGCATCCGTTTTGGCGGCATGCTTTTCAAGGGTTTCTCGTTTGGTGTAAATCGATTTATACTGGGCGTGGGTGCCGAACTGGTCGTCAAAACGGTAGGTTTGAATTTCATCGGGCGTGCAGAAAGACCGAATTTGTATCGGACCGGCAGGGGTGGACCGGACCATCTCCTTTTGCATGGGATCGTTCAAAAGCGCCTGTCTTCTCCAAGGTGAGTGGATGCCGTAAATGTCCGAATATCGATGACCACCGGACATAGACCTGCATACGGTTAGAAATCACTCCACTCCTTATGCAGTCGTTTGACCATGATCACCAGGTCCTGGCGGTTGCCCTGGATATCCTTCATGTATTCCTTCAGTTCGGCAAACTTGAAGAAATCGAACTTTTTTACGGCTTCGATGGCGCCGTCTTCGACGCCGGCGACCAGGTCTGCCCGCAGCATCTCCAAACCCTGGTCCATGGCCAATTGAATCAGGTCCAGCAGCAACCATGTCCCCAGCCGCATCTGACGGTATTCAGGAAGCACCACGATGCGAAACCGACCCACATGACTGGTGGCACCGAAACCACGCAGATACAGGCTTCCCTGTCCCACGACGGTATCATTGCACAACGCCAGGATGGAGCAGATGCTGCCCTTTTCCATGGCTTCGAACCACGTGTCCATGACCGCCTTGTCCATGACATCGTAATTCATAAACCAGCGGTCCGATTCGGGAATCCGGTGGTAGAAGGCTTCCAAAAGCGCCCGGTCTCCAGGTTCCACCGGGCGGATCACGGCCTCCACACACTCCTTCAGGACACACTCTTTCGGGTATCTCACGGTCTGGACCTCCTTCGACGGTGGTGTCAGTCGGCTCCGGAAAGATGAGAACCTATCGGTCCGGAACAGCGCTGTCAAGCTTGTCCTGCGCATCTCGCGACAATTCGAACGGCGATCAGTCCATCATGAAAACCGACGGCCGGAAGATGTCCGCAGGCCGGGCGATCATGGGAACCGCCTGTATTGAGAAGGATATCGAACAGGCTGGTTTTTTTTCTTGACTAACCATATTCGTAGCTAATATATAGCTAATATGTAACCTTTTATCAAATGAATTTTATCCATAATTTGATTTTTGTTCCAAAGCAGATGTCGTTCAACCTGTCCCCCGAACAATCCGTCCCGGTACGCCGGGAACAAAGAGATTCCTTAACCTGCGGCGTTCAAGCGAGCCGCCCAAAGGGAGGTAACGATGAGTGACCTGAGTTGGCTACCGAGAGAATCCGGTATCAAGAACCACCACCTGTGGAGCGAGGAACACTTTTCCAGTGACGCCCCCGGGGTCATGTTCGAAAAGCGCCCCATCCTGGACCCGTCGGGAAACCCGGTGGACGGTTTGTTCTCGGCCTGGATCATCCTGAACAACCCGAAGCAGTACAATTCCTATACCACGGAAATGGTCAAGGGCGTCATTGCCGGTTTTCATCGTGCTTCAGCAGACAGTTCAGTGGTGGCCGCAGTGTTCACGGCCATGGGCGACAAGTCCTTTTGTACGGGCGGCAATACCAAGGAATATGCCGAGTATTATGCAAAACGGCCCAACGAATACGGGCTATATATGGATCTTTTCAATGCCATGGTCGACGGCATCCTCGGCTGCAAGAAACCCACCATCTGCCGAGTCAACGGCATGCGGGTGGCAGGCGGCCAGGAGATCGGCATGGCCTGCGACCTGACCCTGTCCAGCGACCTGGCCATCTTCGGCCAGGCCGGCCCCAGGCACGGCAGTGCACCGGACGGCGGCAGCAGCGATTTTCTGCCTTGGATGCTGCCCATGGAACTGGCCATGTGGAACTGCATCTCCTGCGAGATGTGGAGTGCCTATAAAATGAAACGGCTGGGTTTGATCTCCAAATGTGTTCCCGTCATCAAGGATGGCGATGGATGGGTGCGCAACCCCGCCATTGAAACAGACAGCTACGTGGCCGACGGCGAGATCGTCTACGGTGAGTACAAGACCGGGGATGCGGCCAAGCAGGCCCGGGCCACCATCAAATCGGCCAAAACCGATTTCGAGTTGCTGGACAACGAAGTCAACCGGATTCTCTGGACCTATACCAACCTTTTTCCGGGGTGTCTGATCAAAAGCGTGGAGGGCATTCGCCTCAAAAAGAAGTTCTTCTGGGATCAGGCAAAAGTCATCAACCGCCACTGGCTGGCCGCCAACATGAACGGCGAAGCCTTCCTTGGATTCAACGCCTTCAACACGAAAAAGATTACCGGCAAGGACACCATCGACTTCATCGAGTACCGGCGCCGCCAGGCCGCCGGCGATGCCTTCGACGTAGAATTCATGGCTGCGGTGCTTGGCCGCCCAACGACATAAAGGAGAAACGCACATGCTGCTGGAAGGTAAACATGCCATCGTCACCGGCGGGTCCCAGGGGATCGGCACCGCCGCCAGCCTGGAGCTGGCCAAAGAGGGCGCCAACGTCTGCCTCACCTATCGACGCCATGAAGAAGAGGCCCGGGCCGTTGCGGACCAGATTGAACAAATGGGCCGCAAGGCCGTCTGCGTCGCCTGCGACATCGCCGTCTTCAGCGAGGCCGAGGCTGCAGTCAAGAAAGCCCAGGAGGCATTCGGCCGCATCGACATCCTGGTGAACAACGCCGGCATGAACTGGGACGGCGTCTGCTGGAAGATGACCGAAGAGCAGTGGGACCGGGTGATCGCCGTCAACCTGAAGGGCTATTTCAACTTCACCCGCCAGGTGGCCCCGATGCTGAAGGAACAGAAGTACGGCAAGATTATCAATGTCACCTCCATTAACGGCATGCGGGGCAAGTTCGGGCAGACCAACTACTCGGCCTCCAAGGCGGGCATCATCGGCTACACCAAGGCCGTGGCCAAGGAATTGGGCGCCTTCGGCGTCAATGTCAACGCCGTGGCCCCGGGCCTGATCGAAACCGCCATGCTCAAAGATTCCGAGGCCCGGGACAAGATCATCGACATGGCCATGGGCGAAATGGCCTTGAAGCGCATCGGCCAGCCCGAGGACCTGGCATCGGTCATCGCCTTCCTGGCATCCGACAAGGCCCGCCACATCACTGGCGAGGTGATCAAGGTGGACGGCGGGCAGTATATCTAGGTCGGAAGACCGATGACGGAAACCCCATGTCGGGCTGCGGATGGTGTGAACCATATCGCATTAAAACGATCCACCTTCAGCCTAAACACCTGATTCCATATTGCTTGATAGCACCATTGTTGGCCAAGCGATTGAACACAAAACCACTCACAGGGAGTCTCCTTTATGAATGATGTTGCCATTATCGGTGCAGGACAAAGCACCTTCGTGCGATTTTATCCGGGATCGGTCCGGGAACTGGCCTTCGAAGGCTTTTCCGATGCCCTGGGCCACGCCGGTATTTCCGCCGCGGACATCGACGCGTCGGTGGTCTGCTCGGCACCGGAATACGACCTGCAGCGCTCGCCGGCCGGGGTGTTCGCCGAATATTTGGGGCTCAACCCGGGCCCCACCTTTTATGTAGAGACCCTTTGCTCATCGGGCAGCACGGGTCTGAAGCTGGCCTACAGTCTGGTCAAATCGGGGCTGCACGACATCGTGGCCGTGGTCGGATTTCAGAAAATGTCGGAAATCTCCTCCGCCGAAACCCAGGAACGCATGGGCCGGGGTGCGGACATCCAATGGGAGAGCCCCTTCGGCACCATGATGCCCGCCTACTACGCCATGTATGCCCGGGCCCACATGGCGGCCTACGGCACCCGGCCCGAAGACTTGGCCGCCATCCGCGTCAAAGCCTCCACCTACGGCCAGCTCAACGACCGGGCCGTCTATCGCAAGGCCGTGACTGCCGAGATGTTCACGGACACGGAAAACATGATGAGCGGAACCGTGGCCTCTCCCTTACGGGTGGGAGACTGCTGCGCCAATGCCGACGGCAGTTCCTGCATCATCGTGGCCAGCGCCGAAAAAGCCAAATCCCTGTGCGACAAGCCCGTGTGGATCCGGGGCATCGGTTCGGCCTCCGCGCCGGTCAACCTGGCCGGCCGCGACCTGTTCAACGGGCTGAGCGTGGCGCGCCAGGCAGCCGCCCAGGCCTACCAGATGGCAGGCTTAGGTCCCAAAGATATCCACGTGGCCGAAGTCCACGACTGTTTTACGATTGCCGAGATGATGGCCTATGAAGACTTGGGCTTCGCCGGCCCCGGTGAAGGCCGTGACCTGATCAACGGCAAGGAGACCTATTTGGAAGGGAGCATACCGGTGAACGTGGACGGCGGGCTGCTCTCCAAAGGCCACCCCATCGGCGCCACCGGCGGCAGCCAGATCCGCACGATCGTGTTGCAGCTGCGCGGCGAAGCCGGTGAGATCCAGGTGCCCGATGCCGCCGTGGGCCTGGTCCATAATATCGGCGGTGTGGGACTTTACGGGAATGTGACCATTCTATCCAGATAATTCGGTCCCGGCCACCTCGGTGGACGGGCATGCGAGATAAGGAAAAACTGCCATGGGTAAGAAGGAAAAGGACGAACGGTTCAGAAAATTCGGCACAGTCAGTTTTACCGGCACCACACGGGTCAACGACTTCATCGACCGCCTGGACCAGGGCAAGATCAGCGGCACCCGTTGTATATCCTGCGGAAAAGTCTTCTTTCCGCCGCGGGCAGACTGCTGCACCTGCCGCTCATCGAAAATGGAATGGTTCGACGTCCAGGGGAAGGGAAAGCTGCTCACCTACAGCACCCTGGCTTTCGGTCCAAAAGGATTCGAAGGAGACCTGCCCTATACGATCGCCTTGGTGGATTTTGGTGACTACAAGGTATTCGGACGAATCGCCGGCGGCATCGAAGAATCCGAGCTGTCCATCGGCATGGCCTTGGCGGCCAGAGCCAACCCGCTGACCAACGGACGGGTCAACTACGTCTTTCACAAAGACTGACCATTTTTCCACTCACCCTCCCCCGCTGCATACAAGGGGGAGAGTACTACCGGTAAGGAAAAAAACATGTCACATCTAAAATTCATCAACCATGAAATCGTCGACGGCGTCGCCACCCTGATCTTTAACCGGCCCAAGCACAACGTGCTGGACATCGAAATGATGAACGAACTCAACGGGCAGTTGGAAACGCTGGCCGGTGATGGGTCGCTCAAATGTGTGGTCCTGGCGGCCGACGGCC
>NZ_JBFELV010000125.1:0-12211 GCF_041551955.1 Desulfosarcina sp.
ACAATGTCACCAATGATCGAGAATGGGCTGTCTATATTTCACATTTTAGCGGTGGCGCTTCTTTGTTCTTATTTAATAATCAAATAATAAACAACAAAGGAACAGGTCTGAACTATGGCGGTCCTTACATCTTACTTTATGCTGATAGAAATCATATATCTGGCAACAATCAAGGTTTAATCGCTAATAGTGCCATACTTTTGAACAATACAATCTCCAACAACACATGCCCAAAAGATATGCTCATGGCGAAAGCGGCTGGTGTATATTTAAATGGTCCAAGAGCTGTTTTGTTTAACAATACAATTCAAGGGAATGAAATATGCCCTGGTGATGACGGCGATAATATTATGTTAAGATCACAGCAGGGTAATCAGTTTACAGCCCATTTTAACAATCTTGGAAATTCTTATGGAGATTCTATAGATATTTACTTGGACACTGATTATCAGGGAGTTGATTGTAATACATCAAAAGATATGAATGTCGATGCATGGAATAACTTCTGGGAAGACAGAAATTCAAACAACCTTCACGAAAACATATTGGATTTCAATGACGATTTCTGTGCAGGATCAATAGATTACCAGCCGGTATTAATAGAAAAAATTACCCCGGTTCATTTAACATCAGCGCCGACACTGATAGAACCTGAACATAACGCCTTAATACCGGGGACGTTAACTATTGACTTTTCATGGCAGCCCGTTACCGGTGCAACTAAATACCTTCTATGCACAAATGGTTGGGCAAATCATCCGGGTGAGGCCATGCGAGTAATCGAAGTACAAGGCCAGACGTCTGCTCAAGTTACCTATTCACCATTTACATCTTATAGCCAAAAATCTCTATACTGGTATGTGGTTGCAGGCACTGATAACGGATGGGGTTTACCTTCAGAGGTTCGAAAATTGTACTTTTCAGAAGATCCCTTCGTCGTTGGTGGAACAATTGCTGACGAAGACGAAAATCCGGTTAAACAGGTATATATTGCAGGCAAAGGAGAAGGTGTTTTTTCGGATGTCAATGGTTTATATGCAACGATTCAAAATGATAATTTTACGGAAGGACTGATCTATTCGCTTAAAAAAGAAGGTTTTGTCGATTGCTATACATTCCCTCGTTTAAGCACCAGTTTTGATGTTTATGGAGATCTGACAATCATCTCAGAAACAGCAAAGAACGCTATTTATACCGATCGAGGAATTGTGCCCGATGTAACCAAGGGTGCTATAGCCGGGGTTGTTGTTGATGAAAACGATCAGGTATTAATAGGTGCGGAAGTATACACTGAGCCATCATCTGGAACTGTTTTTTATCTTGGCGCGAATAATTTACCTGACCCCACTTTAGGCTCTACAGGGCCTACCGGGAAATTTGTCATATTAAATGTACCACCAGGAAACTACCGGCTCTCTGCAAATCTTTCTGGACATAATTTTTCCATCGTTGACCATTATGGAGAGACTCATATTGGCCCAGGGATTGTTGTTTATGAAAACTCGATAACAATAGATGCTCTTGCAGAAACTTCCGCAACTGCCAACGGCGGAAACACAGGGAGTACTCCAGGTGCAACCAGTGAAGGCGGTGGCGGGGGTGGTTGCTTTGTTAGTGCTCTGATAAAATAAATAGGAAATGGATGTGCGGCTGTTGGAGAGCATCGTGCTCGTCGCCCACGAATTTTCCGGCAGCTTTACATAACCCATCACCACCAAACTAACCAATTACATCAAGGTAGTTAGCTACGATAATTGCGTTGCTTAAGAAAGGCGGGGCTCCATTTCAAACTACCCAGCCTGATTAATAGCTTATGCTTGAAATCAAAATAATAGAATGCTAATGATTCGATAACAGCACGCCCCTCTTCCGACAAAAGCGTTTTCAAAATCGTTAAAATTTGGCTCTACCCTGTTGGAACAATAGAGCCTGTTCTAAAATTGATGTAAACCATAAACAAGGAGGTCAACGATGGGGAAGAACGCCTGCCTCAAACGCAGCGCGGTATACTGCGCATTCATCGTTTTGGCGTCATTGCTCGTGTTTGTCAATGTCGCCCTCTCAGATGACGATTCATGCATTCACTGTGGCATGATGAAAGCCAAATTCGGCCATTCATGGGTCATCATCGAGCATAGTGATGGCACCCAAGAAGGCGTGTGTTCCGTTCACTGTGCAGCCATTGACATGGCGCTGCATACCCACTTGCCGGTAGAAAACATAACTGTCGGTGATTACAACACGAAAAAGCAAATTGATGTCGACAAGGCCTATTGGGTAATCGGCGGAGACAAAATGGGGGTAATGACAACGAGGGCGAAATGGGCTTTTGAAACAAAAAAGGCCGCCGATGCATTCATTGCTGAACACGGTGGCCGGCCATCAACCTTCGAAGAAGTTATGAAAGCCGCTTTTGAAGACATGTATGAAGACAGCCTGATGATTCAAAAGAAACGACAGATGATGAAAATGAAGAAAAATCAGTCCTAAGCACCCTGCAACATGATTATCAGGAAAGTTGCTTTACCTTAGGATTCACCCCTTTTTTTAAAAAAAATAATTATCTAGCTTGCTTTATCGATTTAAAAGCTTAATATGATCTCAATCAATCAAGTCCCATTGACGATATGGGATAGTTTCTTTCTGTAGGAATAATCCATTTGTTAAAGTGGCACCCTCCAGTCTGCGACGTTGAAAATATTAAGAAAGGAGGATGTTATCATGACCAATGGAATTGTAAAGTGGTTTAACGACTCAAAAGGATTTGGTTTCATTGAGCAGGAAGATGGCGCAGATGTTTTTGTTCATCATTCAGCCATCAATGCGACCGGTTTTAAATCCCTCAACGACGGCGATCGCGTGTCCTTTGATATCGAACAGGGTCCGAAAGGCCCTTCCGCTACTAATGTCACCGTGATCTAAGATTATTTAAAGAGTAAAAAGGGCGTTCTCTGTGTATGCGGGAACGCCCTTTTTTTTAACGGATACATTGAACCGATGGTTGTCGTCGTCCCGCGCCCTCCCCAAACCCTCTCCTCGATTCTTTTGGACAAACGATATAGGCGCCTGCTGGACGCCTTGAACTCAAAAATAACCATACTTATTGAACCCTCCCCGTGGCCCCGATGAGCGGCATTTTTGCTTCCCTCCGTCAAGCGGCGGGGAATGCGCTCGCTATGGCGGTTATAGCAACAGGAAAGCATTCATGCCCATGTGGTTGACAGGAAAAATTGGCCATCATACATCGGGTTAGCCGCTGCGGAGGTCAAAGGCAAAGGGTCGACGTTCATCAGATCAGAGGCCGGTATTGAATCCACAGCTGAAAATGGAGGCCTAATGGCCAAAATCCGGAAGTCCAAATTGTCCTGGAAGGCTTCAGAGTCTGAAAATGTGGTCGGCTATAAACTGTATTGGTCAAAGGCCGCCAAGGTCGGCTACGATTCCAAATCCATCAAGGTCGGCAACGTCACCAAGATAGCACTACCCGATGACGTCACCCTGCCCGATGGTCCGGTAATGTTCGGCGTCACGGCCATTGACAACGACGGCAATGAATCTGACATGACCACCACTCCTGAACCATTCCTTGGCCCAGGCGATAGAGACGAATGGTTACCACCGACCGGCCAAAATGAAATATTACGATGATGTCGGGTATCACAAGACACCCTAATTGGCCTCCCAAGCCGCCGTCTTCATCAACCCATCTCGATCCAGTCTCGATCGATTCTACGCACCGCGCAATCGCGGCGGTAGGATAAAGACCTTTCTTAAGCCCGTCTTCAGCGAGATGGCCGATTCCGGGCAGAAGCGGGCGCAAACACCGCAACCAAGGCAAGCGCCTTCATCCCGCTGGGCCACCCCGTCTTCATCCAGTGCAATGGCATCGGTCGGACACCACTCCATGCAGGTGCCGCATCCCGTGCAAGCACTCCTATCGATGACCGAGAGGTGGTAGGTGGAATTGATCATCGGCAGAGTTCCATCCCGCCAGATGCGCAGGGTATCGCAGCAATCCTTGCAGCAGTTGCAGATGCTGGTCTCCGGGTTGGATTCCCTTGACCCCGGGTGAAAGGCCTTGTGGATCAACCCAGCCTGCTCCGCTTCCTTCAAGATTTTCAGGGCTTCCCCGCGGGTGACCTTCCTGGCAAACCCCTGGGCGCTGGTATGCCGTGCCGATTTACCGAATGAAAAGCAGTTCTCCACGGGCGCATTCGTCTTACATACGTCTCCCAGCAGGCTCCGTCGCTGGCGGCAGAAGCAATGCCCCACGGCGATATCTTCAAACTTGTTGATGATCGCCTCGACCGTCTGGCTCGGGAGGACAAACTCCTCGGAGGCATCCAGGTGCTGGTCAATGGGAATGATCCGGATGGCTTTACCGTCTGCCGTCTGTTTGGCTGGAACGGTCCGATCCACAGCAGGAGCCGCTGCGAAGCGGGGGACCAGCGCGTCGTAATGGTCCTGGGTTTGGTCCCGAAGCTCTGCAAGCAGCCGCTCGAACAACATGGCAAGCTCTTTTTCCGCCTCACTGCCCGTAAGCACCCCCATGAATTTATACTCCATCAGGCCGACCATCATCAGCGGCAGGAGTCGATAGATCATTACCCCCTTGGAACTGGGTTGATTGAAAACCAGTCCTTTTTTAGCCAGGCTGTCGGTCAGCCGGATGATTGCCCCCTCTGAGAATCCACTGGACACGACCAGTTGGTCCATGGTTTGGGAAGGCTTCTCTCTGAAGGCGTCGATCAGGTCCAGTTCGTCCGGGTAGTCGCCCACAACACGCTGGATGATGGTGACGGCCGTGTCGGTTACGGGAAATTGGACCAGCCCCTGACGGCAGATAACGCCTGCCGCTCGTTTGAATTTTTCCGACAAAGTCATTTTGGCCATGATCCTGACTCCTTTCCGTTGATGACCGCAAGGGTTGCCATAGACTCGTTAGCCTGGTCACACTAACCGAATCGTCTGTTGAAAGCAAGATGCCCGTATCATCGAAACGATACTGAGCAGTAAAAGGAAATCTGCGGTGTGGGCGGCTGCAATCCTCTTGGATGCGTGCGGATGGGTTTCCTCCAATTCGTGGAGCTTCCCCGAAAGAGTACTCTGGCGGTTGGATCAACTGGCCGGCGATCTTGGGGCGGCATACACACCCGCTGTCGGCGGTGTATTCCGCTGTGCGAAAGCCTCGCCCCAATGCTTACGCATGAATCGCTCGGATACGCTTATCCTTCTGTAATCATAATTTTTATATCTTGATTTCACGATTTATTTTGTGTTTAACTATAGCTATAGTTTTAAATACTACAATGAGTTGGTGTCAATGGGATTGAAACCATGACCAAACAAAAAACACTCTACAACCGACTATTGCCCGGTCAGGAAGTTTTCGGTTCATTTGAAACGGCCGACATTTTGAAGGTCAATCGAGGCATCATCAACAACGACATGAAGCAGGGTCATCTGCCGGCAGGCACCAAAATCAAGTGGGGGAAGACCACCCGGACGGTCTTTTCGCGCAAAGAGTTGTACTGGATATCGCTGTTCTATCAACTCCACGCGATCGGATTGACCAAACGACATGCCGATGAAATCGTCAGGTCCATCCGCAGCCAACCCCACGATTACATTTTGCTCGGATCGTCCGCTGACCATGGTGCCGGCGCAGCTGCATTATATTTTAAAAATTACCTTTCCGTACAGGTGCTCGATGAACTGAATAAGACAAGGTCGACCATCATCATCAACTATAAAAAAGTTCGGCAGGATGTGGATGAACGTATCAGGCGCCATGGTGAAAAATTGCTTCAACCCTGAGAGCAGGTGAGACAGGGATGATCTCAGTCGATGGCAGCGCCTGCGAGGCCCATCTTGGGTCAACACATCAAAAAAGGAGGGATCATGAACCAAAAACTACCTCAATATCTGGCAAGCATGACCTACGGGATTTATATACTCACCACCCGGCATGGCGGCTCGATCAACGGTATGATCGCCTCCTGGGTAAGCCAAGTGTCCTACGATCCCCCGTTGATCATGGTGGCCGTTCATCCCAACCGATACTCCCATGACCTGCTGCAGAAAAGCGGCCACTTCGCCCTGCATATTCTCGCCCAGGCGCAAAAGGATCTGTTGGCTCGATTCAAAGGCCCGGATCCCGGATCTAAATTTGACGCCTTGGCCTGGCGGGACGGCGTGACCGGGTGCCCGGTCCTGGCCGACTGCATCGGCAGTGTGGAGTGCCGTGTACGACAAACCCTGAAGCCGGGCAACCACACCCTGTTCATCGGCCAGGTGGTTGACGCCGTTTTCAATGGGCCAAATCGGCCGCTCTGCACGTTGGATTACGAAGGGTGTTATTCAGGCAAGCAATAATCGGCTATGGCCTCAGGGCGCTTTGGGCAGCAACCCATTTTTTCCAAGCTCCTTCATCACCAGATCGACCACCTGGCCGATGGCCTGCCCGGTGGTTTTCGGATTTTTTAGCTGCGATTCACCGGCCCATATCGGTGATTCCGTCTCCACGTCATATAGCGCGGTTTCAAGACTCAATTTGACCTTTTCACCGTACACGGTAGGCCACGTCACATATGCCAAACCATAATTGTAAAACCCATAGTAGTTGAAAAAATACTGCGGCCGGTCACGGCTGAACACCTCGGACTCCTCCATTCCAACCAGACGGGTGATCAAGATGGTGTCGTTTTCATATTTGTCGACGACGGCGGCAATGGCCTCTTTTTCCAGCTTGGTGCCCGCATTCATGGGCAGTAAATCGGCGCTGACGATTGCGTCAACGCCCTTTACCTTGAGCCAGTCCTGGAAATGTTTTTCAAGAACCGCCCGGATCTCTTGATTGTCAAGGACGGCAATGATCAGCACATCCTTGATCGGCCTGCCCACGTGCGTCTCTTCGATATGGTTCGGGATCATTCGGGCGCTCGAGCCGGAGCAGGCGACGATCGCAAAGGCAAGGGCTGCCATGAACAATGTCGTTTCAATTTTCCGCATTTTCAATTCACCTTTTCATCTTTGTGCCACTTATGTTGTAGCCGCTATGCGGCCAACTGATGAGCGAGATCTCCGCTTCGCCGGGGCGAGCCGCTGAGGACGTCCTGCCTGTGACGCCAGTGCTTCGCGGCACCGTAAGCAAAAACAATCCAATGCCGGGGGTTTCGGCAAAAGGTGGTTTGGGATGGCCTGCAGGCACGATCACCTTCAACACCCGACTACAGCCTGACCTCGACCTTGCCCTTGAGATAGGCCTTAACTGCGGCAATGGGAACCTCACGCCGGTGAAAGATGCCGGCGGCCAGGGCCGATTCGGCATCGGTCTTGGCGAACACCTCGGCAAAATGAGCTTCACACCCGGCACCGCTGGAGGCGATCACCGGAATGGTGACGGCCTGTTTCACGGCATTGATCAGTTCGATGTCAAAGCCCAGGTTGGTGCCGTCACGGTCGATGCAGTTGAGCAGGATCTCCCCTGCCCCCAATTGTTCACACGTCCGGGCCAGGGTCACGGCATCCACATCCCGCCCCTCCCGTCCGCCTTTAACGGTGCATTGAAACCAGCAGTACCGCTGTCCCTTCGGGCCGGGTACGGCCGTTTCGATGGTGGCATGAGGCGTCTGATCCGGTGCGTCCACATAGACGCGGCGGGGATCGATGGAGACCACCACGGCTTGATTGCCGTATACGTGGGAGATCCGCTCGATGGCGCTTCCACCTGTCGGTTGACCGGCTTTCAGGACCGCCTCGACAATATCCACCGCATCGCTGCCAATGGAGATCTTGTCGGCCCCGGAACGGAAGTACTCGGCCGCGACTTGCAGAGCCGTGTAGGTGCGGCCGTTCTTGTCGGTGAAGTCCCGGATGCCGCCGCCGATGGTCAGCGGTACGAACACATGTTTAGACGTTTCCTTGAGGACCTGGAGCATGGGCATGTCTTCCAGGGGGAAATCCCGGAACCCGGTGATGTTCAGAAAAGTGATCTCATCGGCCCCCTCCTCGAAATAGCGTCCAGCCATTTCCACCGGTTTGCCCAGGTTGCGCACGTTGCCGTCTTCTCTCACATCATACTGGTCGCCCTTGGTGACCACCAAGTCACCCCGGTCGTTGGCGCGGACATCCAAACAGGCAATGATGCGTTTGGCCAGGCGGGTCTGCGACGGGCATCTACCCGGGATCTCCACCCGACGATCCATGCGTATGAAATTCTCCAGCACCTTCAGACCGGAAGCCCCGCTTTTTTCCGGATGGAACTGGGTGGCCTGGATGCTGCCCTTTTGGACCGCGCTGACAAACGGATATCCGTAATCGGTCGTGCTGAGCACCACCTCCGGATCGTCGGCCACGACGTGATAGGAGTGCACAAAATAGAATTTCTCGTCACCCTGCAACCCGGAAAACAGATTCGTGGGCTTTTTGACGCCGATGCCGTTCCAACCGATATGGGGCACGGCCAGGTCGACGTCGAAGCGTTGCACCCGTCCGGGTAGAATACCCAACCCCCTTTCCGCCGGCGCTTCGTCGCTGCCCTCGAACAGGGCCTGCATGCCCACACAAATCCCGAGAAACGGACGCCCTGAGATTAGATAATCCATCAGCGGCACCACGAATTGCTTTTGCCGGAGAATGTGCATCATGCTGCCGAAGTTTCCCACACCGGGGAAAACCAACTTTTCGGCGTCCAAGATGTCGCGTCCGGTTTGGGCGACCGTGATCCGTTCGCCCAACTGTTCAATGGCGTTTATCACACTGCGCACATTTCCGGCACCATAGTCCAACAGGGTAATCATTGGCGTCCTCTATAAGGTGGGTTGCGTTGGCAAAAACGTCTATGCATAAATCGCGCGCCGGCCTGGAACCAAGTTCTTCTCGCTCCGGTCCGGGCCTTCGGTTTTGCTACCCGGTTTTCATTCAGGGGGTTCAATCCGGAAAGTATGCGAGATTCGCGCATTCAGCGAGGCCATGGCACCGCAATACTTTTTCTCCGACAGGTCGATGGCCTGTTTGACGACTTCGGGTTTGAGATCCGTTCCATGGACCACGTACTCGATGGTGACGTCGGTAAAGCGTTTGGGGTATTCCTCGGCCCGTTCTCCGGAAATGTTGATCTCGAACCCGGTGACGTCGAGACGTTTTTTCTTTAAGATAGTGATCACGTCCATGGCCGTGCATCCGGCCGTGCCCATGAGCATGAGTTCCATGGGGCCGGCGCCGCCGCCGCTTTCCGATGTATCCATCACCACCGCAGGCCCGTTGCCGGCCCGTGCCACAAATTGCAGGTCATCAATCCATTTCACTTGCGCCTGAATGCTCATTTAACCTCTTTTTCTTCTTATTCCGTTTTGTTTTTACACCACCGTGTAAACATCCACGGCTTCCGTTTTTCCCTTGACCGTATGCCGACCCATCGCTTGTAAACGGCTGGCCGGTAAGACGAGCCGGTTACGGGTCTCGCCGCTGATCAGAATGTCGGTGGCCAGATTTTTATTGAGCACCTGGAGCCTCGAAGCCAGATTGACGGTGTCGCCCAGCATGCTATACGTTTTTCGCCTGGCACTTCCGACATTGCCTGCCAGAACCGTCCCGCTGTGGATACCGATACCGTGTTTTATCTCCACCTCGCCTCGCTCACGGCGTTGCGCATTGAGCCGCTGCAATGCGGCGCGCATGGCCAGTGCGGCGGAAACGGCTTGATCCGGATGATTCCCCTTCGGCTCCACGGCGTCGAACACCGCCTCGATTTCATCGCCGACAAACTGGAGCACCACACCGCCATGGTCACTGATCACACGTTCCATCTCAGTAAAATAGTGATTGATCATTTCCACAACGGCCATGGGACTTCGCTTTTCCGCAAATCCGGTGAAGTCGCGCAGATCGGAAAATAAAATGGTCACATCGAGAATTTCGCCGGACGGAGCGATGTCGTCATTGAGAATCTTGCGACTGACCTCGGGGGATATATACTTGTCAAAACTGGACCTGCAGAAATCTCTCTCCTTCAGGCCAACCATCATCAGGTTGGTTTTTTCGGCCACGCGCACAAATTCGTCACTGGAGAGAATCGGCACCTGCTTTTCAAGGTTGCCCCGGCTGATCTCGTCCATGGCGGCAAGCTGGGTGTCCAGGATCTCGGTCATATTTGAAGCGTAGCGCCGGACGATGATCATGGATATCGCCAGCAGTATGCACAGGGCGAATGTAATTTCCTTGAAAATGCCCCAGTATACCTCAGGCCGGGAAAAATCCTGGCCGATCAGATAGTAGACATCCAGCAACACCATCAAAAGAATTGAAAATGCCATGATTCCCAAAACCGTTACGATCAGGACAAAAATCTTTTTACTCACCGTCAACAGGATTCCCGATGGCATGGTAAAGGTACTGCGCCCCTTGAGTTGACGGACCATCCGCCGCTCGGTGGAGAGGTATCCCAGCATGCCGCTGAAGATGCCGAAAGCCGCACAGCCGACCAACACCTTAATGCCTGTCGATGCGAAGGGGATGAAAAACGCATAGTAGATGAAAACCATCACGAGGCCGGCCACGAGCCAGGCCGACAGGTCCGCCATAAACGCTTGCCACGGAAGACGTAACACCCGTTGCATGGGTAATTCCGCTTCCGACAGAAAGTCATTCGTCCGCCCATGGAAGCGCAGCCGCCACGGCAGCACGGCGAGGATCGGACCGTAGGAAATCAGTACGGCCTTTGTATACCCGAGGCCGTCTAAAAACGGTCAGACCTGTGCGCCGTAAACAACCAGAACGCCTGTGAACGCAACGTAAATGGATATCAGTTCTATCACGGCATCTCTTTTTAAAGTTAAAGATGAGGCGACGGCACAAGGTATCCGCGCCGATGTATTCACCCAATTTATCACATCGACATCAGGTTTGCGAGGATTTCAATCCAAGGCAGGCATCGATCATGTCAGATGAGTGGCGGGCCTGCCGGGCGGTGCCGGTCCACACCTGCCGGCCGCTTTCCAGAACGGTAACCGCATCGGCCACCGCCAAGGCCCGCTGGGTGGATTGTTCTACCAACAGGATCGCCATGCCCCCTCTCTTAAGATGATCGATCGCTTCATAGCAGATGTCGATAATCGTGGGCATCAACCCCAGGCTTAACTCGTCGATTAGCAGCAACTTCGGTTGGCTCATCAGGGCTCGCCCGATGGCCAGCATCTGCTGCTCCCCACCGGAAAGGGAGCCGGCTCGCTGATATAAGCGTTCACCCAGCCGGGGAAATGTGCCCAGCACCCTTTCGATGGTGGAGGTCGTCTCCTTCCTGGGGCGGCAATAACCGCCCACCACCAGATTTTCACGAACGGTGAGGCTGGAGAATAGCCGCCGGCCTTCGGGCACTAGACCGATGCCGGCCACTACCCTTGCCATGGGAGACAGCGCAGCGATATCCGACCCATCATAAAAAATCGATCCGCCCTGTATCTCCACGTGGCCGGCGATGCACATGATGGTCGAGCTTTTACCGGCTCCGTTAGCGCCCAGGAGCGCGGTGACGCTCCCGGATTCAACCTGAAGCTCCAATTGGTCAACAGCCCGCATGGGACCGTGCCCACAGCTTAACCCCTCAAGACGCAGCATGCGTTTTTTCCTTACCCACGTAAGCGGCCCTCACGTCGTTCATGCGCATCACCTCAGCGGGGTGGCCATCTGCAATCTTGCATCCATTGTCCAGCACCACCAGACGCTGGCTGATGCGCAGCACCTCGCCTAAATTGTGTTCGATCATCACCACGCTCAGTCCCTGGGCATTAATTTTCATCAAAGTGTCTGCAAAACGTTCGGCTTCGACGTGGTTCAGGCCGGCCAGGGGTTCGTCCAACAACAGCAAGCGAGGTTCAAGGGCCAGCGCCCGGGCCACCTCCAGACGTTTGAGGATACCTAAGGGCTGACCCGTCACCGCCTGACCGGCATGACTGGCGATACCCACCATCTCCAGCCACGCGGCGGCTTGTTGGCGCTCCCGGTCACGGCTCACTGCAAGCATGGAACGGAAAATTCGACGGACCCGCATATGGCCCGCGGCGAGCGTGACATTGTCAAGAAGGGTCATGGATCTGAAGGGCCGCACAATCTGATGGGTAAGGGACAGCCCCAACTGGGCCCGCCGGTGGGTGGGCCTCCGACTGATCTCCCGGCCATCCAGCCGGATCCGTGCATGTTCGGGAACCACCAC
>NZ_JBFELV010000126.1:0-12132 GCF_041551955.1 Desulfosarcina sp.
ACGGTCGGTTTTTCGGGATCCGCCTGAAAATAGACGGTTACCCCGAACGAATCGTACATGTAGGTATCGGCCCACCCCAGTCCCTTGAGGTTCAATCCCTTATCCCGGGTGTACAGATAACTCCACTCTTCGTCTTTGCCCAGCACCCACCCTCTTCTGCCCACCGCCGACGGTTTCTGCTGCCGGTAGACGTTGATCATGACCTTTCCCTTCCGGTAGGGGCCGACGATCACCATCCGGTCGACGTCGTAGCTATAGTAGGCACCCGTGTGCTGATCCGGTGTGATGGTAATGTGTTCGGCCCCTTTGAGGATGAACGGTGCATTCAGACCGTTGGATGCCTCTCTCAGCCGTTCGAACTGCTGATCACCGCCGTCCACCCGGGTCCACCGCGACAATCGCAGGGAGGACGGCCAAAAGAAAAAAGAGGGAATATCGGCATCCAAGATGTAGTCGGTGATACGTTGGACCCCTGTGTTGACGGTAAATTGATTATAGGCGGATGGCGCGTCGAAGGAATCGTCGGCCCGATAAATGGCATCGTCCGGTTTGGGTGACAGGAGAAACGCCATCAGTGGCGCGATGCGCTGCACATCGTAGGCCGCACCATCCTCATGGTTGACTAAATCCAACAGGTAGTGAAGCGTCGATATGACATCCGGCGGCAGATCTGCGCGCAGATCTGCTGCGGCGGCATTGCCGACCATCAGCAACAACAAGCAGCCAGCCATAAATGATAAAACCGTCCGACGAGGCAAAGCAACAGGGTTCATAAGAAACTCGTTTTATTATTGAAAAATATACAGCATACCACGCGATTGACGCCTCCGCCCTACATGGCACCCGTGATTTTAAGCTATGGCAATTTAATGGATCGCGAATGGATAGGCCAGTAAAAGATTTGTCACGGCCCAGGAATCTACGCAGGTGGGAACCGATTGTCAAGGAGGCGCCGGCGGATCACTCCGGCGCCTCTGCAGGCATCCTATCACATCAAATGAATTGGGGCTTGCAGACTTTCTTGAGGTCCCAGGCTTTGATCTTGAAGGATTTGTCGTGCTTGCCAGGGTTGAAATAGACCACGTCTTTTTTGGTCAGGTCCGGATCCATGAAAATCGGCAGCGGCGTCAACTGGCCGAAGGGCGGCACACAGCCGACTTCGCAGCCCACTTTTTCCAGCACGTCTTCGGGTTTGGCAAAGGCGACCTTTTTGGTCCCGATGCCTGCTGCGGCTTTTTTCCAGTCCACCTTTTTGTCGCCGGGCATCACCAGCACCACCATTCGCTTCTCCTTGGTCAGCAGGACCAAAGACTTGACGGTTTCGGCTTCGCTGACCCCCAGGGCCTCGGCCATGGCCGGGTTCGTATACACCGGTTCGTGTTCGACCACCTTGTAGGTGATCTTGTTTTTATTTAATATATCAACGATATTGGCTTCGACGGGCATGGCCACCTCCGGTGGGGTTCTGGGTTCTGGGTTCTGGGTTCTGGGTTCCGGGTTCCGGGTTCCGGGTTTATGGGGTTCGCAACCAATTAGAACCAAATAGGACCAATCAAACGAGTCAATTCATCTCAACCATCCATCAACCCACGCACGGTGTCGCTCCATAAGCGGTAGGTTCCGGTTCAGGCCAAGGCCGCAGCGATGGTAAACCGGAGGCGTAGCAGCGCTACGTCGAGGATTTACCAGAGCGAGAACACCGGCCTGGAACGGAAGATGCCGTTTATGGACCGACACTTTATTGCCGTCTGCAAATCAGGCCGTCGCCTCATCCACGATCTCGGCGATATCCTTGACGACGATGGTCGATTCATTGTCCATGAGGCCGTCCGACAACATCGTGGCGCAGAAAGGGCAGGCGGCGGCCACGGTGGCGGCACCGCTTCGCATCACCTCTTCGGCCCGGTCCATGTTGATGCGTTTTCCCAGGGTCTCTTCCATGAACATGCGGCCGCCGCCGGCACCGCAGCAGAATCCCTTCTCACGGATGCGCTGCATCTCGGTCAACTGGCCGTTGTTCATGGAGCGCAGCAGGTCGCGGGGCGGCTGGACGATTCCGTTCCAGCGGCTCAGATAGCAGGAGTCATGGAAGGTCAGCGATCCGAGGCCGTTGCCGTTGGGCTTCAGGCGCCCCTGCTTGTGCAGGTCGAAGAGCAGTTCAGCATGGCTGACCACCGGGTAGGCGGCGCCGAACTGGGGGTATTCGTTCTTGATGATATTGAAGCAGTGGGGGCAGCCGGTGAGAATTCGCTTGGGCTTGTAGCCGTTGAGGACCTCAACGTTCTGCTGGATCAGCATCTGGGCCAGATATTCGTTGCCGGCCCGCCTGGCCATGTCGCCGTTGCAGGCCTCCTCCGGGCCGAGGATGGCGAAGTTCACCCCGGCGCGCTGAAGCACCCGGGCCATGGCCTGGGAAATCTTCTTGCCCCGGTCGTCGAAGGACCCGGCGCATCCCACGAACCAGAGCAGGTCGGCATCGGGGTTGTCGCCCATCAAGGGCACGTCCAAGCCCTTGCACCAGTCCGCTCGGCTGTCGGCGCCGAACCCCCAGGGGTTGGCCTGGTTCTCGAGATTGGTGAAGGTTTCCTGCACCTCCGGCGGAAAACTGGCTTCCATGAGGACCTGGTGCTTGCGTGCCTCGATGATGAAATCGAGATGTTCGATGTTCACCGGACAGATGTCCTCACAGGCCCGGCAGGTGGTGCAGGACCACAGCACGTCACCGGTGACCGGGGCGTCATCGCGCACGATGGGCTTGACCTGGTCGAAGCTGCCGGCCAGGATGGCGTCGGACTGGTCGAGCAGGTCGACTTTTAGGTCATGGACAATCTTTTTCGGTGAAAGGGGCTTGTCCGTGTGGGCCGCCGGGCACTGCTCTTCGCAGCGGCCGCACTCGGTGCAGGCGTATAGGTTGAGCACGTTCTTCCAGTTCAGTTCACTAACCTTGCCCAGGCCGAAGGTCTCCAACGCCTCGTTCTCGATGTCGGTTTTGACGATGGCCTTCTCCCGCTCGAGCGGCTTTAGAAAGACATTGGGCGCAGCGGCCAGCAGATGCAGGTGCTTGGAGCCGGGGATGTAAACCAGAAACCCCAGGATGGTGGCCATGTGGATCCAGTAGGCGATCTCGTAGCCGGCAAAAACCTGCTGCGGACTCATCCGGTCAAGGCCGAAGAGGCCCACAAGCCAGCCAGACAGGGGAAAAACGCCTCGATAGTCATAGAGGCCCGGCTCGACAGGCAGCAGGGTCTGAAAGGCGTTGATGGCCTGAAAGGTGATGATGATCAGACAGGTAAACAGGATGATCAGGTTGGCGTCGGTCCCCAGGGTCAGGTAGGCTGGACGAAGCATGGTCCGCCGGTAGATTGCATAAGCAAACCCGACCAGTACGAAGGAGGCCAGGATGTCGGCCGTGAACAGGTAGCCGCCATAAAGGCCGGGGATCCAATTGCCCACCTCGAATGCCGGGCACACGCCTTTGATCATCAACTCCAGGCTGTGGGGCTGCACGGCCAGAAAGCCGAAAAAGATCAGGGTGTGGGCGATGCCGGGCAGTTTCTTGCGCCGAACGTTGGCCTGGCCGAGCACATCCTTGAACAGCACGCCGATGCGCGCAGATAGATGGTCCAGCTTGAATTCCGAGGTGCCTTCGACGGCCATCATCAGACGATAGAGCCGTCTGACCCGCAGGAAGAAAAAAGAGAAGGCCCCGGCCAGGGCCATGAGCATGACAAATGATTTAATTATCGCGTACTGTTCCATGAATCACTCCGGATAAGACGATGAGACTGCTGGATTGAACCCTCCCCGCGGCAAGCCTCGGGAAATGTTCTGCCTGAAACGGCAGTGCTGCGCAGCACCGTAAGGATGAATGTCTATTTTCAGTTCGCTCGCTAACCCCGCCGCAAGCGGCGAGGAATGCGCTCGCTATCGCGGTTCAAATCAAGACATACAAGCAAAAATGGGCCCCAAAATACCATTTATTTTCGCATCAGAGCCTGTCTCAAAACGTTGCAGTTCGGCCAAGATCAAGGCGGGCGACCATTTCAACCGGAGGCATACATGTCGTATGTCGAGGATTGAAATGGGGAGCCCAACGCCGATATTGGCTGAAATGGGGCGTTTTGAAACTGGCGGCCGAGCTACAACTTCTCTTTTAAAACCTCCGTCAGCACCGGCACGACATCGAAAAGATCGCCGACAAATCCATAATCGCACTTTTCGAAGATGGGCGCATCCTTGTCCGTGTTGAAGGCCACAATCACCTTTGAGGTTTTCATGCCTGCAAAATGCTGCACCGAACCGGAGAGGCCGCAGCCGATATACAGCCGGGGGCTGACGGTCTTGCCGGTCTGCCCCACCTGCATGGCGTGGGGGGCAAATCCCGCATCCACGGCGGCGCGTGAGGCGCCGATGGTACCACCCAGCAACCGGGCGCATTCTGCCAGGATTTTATAGTTGTCGGCCGATGCGATGGGCCTGCCGCCGGTGACGATGACACCGGCTTCGGTGAGGTCCACCGTGTCGGCAGCCTCCTTTTTCACGTCCACCACCTTGACCAGACCCGGATCCTCGACGGGTGCATCAAAGGACTCCACAGCGGCGTCTACCGATGCCTCCACCGCCTCGATGGCATTGGGACGGAGGGCGCACAGCATCACCTGGCCGGACATCTTGACCGTGGCAAAGGTTTTGCCCGAGAAGTGAGATTTCTTGACGGTTTTCGCGGCCAGGTCGACGGCCATGCAGTCAGAAGCCAGGGGAAGGTCCATGGATGCCGCCAGTCTGGCAAAAATGTCGCGCCCCTGGGCGCTGGCCAGTCCCAGCAGGGCGCCCAAGCCGTAGTTGTCGATGGCGGCGGCCAGCGCCCTGGCCTTGAGGTCCGGACGGGTCGACAGGTCGCCGCCCGCCGCGGACACCTGAACCACTTTGTTGGCGCCGTATTTTCCAAGAGCCTCTTTGGCGCCGTCCGCCGAACCGTCCAGCATCAGGGCGACGATCGTCCCCTCACCCTGTGCGCGAGCGGCGGTCAGAACGCCGAAGTTGGTGTCCTTGACCTTGCCGTCTTCGGTTTCAATCAATATTCCTATTTTTGCCATGCTTTCTCTCCTTCTATTGCCGGTTGACGGACGATTTTATCGTCTCTCCGGAAATGGTAGGTTGTGTTTCGGGGCAAGGCCGCAGCATTTTTCACACCACAGGCGTAGCAGCGCTACGTCGAGGATGGGAAAAATGTGAGAACGCCGGCCCGGGACACAAGATGCCGTTTCCGCCAGCATTAAATGACTTTTTCTTCTTCTTTCAGTATCCTCACCAGCTCCTCCATCGCCTGACGAACATCGCCGCCCAGCATCTTGGCACCGGTACGTTCGGGAACTTTTTCCAACTTGACCAGTTCGCTCTGGGCGCCGTCGAGGGAGACACCCAGATCGGCGATAGCCATCTCTTTGATCGGCTTTTTCTTGGCCTTCATGATGTCAGGAAACTTGGGATAGCGCGGCTCGTTAAGGCCCTTGGTGGTGCCCAGGACGCAGGGGAGGGCCACTTCGAGCACCTCTCGCGCCCCGCCGCCGATCTCATGTCCCACGGTGGCTTTGCCGTCGGCGAGTTCCAGCCTGTTGATTTCGTTGACCACCGGCAGCCCCATGGCAGCGGCCAGCCGGTAAAGCGTCTGAAAGCCTTCGGAGTCCACGGCGCCTTTGCCGGTGAAAATGATGTCCGGTTTGCCGTCCTGTTGGATGGCCGCCGCAAGCGCCCGGGCCGTGGTCTGGCTGTCCAGAAACTGGCTCTCGATGGTGACCAGGATGCCCCGGTGGGCGCCCATGGCCATGGCCGCACGGATGGTGGCCGCGGCCGCCGGTTTGCCGACGGTGACAACGACCACTTCGCCGCCGTTTTTTTCCACCAGCTGCACGGCCTGCTCGACTGCGTATTCGTCGTAGGGGTTGGCGATGAATTTGCAGCCGGCGTCGTCGAAACCGTTTTCGCCGACAAGCTTGATGTTGGCCGCCGTGTCCGGCACATGTTTAACGCATACGTAAATCTGCATGATGGTATCCTAAGGTATAATTATTATTGTCTAATTTTGAATTTTGAATGAGGGTATTCTATCATTGTATAAGCCGACAGAGTTAATCCATTCATAATTCAACATTCACAATTCTTAATTGATTTTACGCTTTCATCCGTTCGTTTTTGGGATCGTAAAGCGGCATGGCGACCACTTCGGCAGGCAGACGCTTGCCCAGCACTTCCACTTCCAGCCGGGTTCCCGGCGCGGCCAGCGCCGGCGGCACGTAGCCTAATGCAATGCTCTTGTCGGTGCGATGACCATAGCCGCCCGAAGAGGTCATGCCCACGATCTGGTCTCCGTTGAAGATGGGGTTGTAGCCCCATGGATCGGCATCCTCGGCCTGACAGACCAGGCAGACCAGTTGGCGGGGCACACCGGCAGCCTTCTGTTTTTCAAGCCCGGCCTTGCCGATGAACTCCTTGTCCATTTTAACCGTCCAGGCCACATTGGTCTCCAAGGGGGTGTGATGAACGTTCATTTCGCTCTTCCAGGCCAGGTAGCCCTTTTCCAGACGCATGGAATCCATGGCGTACATGCCGAACATTTTCAGCTCGTGGTTCTTGCCCGCGGCCATAAGGGTCTGGAAGACCGGAATCTGGGACTGGATGGGATGAAAGATTTCGTAGCCCAGTTCGCCCACGTAGTTCATGCGGTTGACCCGGCATTTTACCCGCCCTACGTAAATTTCCCGACTGGTGCCGAAGGGGAAGGCCTCGTTGGAGAGGTCGTTGTAACAGGCCTTGGCCAACACCTCCCGGCTCTTGGGACCGGCGATCACCAGGCAGCCTTGCTGGTAGGTCACGTCCTCCAGGCAGACGCTGCCGTCGGCCGGCAGGTTTTCCATCAGCCAGTGCTGGTCGTGACGCTTGCCCACGGAGGCGGTGACACAGAAGTACTCACCGTCCTTGATCTTGGTGACGGTCATGTCCGATTTGAAATTGCCGTTGTGATCCAGCATGGGGGACAGGGCGATGCGGCCGTCCGTGGCCGGCACCTTCTGGCAGGTCATGCGGTTGAGCCAGGCGTCGGCACCCGGGCCGGTGATGCGGGTCTTGGCAAAGCGCGAGAGGTCCAGAATGCCCACCTTTTCCATGACGTGCTTGCACTCGGCATCCACATAACCGGCGGCGTTGTTGCGCTTCCAGCCCGGGTTTTCCCGTTTGTCAGCGGCATTGTCTGTAAAATAATTGGGGCACTCCCAGCCGTAGTAGTCGCCGAACACCGCGCCGGCCTGCTTCTGATACTCGTAGATGGGCGCGGTGCGGTTGGGGCGGGCGGCATCACGCCAGTCATTGGGGCAGATAATGGCGTAGAGCCGCGGATAGGTGTCCTCGATCTTCTCGTGGTTGTACGCCCAATTGGCGTAGCTGCCGTAGCGGCGGCTGTCCACCGGCCACAGGTCGATCTCGGGCTCGCCGTTCATGATCCAGCCGGCCAGGTAGTGGCCGATGCCGCCGGCCTGGGTGATGCCGAAACTGTAGCCGCAGGCGTGGAAGAAGTTCTTCAACGGATAGGCCGGTCCCACCAGCGGGTCGCCGTTGGGCGTGTAGGTAATGGGCCCGTCGGTCACGTGTTTGAAACCAGTGTCGCCCATGATCGGAAATCGGTAAATGCCGTTTTCGATGAAATCAGCAATGTGGTCGATGTCCGGCTGCAGTTCGGTCTGGGCGTAATCCCAGGGTACGCCTTTGGGGTTCCACTGTTTCACCTTGCTCTCGTATAGGCCCAGAATCAGGCTGTCCATCTCCTGGCGGATATAGATGGAACGGTCGGGATCACGCACCAGGGGCAGGTATGCGTCGCGTTTTTCAACGGCGTCGATGGCCTCGAAGAGGATGTGGGTGTGCTCGCCGGCAATGGAGGGAATCTCCAGGCCCACCATCTTGGCTACTTCCGGCGCCCACAGACCGGCGGCATTGACCACATATTCACAGGTGACATCGCCCTTGTCCGTGTGCACCAGCCACTCACCGGCAGGGGTACGGTCGATGCCGGTCACCTGGGTGTGGGTGTTGATTTCGGCGCCGTGCTTCTTGGCCCCGATGCTCATGGCCATAGTGATGCCGTTGGGGTCCACATCGCCGTCATCAGGCCAATAGAGTCCGCCGATGATGCCGTCGACGTTCATGAGCGGATGCATCTCCTTCATCTTTTCCGGGGTGATCCAGCTCACGTCCAAGCCCAGGCAGCGGTTCATGCTGTAAATGTAGCCCAGCTCTTCCATACGGCCGGGATTGTCGGCCGTGCGAATAGAGCCGGTGGTGTGCCAGCCCACGCTCTGGCCGGTTTCGGCTTCCAAACCCTGGTAGATCTCGATGCTCTTCATGTTGACCTGGGTGCAGTAGTAGTTACCATGAAAAAATGAACAGTTTCCCGCTGCCATCCAGGTAGAGCCGGAGGTCAGCTCGTGCTTTTCAATCAACACCACATCTTTCCAGCCGTACTTTGCCAGATGATAGGCCACGCTGACGCCGATGGCGCCTCCGCCGATGACCACCACTTTTGCTTGTGTTTTCATAACCATTCTTCTCCTTTTGATATGGCATAGCTTCGGCGCAAATCCAGCGCCAATATGTTTTTCAAGTTTTGGACGGCTATCTCAGGTTGATCTTATTTGGCAGCGCCATAAGCACCGTTGAGAAAATAATCCATCATTCGGTTTTTGGGTTTACGAACATAAGTGTCGAAGAACTCGGCAAAGCCGCCGGGGTAGTAGATCATCACCAGAATCAGCAGCAGGCCGTACAAGAGCAGGTTCAGGCCCGGCAGGTTGGACAATGACGAGCGCACCAGCTCCATGGCGAAGATGAAGGGGAAGGCAATGGCCGCCCCGCCCCACAGGCTGCCCCGCCCGCCGATGTAGGCCACCGCCAGGACCTCCACAGTCTTGGACGTGTGCATCATGTCCGGGGTGAGAATGCCGTAGTAGTGGGCGTAGAAGCCCCCCATCCACCCGGCCAGGGCGCAGCTCAGGGTGAAGTTCACCAGCCGGTAGAAAATCGGGTTGATCCCCGAGGTGCGCGCCGCCTCCATGTTCTGGCCGATGGCCTTGAAGGCCAGGCCCATCTTGGTCCGCGTGCACCACTTGCAGATAATGTAGATGACCACCATCATGGTCAGGCACAGGTAGTAGTAGGGCAAGTTGGATTGGGTTTCGAACAGCCGGTCCACGCGCATGCCCAGCGGACCGCGGGTCAGCCAGACCATCTTGGTGGCCAGCCCCATCAGGGCCAGACCGAAGAACCAGGCCAGGCATGCGGCAAATATGCCCCGCAGCCGCAAGGTGACGGCGCCGATCACGAACCCCAGGAAAGCCGCCAGCAATCCGCCGGCGAGCATGCCGAACCACGGGTTCAGGCCGATGCGCTCGGCCAGGATGGCCGAGGTGTAGCCACCCAGGCCCATGATGGCCGCGTAGCCGAAGTTGACGATGGAGATGAACCCGGCCGTAAAGTCGAAGGCCACCGCCAGGGCCGCGATAAAAGCGGCACTGATCAGCCAGCGCAGCAGGTACTCCTGGTTGAAGGGTGGAATCAGGGGCAGTAAGAACAGCACCGCCAGGGCGATCAGTCCGGCCGGAGTAAAGCACAACAGGTCCAGCAGCTTGTTGAAAGGGTTGTTCTGGTCCATGAATCCTCCGCTATTTGTCCAGGACGCCGCGCACTTCGGAGCCGAATATGCCGCTGGGTTTGAAGATCAACACCACGATGATCAGGGCCGAGGGCACCACGAAGTCCCAGCCGGAGCCGATGTACTCGATGGTCAGCACCTTTAACAGGGCCACCATGAAGGCGCCCATCACCGCCCCGAGCACATTGCCCAGACCGGCCAGAATCACCACGAACCAGGCCATGTACAAGGGCTCTAAGCCCACCGACGGGTAGGCCGGGTACATGAACAGCAAACTGGCACCGGCAATGGCCGCCAGGGAGCAGGACAGGGACATGGTCAACAAAAGGATGCCCTTGAGGCCGATGCCCACCATCAGGGCGCCGTTCTCGTCCTGGGACACGGCGCGGATGGCCCGGCCCGTGCGGGTGTAAGTCATGAAGAACCAGAACACCACCACCACGATGGCCGCCAGGGCAAAGGACATGGCCCGGTCGCGCGAGATGAACACGTCCATGACCGAAATGGGCATGCCGGCCCAATAGCGCGTGATGCCTTTGAAGTCCGCCCCGAAAAAGAGCTGATGGGCGTTGATCAGCACCACCGACAACCCCACGGTGAGCAGAAAGGAGTTCATTACCCAGTTTTCCCGGCTGCGCTTTCGTAGCTGGGAGAAAACCAGCACCTCGGAGACGACCCCTGCCAGGGCACCCACGATCATGGCCGCCACGATGGTGATCAGCGGGCCCAGAAAGACCAGCGACGAGTCGGGGTTCATCGTGATGTAGTTGTTTATGGGCGTGAACACATAGTAGGCGGTCAACGAGCCGATCATGAAGTACTCCCCATGGGCGAACATGGGGATGTTCATGACGCCGAACACCAGGGCCAGACCCATGGCCACCAGGGCCAGCATGCCGCCGGTGACCACGGTGTTGACCAGCACGTAGCCGCCGCGGTCCACGGTGGCCGCCACGGCCACGACCACGGTCAGAATCACCGCCATGCCTGCTGCGGTTTTGCTCCATTTGAAGACGCGTTCCCAGATGCGTTTTTCGACCTGCTCTACCATGAACCGGTTCCTTTCCGATTAAACCCCTAAAAAGACCTTTCGCACGTGGGCGTCACAGGCCAGGTCGCTGCTCTTGCCGGCCAGCTCGATGCGGCCGTTTTCCAGCACGTAGCCCCGGTCGGTCACCGCCAGGGTCTTGGTCACGTTCTGCTCCACCACCATGATGGTCATTCCCTGTTTGATCAGGGTGTCCAGGCTCTGGAAGACGTTTTCGGTCAGCAGCGGGGCCAGACCGAAGGAGGGTTCATCCACCAAAAGCAACGTGGGGTTGGACATCAGCCCGCGTCCGATGGCCAGCATCTTGCGCTCGCCGCCGCTCATGGTACCGGCCAGCTGGTTGCGCCGCTCCACCAACCGCGGGAACAGATCGAACACGAATCCCAGGCGGTCCTTCTGCAGCCGTTTATCCTTGATGGTGTAGGCCCCCATGGCCAGGTTCTCTTGCACGGTCATGTTGACGAACAGGTTCATCGCCTCGGACACCAGAGCGATGCCCTTACGGGCAACCTTGTTGCCCGGCAGGCCGCCGATGGGCTCGCCCTTGAACAGGATCTCGCCGCTCATGGGCGGGACGAGTCCGGCGATAGTCTTGAGGGTCGTGCTCTTGCCCGCGCCGTTGGGGCCCACCAGGCAGACGTATTCACCCGTGTCAACGGTCAGCGACACGTCGCGCAGGATCTGCAGAAAGCCGTAGCCGGCATTGAGGTTGTTCACTTCCAGTAGCATCGCGTCTCCACCTGGGTTCTGGGTTCGGGGTTCAGAGTTCTGCGTTGATTGCTTCCAGTATCCAGTTTTCTACGCTTCAGCCTTGCAGGCGTCGGCTGAATCGCCAAGGTAGGCCTTGGTCACCTTGGGGTCGTTGGCCACTTCTTCAGTGGTGCCTTCGGCGATCTTGATGCCGAACTGGATGCACACCAGCCGGTTGCAAAGGTTCATGATCAGCTGCATGATGTGTTCGATCATCAAGATGGTGATGCCCTGGTCGCGGATCTTAAAAATCAAGGTGATCATGTCATTGAGCTCGCCTTCGCTCAGCCCGGAGGCCAGTTCGTCCAGAAAAAGCATCTTCGGCCCGCTGGCCAGGGCCCGGGCCAGATCCAGGCGCTTGAGCTGAACGGTATTGAGCTGCTCGCTGATGGTGTCTTCGTCGATGGGAAAATCGACGAATTCGAGCATCTTGCGGCTGTGGGCCGCCGGGTCCTTGATCGTTCCCGGCCGGTTGCCGAAGATGGCCGCGGTCATCACGTTTTCCAGCACGGTCATCTTGGGAAAGGGAATGGGGATCTGGAAGGTGCGCGACAACCCGCGCCGGCACATCTTCTCGGGGGTCTTGCCGGTGGTATTTTCGCCAAAGATGAACACCTGGCCCGATGTAGGCGGG
>NZ_JBFELV010000127.1:0-12102 GCF_041551955.1 Desulfosarcina sp.
ATGGCAGGTGCAGAGCATCACGCCATCTGCACCGGCGTCAAAGGCCGCCAGCAGGTCGTGGCTGGAAACCGTCCCGCCGCAGGGCACTTCGACAAACTGAACGGCCTCGGGCAGAAAATGGCCTGCTTGGCGGGACAGCGCAAGGGCTTGGCCGGCTGATCGCGCGCAGCCGAACACCATGACCTGGGGTGGGTCAGCCAGAATGTCTTTTTCTGCCGCGGGTTTCCGCAACTGTCGATATACGTCTTCGCCGATCCGCATCCCATCCATCTCGATGGCCCGGGCCGGGCAGCCTGCTACACATATGCCGCAACTCTGGCAGGCCTCGGTCACCACCGACATGTGCAACCCGATGTCAATGGCCTTGTGGGGGCACAGCCGATGACAGGTTAGACATCGGACGCACCGGCCGCGAACGATCTCAACCCCTGGCAGGGTTTCGAGGTCAAGATCCTGCAGGAAGGCCATCACGTTCAAGGAGGCCTGATCAGCGTCGGCCAGCTGTTCGTCTTCGGATAGAATCCCCCGGGAACCACCGGCCACGAAAACGCCGCGGCGATTGGTGGCGTTGCTTAAGCGATGGACATTGTCGCTCTGGGCAAACCCACGGTCCTCCTGGCTGATCGCCAGTTTGTGCGCCAACGCATCCAGGTGTCGGCCCGGCCCGATGGTCTCATCCACGACCATCCAATCGGCACTGAGTTGAAAGGCCGTGCGGGTCAGTTCATCCAGACAGTCAATTTTAAAACAACCTTCCGCCAGCGTTTGAATGCTTGGATAATCATCGGTGAATTTCAGAAAAATGGCGCCGGCGCGTTTGGCTTCATAAACCAGCGCTTCCGCGCCGTTGGCGGCTACCTTGAGGTTGCCAGTCATAAAGACAGTGGTTGCCCAGGATTCGCGCTGCAGGTTGAGGCAGCAAGTCAGCATCCGGTGGGCAACTGCCGGATGGGTGTCGTTTCCCCAGCCACAGAGAAACACGATTCGGGCCTCGTTGCCAAACAGCTCTTGCGTTGACGCCCGGCGCCATTTCTCTTCCAATGCAGAGATGGACAGCACCCGGGGGGTCGGTTCGAGTCCATAGGGCGTATAGTTGGGGGAGGGATTGTCATCTTCGGCAAGGACAATGGCCGGCACGTGTTGATCAAAATATAAATTCCCCCGTTTCAGCCTCAGGTCAAAATTCTTGGCGAATCCGCGGCAGTTGGACAGTTCGATACCGGTTAGCCAATGCAGTCGGTCGCCGCGGCCGGCTTTAGGGGGTGACTCCTCCCTTGCCGCCAGCCAGGCATGGATGCCATGGCCGTGCAGATTGGCGGCAATCTTCTGTGCGCAGGCACCGCTGCCGAAAATCATTACCTCCGGCGACCGTGAGCCTTTTCTCCGCATGTCGGTATTCGTTTTTTGATCCATGTCGAAAATTTCTCAGCTGAATAGAACCCTGGCGTTGGCAAGAGGGAGACAGCCACACCCAGAAGACCGACCTTTTTTATGATGCCGTCAGGTACCGGACCATGTCAAAGACAGCCTTTTCCACACTGCTCACACTTTCGGCGATCGACATGGGGCCCGTTGCCGCACCGCCTGAAAATATTCCCGCCGGTGCCGGTTGGCGGCTGCTGCCGTGGGGCGGCATAAACCCGCTTTCATCTGCGGTCCAGTCCAGTATCCGGGCCATGCGTCCATTGTCTCCGGCCGGAATCAGGCCCACCGACAGCACCACGATGTCAAATACCAATTCCCTGGACGCGCTGCTTTCCGGGTCGAAGTAGACGACTTCCAATTCATCCGTACCGGTTCGCAAGATGTCGCCGGGGATGGCCCTGATCATCTTTATGTCCTCGCGGGCGCTCCGGTAAAAGGACTGAAAATCGTTTCCAAACGTCTGCACATCTATATAGAAGAAGGTGATCTGCGCATCTTTCTGGCGGGATTGAATCAGCCGCGCCATTCTCAGCGACGACCCGCAGCATATCTTCGAACACCAGGGATGGCCCAACTGGGCGTCCCGGCTTCCCACGCACTGAACAAAAGCGATGCGTCCGGCCGTCCCACCGTCCGACGGGCGTTTCATCACGGCATGCTCGCGCATCAGCCGTTCGGCATCCAGGCTGGTGATGACATTCGGGAACTGGCCATAGCCATAAGGCTTGTCGCTTGGATTGTAGGGCGAAAAACCGGTGGCCAGGAAGATGGCGTCCGCCTGCATCGTCCCCGCCTGTGCCCGGGCAGACAGGCTGATGGCGCCTTGCGGGCAGGCATCCCTGCACAGGCTGCAGGCGGCATTGTCGAAGTATCGGCACAGGTCCCGTCGAATGGCCACGTACGGCCCTACACGCGGGGCCCGCCCCTGCATTATGGCCCCGGGAACCGGACATTTTTGGAAGCAGATACCGCACCCGTCGCACTGGTCTGCATTCACCAGCGGCGAATGAGTGCGGTAAGCGATCTGATAGGGGGGCCGTCCGCTGATTGCTTCGATCTGCGTCCCGGCATGGATTTCGACATTGGGGTGTCGGGTGGTACGGCGCAGTTTGTCTTCGGCCACACAGGCGCCGCATTTGACGCAGGTCTCGGTGGCCTTGCAATTGAGTTGGATGGCGTGGCCGCCGAGAAAGGGCGTTTTCTCAAACAAAGATACGCGCACCCCCCAGCCGGCCAACGCGTCGGCAGCCGTCAGCCCGGCAACGCCGGCCCCTATGACGGCGACGTGCGTGTGATCAAGGTTCAAGGGTTTTCTCCACTTGGTGCTCAATGAAGCGGTTGATGGGTTGGGCTTTTCCAGGGAGCCTCATGTTACTATTGGGCAGCAGCTCCATGGCAGACCTCCTGTCTCTTCAAGTTGCCATTCCGGCGGCAGTGAGCGGATTGCGACGGAGTATAAACAGATCCAAAAAAAAGTGCAAGTTTGGAGATATGCATAACCATTTTCAAGTGTTAAGGTTTTTGCGCCGCCGCAATCGTTACGCCGGGCCCCTGTAATAAAAATGGCTTCGTACAAATTGGCATTGCACCAATTCTCTAGTTTTGTATGGTTGGGATCGGTTTGATGGCTTTGTCGATTTTAAAAGCCACGCTATGAACCGCTGACGCCGTTGATTCAGCGTAATTCCAAAGGAAGGTTGATTTGCCGACAATTTACGTCGACGCCGATGCCTGCCCGGTCAAGCAGGAGGTCTGCAAAGTGGCCAGGCGCTATGGGCTGGCCGTGACCTTTGTTGCCAATTCCCGGATGAGCATCCCCGATCCGGGCACATCGACGCTGGTGGTCGTCAAAGGCGGCTTCGATGCGGCGGATGACTGGATCGTCGGGCAAGTCTCAGCAGACGACATCGTGGTCACGGCCGACATCCCGCTGGCCCACCGATGTATCGGCAAGCACGCCCGGGTGATCGGCCCCACCGGCCGGTCCTTCACCGAAGAGAACATCGGCCAGGCCATGGCCATGCGCGAGCTCATGTCCGGTCTGCGTGAAGCCGGAACAATAACCGGGGGGCCGCCGCCATTTCAGAAAAAGGACCGCTCGCGGTTTCTTCACCAATTAGACCAGATGATTCAATCCTCCAAACGATGAAAAGGATCTGACATGAAGCGAGGCGGGAGACGCATTCTGGCCGTCACGGGTGTGCTGTCGATCGGTCTGGCGGTTGCCGTCGTGTGGTTCCTGGCCCAGGCCATGCCCATTGGTACCGGCTATGTAGCCAAATACCTGTGTACCAGCACCTTCCCGTCCAAACGGGATCCGCAGGTGGTTTTTGCCGAAGATATCAAGCCGGTCAACCCGCTGGCCAAACTGGTCAGCTGGGATATCGACACGGTGGGCCAATCGGTTACTGCAACGGCGTTCAAGGTGTTTCGGTCCAAGGCAATTTTCCCCCAGGGGTGCGGCTGCACCCTGCTGGCCGGCGCCACGGAGGCATCGCTTCGTGAACAAACCTTTTTTAAAGCCGGTGCAGGCCTCCCGCCGCCCTCGCATCCACCGGCGGTGCCGTGGCCGAAAGGCAGCGCAGGGGCTGTCGACCCGGCAACCGACTGTGGCCCCGTGACCCCCTGGATGCCTATGCCGCCCAAGGGTTTCAGGAGCAGAAGGTCATCGTGATACCCTCTAAAAAACTGGTGCTGGTGCGCTTCGGGGCCACTGCCCCACGATCGGCGTGGGACACCGATGCCTTCATCGCCGGTGGGGTCCGGGCGCTTCCCCGATAGCGATCAGGCTTGCATGGTGACCCTGACAAATCGATGGGACGGCATTATCTTGAACATGCGATATCAGATTAAATGGCATTTTCGAGGTGAACCATGAGCAATGCACTTAAGCTTAAAACGGTCGTCGTCATCGGCGGCAGTTCGGGTATGGGGCTGGCCGTGGCCAAAGCATCCGCACGGTCCGGTGCCCGGGTGGTGATTGCCAGCCGAAGCCAGGACAAGCTGAAAGCCGCTGCTGCGAAGATCGGCGGTGACGTTCACTGGCAGGTGGTGGACACCACGGACGAGACATCGGTCTCGGACTTGTTCGAGAGGCTGGGCGCCGTCGACCACCTGGTGATTCCCGGCAGTTCGGTGAAAACCGGCACCCTGCGGGAAATGCCCCTGGCCGAGGGCATGTCGACCATGCAGAGCAAGTTTTGGGGGCCATACCTGTGCGCCAAATACGCCCGGATCAATCCCGAAGGGTCGATCACGTTATTCTCCGGTATTTTAAGCCGGCGGCCCGGGCAGAACGACGCCGTGCTGGCGTCGGTCAACGCCGCCGTGGAAGCCATGGGCCGAGCATTGGCCAAGGACCTGGCCCCGGTGCGGGTCAACGTGATTTCTCCGGGCATGACCGCCGGTACCGGCGCCTACCTGAAGATGCCGGAAACGGCCCGGGAAGGGATGTTCACGGCCATTGCCGAGCGTCTGCCGGTGGGACGCGTAGGCCGGCCGAAAGACATCGCCGATGCCGCGCTGATGCTGATGACCAACGGATTTATCACCGGTATCGTCCTGGATGTGGATGGCGGCGGTTTGATCGCCTGATCGTGGGGTCGGACCGCAGCAGATCCGGCACCCGGCACCTGATCCGATGCCCGCCGTTCGTTCGCCTGCCGCTGCCGGTCTTCCTTCGGCTTGACTTTGCCGGCAGACACTTTATTATTAACGCTGAATGATTGCTCCCTGCCAATGACAACTCTTTATCGCCTATCGAGGTAAATACATGTTTTCCGACCTTGATCCCGTATTCCTGGCCCGTGCCCAGTTTGCCTTTACTGTGGCCTACCACATCACTTTTCCGGCGTTTACCATCGGCCTGGCCAGTTGGCTGGCCGTGGTGGAATGGCGCTGGCTCAAAACAGGCAACCCGCTGTACGAGCAGATTTACCGCATGTGGGTCAAGATCTTTGCCGTGACCTTCGGCATGGGTGTGGTTACCGGTGTGGTGCTCTCCTACCAGTTCGGCACCAACTGGTCGGTGTTTGCCGACAAGGTGGGCAATGTGCTGGGGCCGTTGCTGGGCTATGAAGTGCTCACGGCCTTTTTCCTGGAAGCCTCGTTTCTGGGCATCATGCTCTTCGGTTGGAACCGGGTGAGCAAGCGGATGCACTTTGCCGCCACAGTGATCGTGGCGGCGGGCACTCTGATTTCGGCTTTCTGGATCCTGTCCGCCAACAGCTGGATGCAGACACCGACCGGTTTTCGCGAGGGTGCCGACGGACTGCTCTACCCGACCGACTGGATTCAGGTGATTTTCAATCCATCCTTTCCGTACCGATTGATCCACATGGTTACCGGGGCCTACCTGACCACGGCCTTCGTGGTCGGCGGCATCGGCGGGTATTACCTGTGGCGGGGCCTGCACGTGAAACACGCCCGGATCATGCTGGGCATGGCCATGATCATGGCCATTTTCGTGGCACCCATGCAGCTTGTCTTCGGCGACCTGCACGGGCTGAACACCTTCAAACACCAGCCGGCCAAGGTGGCGGCCATGGAGGGCATCTGGGAAACGGAAAAAGGTGCCGGCCTGCGGCTTTTCGCCTGGCCGGACCAGATCGAGGAGCGCAACCGCTTTGAGATCACCATCCCCAAATTATCCAGCTTAATCCTCACCCATGACCTCGACGGTGAGGTGAAAGGGCTCAAGTCCTGGGCCAGAATAGACCGGCCGCCCGTGGCCATGGTCTTCTGGACCTTCCGCATCATGGTGGGGCTGGGTATGCTGATGATCGTCACCGGCCTGATTGCGCTGGTGCTCCACTTTAAAAAACAGCTTTTTACCACACGCTGGTTTCACCTGTGGTGCGTGGCCATGACGCCGGCGGGTTTCGTGGCCGTGGTGGCCGGCTGGTTCGTCACCGAGGTGGGCCGGCAGCCTTACATCGTGTTCAACGTATTGCGCACGTCGGACACCATTTCCCCCGTGGCCGCAGGACCCATCGCCATCTCCCTGGCCGCGTTTGTGATCACCTACGGCCTGGTCTTCACCGCTGGTGCCTATTACATTCTGAAACTCATCGGCAAGGGGCCGGAAACCACCGAAGACGATACCTATGGAAGCCACGGCGTGAAGCAGCCGCCCCTGGTCACTGACCTGGCTGCCGGGACAGGAGGGAAAGATGTTTAGTTTCGAGAGTTTTCTGGACTTGCCACTTGTCTGGTATTCGCTGATCGGCACGGCCATTTTTCTGTATGTCCTGCTGGATGGCTTCGACCTGGGTGTGGGCATCCTGTTTCCCTTTGCCCCCACGGACGCCTGCAGGGACCGCATGATGAACTCCATCGCCCCGTTCTGGGACGGTAACGAGACCTGGCTGGTGCTGGGCGGCGGCGGGCTGTTCGCCGCCTTTCCGTTGGCCTACGCCATACTCATGCCTGCATTTTACATCCCCATCATCCTCATGCTGCTGGGGCTGATTTTCCGCGGGGTGGCCTTCGAGTTCCGCTTCAAGGCCACCGGCAAATCACGGCGCATCTGGGACTACTCCTTTCACTTCGGCTCACTGGTGGCCACCTTCATGCAGGGCATGGTGCTGGGTACCTTTGTTCACGGCATCGCCGTGGACGGCCGCAATTTTGGCGGAGGCGCCTTCGACTGGCTGAATGCCTTCAGCGTCATGACGGGTGCCGCCCTGGTGACCGGCTACGCCCTGCTGGGCGCCACCTGGACGATCATGAAGACCGAAGGCGATACCCAGGACTGGGCACGAAAGTCTGCCCGCTACGTGTTGCTTTACGTGGCCCTGTTCATGGGCCTGGTCAGCCTGATCATGCCCATGATGAACAGCGACATCAAAGCGCTGTGGTTCAGCCTGCCCAACTTCTATTTCCTGCAGCCCATGCCGATCCTGTCAGTGGTCTTTTTCGTCATGCTTTGGCGAGATCTGCGCACTGAGCGGGAATACCGGCCTTTTTTTCTTACCCTGGGCATTTTTTTAATGAACTACCTCGGCATTGGGATCAGCACCTGGCCCTGGCTGGTGCCCTTCAAAGTGACCCTGTGGGATGCGGCTGCCGCGCCCGAATCCCAATCGCTGCTGCTGCTGGGAACGGTGTTCCTGCTGCCCTGCATTCTGGCCTACACCGGTTATTGCTTCTGGGTGTTCCGCGGCAAGGCCTCCCACGAACATGATCCGGCTTACTGAAAAACAGCGCCAGTGGCTGTGGTTTGCCGGTCTGTTTGTCGGCGGGATGGCCGGGATGCTGGTGCTGGCGGGGATCGTGCGGCTCTTGCTGGGAATGAAGATATAGGTGTCGACCATGCCGACGGCCGCTGAACAACAGGTACTGGCTTTGCTGGCCAAGGAGTGGGACTATACCGGACCACCGGGAATCTTGGATATCAGTGACGTGGTCGCTGCACTTCCCTTGGCGCCAAGTGAAACCTTGGAGGCAGTCAAGACGTTGTTTGCATGCGGCCTGATCGACATGAACACGCTTAAAAGCAGCGCTTTTCTTACTCCGGAGGGTTATGACACAGCCAGGGACGACGGTGAATCCCATTTAAAATCCTGATCCAGTCCGATCACACATCGGTCGAAAAAAACCGATGCCCAAACCTTCATACATTTCCAATCGATTAAGAATCTTCGGCTCAACTGCCGACGCTTCCCCTCCAAAACAATGCCTCCTTTGCCTTGAGCGCTTTCTGGCGCTTTGGATGGAGGAAGTGCTTGTAAATGTCCTCTTCCATGTCGACCGGTCTACCGAGGATTTTTTCTTCGATCAGGGAGAGCGCCTCGATGGACTTGTCGCATACGGGGTAGCCTTTCTCGTCCAGATCGATTGAAGGGTCGAGGGAAACGCCAGAAATGTTGTTGATATCCACCAGGCGGATGCCGCCGTTAACGGTGATGATCAGATTGCCCGCTCCGGCCAGGTCGGGGATGTGTCCGGCTTCGCTGATCATCAGTTTTATTTTTTCGATGAAGTGCGATCCTTTTTGCCTGACCGCTTCAATCCATAGGCTTTTGGATAAGGTCAATGGGCTGTCCTGGCCACGAAAGGCCTCGTACAGCGCCGGCAACAGGTCGCCCGCGCCGAGAAGGGTCCACGGGTCCAAAATCTCACCCGCGACGTATTCCTGGAATCCGCACAGCATCAGGTCACGGCCTTCGGGTCGCTGATAATCCACGATGCACTCAGTGGAACGAGCCATGAAATCGGGTGCCAGGTAGCGTTCGACGATTTTGACCCGGCCGATTTCTATCAGCGCGTTTTCGAGGGTTTTCAGACGAGCCCGGAAAATACGAAACATTCGGCGCGGCCTGGCTTTTGGAAAGCACCTCACATCGGCAATCATCTTCCCGGTCTGCTCGACTTCCACGTCGGACGGGTCCAGAATCTCCATGATGTGCGAGCGAAGGCCCTGCCTGAAATGCCTCCTGAACACAAAGGGCACGGATGATCGGACGAAGTTCAGTGCGGTGACATCCGCATGGTTGATCGCTGATCGGTTTCTTATGTCTTCGGGCATTTCAACCTTCCTGTTGGAGTGTTATGCGGTAACTGTCGATCAAATACCGATCCCGGGAATGTCTGGATGCCTCATCCAACCCGCCTGAATCGAGACAGTTCCAGACTTCAACAAAACCCAAAAACAACCTTAGCGCACAATTTATTTGCTGTCACCCACGTGGGAATAGCGATGTTTTTTCCACTCATGGTGACAACGATCGGCATTCAAACAAGCAGTCTTTTGGTCATGCAGTGATAGGCTAAACCCACCGTCAGTCTCCGCAGTGGCTATTTTTTTATAATAAAAACGGATTTTTGTAATTCTGTTGACTGCCAGTCTGGCCGACCCGTTCGGTCCGGGTGCGCCTTGAAGATTTCAAGCCGGTGACTACCGTTAGGTACAGAATTCATCACTAAAGATCGATTCTGCAACCTATGAGGTGAACCATGAAGATCAATGTAAAATGCTTTGCAACGCTTTCCAATGAAGACTCCTGCCGGCACGACCGGCACGAGGCCATAATTCTCAGCGAAAATAACGCCACTGTCGGCCAATTAATTGAACAGGTAAAAGTCCCCGAGAAAAAGATCGCCACGGTGTTTGTAAATGGCAGGCGGTCCGGTCTCGATTTCCGGTTGTCAGAGGGTGATCGTGTGGCCTTTGTGCCGGCTGTCGGAGGGATGTAGCTGGTCTCCTATTCGAGGCGGGGAGGTTTTCAAACGTATGGCACCTACCGAGACAGATCTGAACCGAAAACTGGCACAGACCATCGAGCAGCGGGCCGGTTCGGGCCCATCGGAGATCGTGGCCGGCTGGCAGTCGATGCTTCGGGACATGCTAATCCGAATGCAGCCGTACCTGATGCCTGGCGCTATGGTTACCTTTCAGCAGCTGCTGCCGGGTGAAAAAGCTTTTTTCAACCGATTGGTCGAAGAAGTGCCGGTGCCGACGAAATGCCTGGCCTTCTATCTGCCCCCCAGTGTGCGTCACCAGATGATGGGCGGCCAAGCCGTCGACACCCATGAACCCGGCCTTTCAGATGCCGGGGTACTGGTGGCCAGCAGGGTCGACAGCCATGATGTCATCGTCAATGCACTCTTTGCCCTCGCCGCATGTACACCGGCGGTGGATGTATACGAACAGGGACAGCTGGTGGCGGGATACCAATACTCAAGCATCGATGCATGCCGGTTTGAACTCGGCAGCGTCCTGAAGCGGCATCTGCTTCAGGAAAGGATGCGTCATAACCTACACATGGAGAATGAAAAATGAATTCAGCGGCGTTTGTTGTGGTTGGCGGTACGTCGGGTATCGGGCTGGAAATTACACGCCGCCTGGCGACCGAAAACTTCAGGGTCGTGGTGGTTTCCCGGTCAGCGGGCAGTGTGGCTGAGCTGGCCGGGGTGACCCACCTGCAGGCTGACGTAACCCGGGGCGAGATTGATGCAGGCAGTTTTCCAGACAGGATTCAAGGCCTGGTTTACTGCCCGGGCTCCATCCGACTGCGGCCATTCCACCGCCTCAAGGAAGCCGACTTCCTTGCCGATTTTCAGATTAACCTCCTCGGCGCCGTCAAGGCCATTCAAGCTTGCCTGCCGGGCTTGAAAAAGGCGGACGATACGGCATCCATCGTCCTGTTCAGTACGGTGGCGGTGGCAACGGGCATGCCCTTTCACGCCTCGATTGCCAGTGCCAAGGGGGCCCTGGAGGGCTTGACCCGCTCGCTGGCTGCCGAGTTCGCCCCGAAGATCCGGGTCAACGCCATCGCTCCGTCGCTGACCGACACCAATCTTGCCAAAACACTGCTTTCCGATGACGGTAAAAGATCCGCTGCTGCGGATCGACATCCGCTCAAACGATTTGGAAATCCAGGGGATATCGCGGCTGCGGCGACATTTCTGCTCGAGGATTCATCCTCATGGGTTACCGGCCAGGTGATTGCGGTGGATGGGGGCATGGGGGCGCTGCGGACGTTCAAATAACCGGTCTTTAGGGCAAGGAGTCTTCATGGTCACTTCAACCGACAATCAATCCCGGAAGAAAGGGGCAATCCTGGGTATGTACATTGGCGATGCACTGGCCATGCCGGTGCACTGGTACTACGATCGACAGGCACTGGCACGGGATTACGGTCGCGTGACCGGCTACCTGGCCCCGAAAGATCCGCACCCTGACAGCATCTTGTGGCGCTCCGCATTCACGCCGGTCAACGCCAAGGCTGACATCCTTCACGACCAGGGCCGGTTCTGGGGGCGCCCCGGTGTGCACTACCACCAGTTTCTAAAGGCCGGTGAAAACACGTTGAATCTGAAGCTCTGCACGCTGTTGCTCAACCACCTTCAAGAAAACGATGGCTATGACGGCGATGCTTACCTGGCCGACTACATCGCTTTCATGACCACCCCCGGCAGTCACAGGGATACTTATGTGGAGGAGTACCACCGTCATTTTTTTAACCACTATGCCTCCGGAAAGCCGCCCCGGGCCTGCGGGGTGGTTGAGAAACACATCAGCGGCATTATCGGTATGATTCCGCTGGCCGTTTTTTTCGCCGACGACCCCGAACAGGCCAGGTGGGCGGCCTTCGACCATCTCGGCCACACCCATCTGGGCGCGCGCATGCAGGCGGCCGGTGAGTTGCTTCTCGATGTACTGCTTCCCGTTCTGGCCGGTGAAGACATCGTCGACGTAATTGCCGAGAAGGTCCGGCGGCAGGACAACCCGCTGCTGGGCCACCCGTTGATGCGATGGCTTGACGATTCCGATGAAATCGTCGTGGGCCGACGCCTCAGCAGCGCCTGCTACGTGGAAGATGCACTGCCGGCCACCGCCTACCTGGCGTTGAAATATCACGACGACGTGGCCCAGGGCCTGGTCGCCAACACCAACCTGGGTGGCGACAACGCCGGCCGGGGCGCGGTGCTGGGCGCCCTGCTGGGGGCGGCCAACGGCCACGGGGCCTTTCCCGAAACATGGATAGAGGGGCTTCGTCATCCACCACCTGAACTGTATGGCAACATGCCGGTTTAGACACACATGCGAACCGATGATCGATCCATCATCGCTTTGGAGCAACTGATAGATAATGAAAGGAAATAGCCATGAGCACGGAAATTAAAGAAACCCTGTACGTCAAGGTCAAGGATATGGCGGGCAACGATTTTGTA